>PCXZ01000025.1 GCA_002762985.1 Candidatus Woesearchaeota archaeon CG10_big_fil_rev_8_21_14_0_10_44_13 | reverse complement strand
CTTATACTACGGCGTCAAAAAGTTTTAAAGAACCCCTTCACTAGGGAGATCGCATTCTCCTTTTTTTTCGGGAACACAGCAAGGCTGATCCTGATATGGAAGCAGTTGCCCGAATCAGTGAGGTAATACTCTCCTTCTTTCATCAGCTTATCCTTATCCAGCCTTATGAAGAAATAGAATTCATCATCTACCCTGGATTCTGCCTCATTTGCAATAGTTTCGCAAACACCTCCAAGATTTTTCTTGAGGCCTTTCAGGAAAGGGTTCATCTGGCTGTCTTTTCTTATCCTTATCTCGAATATAGTTATCTTCCTGTCATTGAAACCAGCGGCATTCTGCTCGTCCAGAATGACCTTCTCTTTTTCCAGATCAAAAGGGAACAACGATGTGAGCGATCTCTTTACCTCAGATTCATCGTCCTCTGGTTTGCAGAACACCTTCACGCTTATATTATGTGCGAACTTCATAATCCCACCATGGCATAAACAATACATTTAAATAACTTCCTCATTTTTTCCGTGCTATGAAGCACACACTCAGGATAACCCTAATTCTTGTATTATTATTCTTTTTCTCGCAGGTCATAGGGTTGCTCGTCACGAACAGCTACATAGACCACAAGACCACCGAGCAGACAGGCAATGTGACATGGGTCGATCTGCCGCTGGATATCCAACGGCCTGATGTCAAGGAATCCAGCTCATTCATGTACATATTTGCTGCGATAATAATTGGCACGCTGCTCGTATTCCTCCTGATCAAGACTAAAGCGTACAGGCTGTGGAAGCTGTGGTTCTTCCTGGCGGTCCTGATATGCCTTACGATATCCATCTCAGCATTCATCAACAGATATGTTGCCCTTTTCGCGGCATTTGCGCTGGCTTTCCTGAAGATCTACAAGCCGAATGTCTACATACATAATCTTACCGAGACTCTCGTATATGGAGGCCTTGCTGCAATACTCGTGCCCATAATGGACCTGTCTGCAGTGATTATCCTGCTGATATTGATATCACTGTATGATATGTATGCAGTCTGGCATTCGAAGCATATGGTAAAGATGGCCAAATTCCAGTCAGAATCGAAGCTTTTTGCCGGCCTGTTAATCCCCTACAGGTCAAAAACAGTAGAAAAAACAACAAGTTCAGGGAGTTCAGGCAAGATTGCTGCAAAGACCTCAAGGCTGCCAAAGAGCGGACATGCATCAGGGGCACAAAAACCAGGGATTAAGAGCGCCATACTCGGCGGAGGGGATATTGGGTTTCCTTTGCTTTTTGCAGGCGTCGTCATGAAAGGCCTCATGCTCAAAACAACAGTTTTTATGGGTTTTGCCAAGACATTAATAATCCCTCTTTTTGTGAGCTTGGCACTGCTTATGCTTCTTTTAAGATCAAAGGAAGACAGGTTCTACCCTGCAATGCCTTTTCTCAGCATAGGTTGCATTATAGGGTATCTGTTTATTCTGCTTATTTGACGATTCTGATTAAATGATCTTCTTAAAAACACAAAATATATAAAAAACCAACCCTAAACGGGGTTTAGTATATCATATAAAAAAAGTCAAAATGGGGGTATAAAATGAAAAGATTATTTGTTCTTTTGGCTGTTTTAAGCCTGCTTTTGGCGGGTTGCAGCGGGAAAGATGACCAGCAGGTCATTTCTGGCAATGGCGCAGGAGGCACTGGCACAGGAGCCAGCGGTTCAACAGCAACACAGGGTTCAGGCACACAGACAACACAGCCACAAGGCCTTATGGTGACAACCTTATCTGCACAAGAGCAGAAGCTTGCCGAGGATAAGATGAAAACAGGCGAGAGAGTCGCAGTATCGACGTCAATGAAATATCTGAATGTCGGAGATGTCTATACGTTCGGAGTGGGCATAAAGAACGGGAACCCAACAACAAACAACTTCAGGCTCAAGCCTAATCTTGATGATGCAAAATCACCAGGCATCTCAAATCTCATCCATACTGATGCGACAATAGATAACTGGCTTGCAAGAAACAGGTTTGATACGATCCAGCTCAAGGCAGGGGAATCAAGGGTTGTCCCTCTCATAATCGAAGTCGGGCCGGAGATATCAACTTCCAGCAAGACTGTTCCAGGAAGCTACACCTTTGAGGTCTTAGTCGAGTACGAGTCTTCACCAAGGTTCTGGGACAGGTACAATGATGACGGCGATCTGCTCACAATAAAGATAAAATAGGCAGATAATCAGCATCCCCGGCTAATAAAACAATAAACTTTATATTTTCTTTATCTTTCTTTTTTCTTTATGGGAACCAAGCTGAAGGAAATAACGCTCAAAAAAGAGATTTCTATCGAGGATATGGCCGGAAAGAGGCTTGTAGTGGATTCTTATAATGTGATGTACCAGTTCCTAACGACGATAAGGATGAAGGATGGCTCTCTGCTGACTGATTCCAAAGGGAATGTGACATCCCATCTCACTGGGCTGTTCAGCAGGAGCATGAATCTTATGCAGAGAGGGGTCAAACTGGCCTTTGTTTTCGACGGAAAGGCCCCTTTGCTGAAGGAAAGGGAAAGGCAAAGGAGGAGGAGCATCAAGGAAGAGGCCGCCAAGGAATATGAGAAGGCGAAAGAAGAGGAAGATGTGGAAGCGATGAAGAAATATGCTGCAAGGACCTCGAGATTGACCCCAGAGATGGTTGAGGATGCAAAGAAGCTGATCAAGGCGATGGGGATGCCCGTCATACAGGCCCCTTCAGAAGGAGAAGCCCAAGCAGCCCATATAGTCCGCCAAGGGCATGCATATGCGGAGATAAGCCAGGATTTTGACTGCATGATGTTCGGGGTCCCAAGGCTCATAAGGAACCTTACTGTCTCAGAAAGGAGGAAATTGCCGGGCAAGATGGCATTTGTAGAGGTGAAACCAGAGCTTATCGACCTTGAGGAAAACCTAAGGAACCTTGGTATCACGCAGGATCAGCTGATCGCCTTATGCATGCTCATGGGAACAGATTATAACCCTAATGGCATAAAAGGGATAGGCCCGAAGAATGCCCTTAAGCTCGTGAAAGAGCATAAGGATTTCAGCAAGCTCTTCAGTGAGGTGAAATGGAAGGAGCATTTTGATCTCCCATGGGAGGACGTATTCGATACAATAAAGAAGATGCCAGTGACAGACAGTTACGATCTGGAATGGAAAGAGCCTGACAGGGAAAGATTGATCAGGCTGTTATGCGACGAGCATGATTTCTCGCTGAAAAGGGTGGAGGATTCCCTTGAAAAGCTTGGCAAGGAAAAAGAGAAGAAGACTCAGAAAGGATTAGGGGATTTCTTCGGCAAGAGATGAAAAAGAGATGAGATAGTCAATCCTGGTGTTTTATGAAAATAAGGGATTTATTGCAGGAAAAGCTGGACGAGAAGGAGATTTCGGCGCTCAAGACGGGCTTTGACACTGTCGGCAGCATCGCGATAATAGAGATTCCTCCTGGACTTGTCAAAAAAGAGGGGCTGATAGCAGAAGCGCTGATGAAAATACACCACAACATAACGACGGTAGCGAAGAAAGTAGGGATACACTCAGGTGAGTTCAGGCTGCAGAAACTGAAGGTCATCGCAGGCAAAAAAACAAAAGAGACAGAATACAAGGAGAACAATGTCAGGCTTCTGCTCAATGTCGAGAAAGTTTATTTCTCCCCACGACTTTCCACGGAAAGGAAGAGGATATCGGACCTTGTCAAGAGAGGGGAATCCGTGCTTGTGATGTTCTCAGGCTGCGGGCCCTATGTCTGTGTCATAGCGAAGAACACACAGGCAAGAGAGGTCTATGGCATCGAGATAAATCCTATTGCGCACAGATATGCAGAGAAAAACATTGCGTTGAATAAGATAATTAATGCAAAGGTTTTCTTAGGTGATGTCAGGAAGGTTGTCCCAAGACTGAAGAAGAGGTTTGACAGGGTATTGATGCCTTTGCCGAAGTCTGCTGAGGATTTCCTGGGCGTGGCATTGAAGGTGATAAAGAAAAAAGGCATTGTACATTTCTATGATTTTGAGCACGAGGACGATCTTCCAGGCAAGGCCGTCGAGAAGATAGAGAAGGCCTGCAGGAAAGCCAGGAAGAAATTTAAGGTTGTAGGCTGGAGAAAGTGCGGGATGTACGGGCCGAGGAAGTACAGGGCAGTTGTAGATTTCAGGGTTTTATGAAGAAGGAAGGGGATATCATGAATCCCTCTGGAATTTTGCAACAACATATTCCAATGGTTTTTTCTCGAAAGGCGTTGATGAGAAATACCTGCAATTGAAGCCCTCTGCCTCGATTTTTGCCCTTATAGGGCCTTCTTTCATCTTTTCCAGGCCATAAAAAATGAAAACCCCTTTCTCGCCCACCATGCTGAGGATCGACCTTAAGCTCTTGTTATCATTAAGCTCCAAACTGCCATGACATACCACTATATCGAAATCGCCCTCTGAATAATGCAGCTTTATCTTGTCATGTGTCAATTGGGATGGGTTGATCTGAACTTTCTCTTCAAGCTTTTCTCTTGCTACCCTATCCAGGGAATATCTCAAGAATGCTCCATTTGATTCATACCCTTGGAATAAGATATCTTCATTGCGGTATAGTTTGCCGAGCGCAGCAAGGAATAATGCAACACCGCACCCGCATTCCAGGAACCAGATATCATCCGGCCTATTCTCCCGTTTATAATCCTCAATAGCATCAACTACTCCCTTTAAGTTTTTGATGAACAGATTAGGATGATTCACCCTTATGTGCCTCTCAAAAAATTCAGGCCGGGCAGCAGCCATGCCTTGCACAAGCCTATTCAATGCATTCGGCTTCATTTTACTGAAGTCCCTGCTTTTATTGCGCTTCTTTAACTCTCCCTTGACTGAATTAAGATATTCACCCCATGACAGAGGCGTAAATCCTATCTCTTTGAGGACCTGAACAACTCTATTCTCTTCCATATGTCCAGCGAAAAACACCAATTTTAAAAACTTTGCCCCGGGATTGCAATAGGCCTATTATAGAAAACCTTATAAAATAACAGGCCTATCTTTATGGTGGCGATAGCCGGGAAGCACAACACAGCGATGATTAAGTGAACACCAGTCTCTTCAAAGGGATACGGAAGTAACTGCTGAGCTGTGTGCAAATCCTTTCAGAAGCTGATAAAGATGGAAAATAAAGAGAAGATAGAAAGATCATTCCTTTTGCTGCCGCCGAGGCTTTGCGTCATGGTCTCGACAAGAGGCAAAGATGGGAGCATGAATTCTGCCCCTTACTGCGAGTTCTCAAAGCTTTATGGCAATTTTATGACAATTGGCATGGACAAGAAGAGAGACTCACTGAAAAATCTTAGGGAAACAAAAGAATGCGTCATCTCTCTGATCCCGATAGGCATTGCTGATAAGATCTCAATATCGGGGAAACCTTATCCTTATGGCATATCTGAATTTGAGAAGGCAGGCCTTACTCCCATAGAAGCAGAAAAAGTCAAGGCACCGATGATTGATGAGGCTATTGTGAATTATGAGTGCGTTCTTCATGGCATTTTTGAGGATGTCGGTGATTCGGTGGTCGTTATAGTGAAGATAATCAGGGCTCATTTCGATGATAAGCTCATCAATGAGGATGAGATGAAAACAAGGATGGGAAGCGATGCTGCTTATCATGTCACAAAAGGGAGAGTTTTTTGCACCATAAAAGGGAAGACGGTTGATACAGGAATTGATGTAAAAAAGATATGAAAAAATGAAGATAAGGAAAGCTGTCCTGAAGGATGTACAGGCAATAATCGGCCTGTCTGATGATTTCATGAATGATCACTCCGAAATAGTTTTCAGGAAAAACAAAAAACTCAAGCCGCATCTTGCAATAAGGAAGAACGCAAATGCCCTATTCAGCAAGTACATAAGAAAAAACATAAAATCCAAAGACGGAGATGTTTTTGTCGTTGAGGATAAAGGAAAGCTCGTAGGTTACTTATTTATTCTCATAAAAAAGAACAACCCCATATTCAAACTCAGAAGATTAGGCTATATAAGCGACCTGTACCTGAAAAAACCTTACAGGAACAGAAAGATAAGCTCTAGGCTGAAAGACATTGCGATAAGTTGGTTCAGGAAGAAAGGAATAAGATATGCATCAATCTGCGTCTATCCTCAGAATGCTCACGCCCACAAGATCTACGGGAGATGGGGTTTCTTCGATTATCATGTCGAGATGAGAAGGAAGATATAAGAAGAGAACCTAAATAAAATATAAAAAAATATAATGGCAATTTATTTAATCCCGGAGCATGCCCCTATACATTATACCTTGCCCTTCCGCTGTTTCTTGGTCCACGGTTGCCATGCTCATTCCTTTCCTGCCGAGGATAGTTTCTCTGCCTCCCTCCATGGCCGCCATGCCCTTGGCCAGGCCTGAAATCCCTGTCCCTGCCTCCGCGGAAATTACCTCTGCCTCTGTCCCCGATGTCCATCCTTACCCTCTCGATCTGGGGCACTTCTTCCCTTGCTATCTCAACAGCATTGTCCCTCAATACCCTGTCAAAGTTCTCATAATCCCTGTCTGAAAGCAAGGTTACAGCAATCCCTTCCTTTCCTGCCCGTGCAGTCCTTCCTATCCTGTGGATATACTGCTTGCTGTCCTTCGGCGTGTCATAATTGTACACATGTGAGACCCCTTTTATGTCAAGGCCTCTTGCAGCGACATCAGTGCATACCAGGACATACACATCCTTTGAATGGAACTGCTCCATTGTCCTGCTCCTCTTGCCCTGGGAGAATCCGCCATGGATCGCCTGTGCAGGCACCTCGTTATGCTTAAGGTTTTTTGCGACAAAATCAGTCGTCTGCCTCGTGTTGCAGAAGATCATGACCAGGCCGGCATGCTCATTCCTAAGCAGATGCACAAGCAAGGAGAATTTCATGTTGTTCGGGACATCATAGTAAACTTGCCTGAGTTTTGAAGGATCAACATATGTCTCGGCAGCTACTTCAACAGGATTTTTCATATGCTTGTCAGCCAGCCTAGACCCCTCTTCTGACAATGTCGCAGAGAACAGCAAAGTCTGCCTGGGTTTAGGGCATACCCTTATTATCCTTTCAACATCATCCCTGAATCCCATGTCAAACATCCTGTCTGCCTCATCAAGGACAAGGATCTTCACATGATTGAAGTTTATCGTCCTCCTTTCCATATGGTCCAATATCCTTCCTGGCGTGCCTACAACTACATCAGCAGCCCTCAAAGCATCAATCTGGGGGTTTATCGAAACCCCACCATAGACCATGGTTATGTTCAAAGGCTTATGCTTTGAGAATCTCCTCAATGCAACAGCAACCTGCTCAGCAAGCTCCCTTGTAGGGGTCAATACCAATGCCTGTATGCCTTTGCCCTTCTCAACATCCCTTATTATCCCTGCTCCGAATACAAGGGTTTTCCCTGAACCGGTAGCTGATCCTGCAATAACATCCTTCCCTTCCAGCACAAGAGGTATTGCTTTCTCTTGTATCTCGCTGGGCTCTTCGAACCCCTCTTCTTTTATAGCCCTCAAAACAGGCTCTATTATCCCTAATCTTCTGAATTTTTCCATTTTATCAAGAAAAAGTATTTGCGCTTTTTCTCTTAACCTCATTGTATGCGCATTTTTGTAGCGCATTATCCTATTCATCCAAACATGCCAAGGTAATCCTTGCCTTCTTCTGACTCGTGCTCTTTGACTTTCTTTATGGCCTCTATCAGGTCCTTCTCTGTTATCCCTGTCCTCTTCGCCCTTATGGCGAAGTATCCTGCCTCTGTCGCAACTGCTTTTATCTCTGCTCCAGAAAATCCTTCCATGAGCTTGAAGATAGCGCCAAGCTTTATGCTTCTGCCCATCTTCATGTCTTTAGTGTGGATCTTGAATATCTGTTCTATGCCCTCTTTTTCCGGCAATGGCACATAGATGAGCCTGTCCAGTCTTCCTGGCCTTGTGACGGCAGGATCAAGTATATCCCTCCTGTTCGTGCATCCAATGATCTTCACATTGCCCAGGCTCTTGAAACCGTCGATTTCAGCCAATAGCTGCATGAATGTCCTCTGCACTTCCCTTTCGCCAGAAGTGCCTATATCCACCCTTTGTGCAGCAATCGCGTCCATCTCATCAATGAATACTATCGAAGGGGCTTTTTCCCTCGCCAGCTGGAAGACTTCCTTCACGAGCTTTGCGCCTTCGCCTATGAATTTTTGCACAAGCTCTGATCCGACAATCTCTATAAATGTGGAGTTTGTAGACGCAGCTACGGCCTTTGCCAGCAGGGTCTTCCCTGTGCCGGGCGGCCCGTAGAGAAGTATGCCTTTCGGGGGATGTATCCCTATCTTCTTGAACAATGCAGGATTCTTCAATGGCAGCTCTATTACCTCTTTTATCTCTTCCTCCTGCTTCTTCAAGCCACCGACATTCTCCCATTTGATGCTCGGTTTTTCTATGATCAGGAAATTCTCTACATTGAACCTCTTTCGCGTGTCTATCTTCCTGACTATTGTCAGGTTTTTCTGCTCGACAAGGACAGAATCCCCCGGGGTTATGTCTTTGCAGCCTATTGAGCTTTCAACAAAGAATTCGTTGCCGTTCGGAAGCCTTACTACCATGTTCTCCCCATGCACATCCCTGACTTCAGCCACGAGCAGCGGCGTTTTCTGGAACCTGTTCAATTCTTCCTTGAGGCCCTGCAATGTCTGCTTCAAAACCCTGTTTTCCTCCTCAAGACCGCTTATATCGATGCTATAAGAGGATATTACCTTGTCCAATACTTCCTTATCTTTAACTTCCATTAATATCCCTTCAAAGTCCTGCTTTATAAAGCTTTGCCTGTTTTGGATTGCAGGAAAAACCACAGCAACATTTAAATATAAGCCCGATATGATGAAAAACATGACTGACCCGAGAGCAAAAAAGCTGGCTGAAATCTTCGTGAATTATTCTGTCAGGATAAAGAAAGGTGACACAGTAGAGATAAGCTGCGGCCCTGAAGCGAAGCCATTGGTCCTTGAGATATCAAAGCTAATCCTTAAGAAAGGGGCGATACCTCTTGTGAGGACGGGGATAGAGGGATATGCAAATGTCTATTACAAGTATGCGAGCAATGACATACTGAAAAGGTTCCCTAAGATAGCGATGTATGAAGCGAAGAACACGCAGGCGTCAATCTCGATCGGCACAGAAACGAACACGAAAGAGCTATCAGGCATTGACCCGAAAAAGATGGCCATAAGGAGCAAGGTGACAAGGAAATTATCAGATCACATAGTCAATAAGAACAACTGGGTCATATTTGAATACCCAACGAATGCATTGGCGCAGGATGCAGAGATGTCGCTTGAGGATTTTGAGGATTTTGTGTATAATTCATGCCTGCTTGACTGGAAAAAAGAGGCCAGGAAGCAGAAGAAGATCGTGAATCTCCTGCATAGGACAAAAAAAGTGAGGATAAAACACAAGGACACTGACCTTACATTCTCGATAAAGGGCAAGAAGGCGAAGGAATGCGCCGGCACAAGGAACATGCCTGATGGTGAGGTGTTCACAGAGCCCGTCAAGCATTCAGTCAATGGCTACATAAGGTATTCTTTCCCCGCAATCAAGGGCGGAAGGGAAGTTGATGGCATAAGGCTTGAGTTCAGGAACGGCAAGGTTGTCAAAGCGACTGCAGAGAAGAATGAGAATTACCTCAACACAATGATCAAAATGGACCCTGGTGCAAGCTACATAGGAGAGTTCGGCATAGGGCTGAATTATGGGATAAAGAGATTCGTCAAGCAGATACTTTTCGATGAGAAGATCGGCGGCACAATACATTTTGCCCTTGGAAGGGCGTACAAGGAGACGGGCGGGGAGAACAAATCTGCGCTGCATTGGGACATGATAAAGGATATGAGGAACGGCGGAGAGGTCTATTTTGATGACAAGCTTGTCATGAAGAACGGGAAATGGAAGGGTTATTCTTAAGTTTTCTATTTACAACTTAATTCTCAGAAAATAGAAATAATAAAAAAAGAAAAAAAAACAAGGAATTTACTTCCTTGCCATCTTTGTCATGGCTACGTCTCCCTGCTTGTCTATGAAGTAGAGGTAACCATCTTGTCTCTTGACGCCGCATCTCACAAGAACTTCCTGTTTCTGCTTGCCTTTCTTCCTTCCCCTGACCATCTTTGCTCTTGCTACGTTCCCATTCTTATCAAGGAAGTATAGCCATCCTTTCTCCCTCTTTATCCCGCATTTTTCTACTTTTGTTGCCATTCAATCACCCTTTACTTTTTTAATTTTCTAACCTAATAGCGTTCATTTATCTCTCATCCTTAATAAATCTTTTGGTGTTTTAGTCAGTATAATCGGTTTTTTCCCCATCAGGATGGTGTCTTCGATCCTTATCCCGAACCTGCCCCTAAAATAGATCCCTGGCTCAATAGTGAACACAATATCCTCTTCTATGGTCTCATTTGACGACGGCCTGAGGTTAGGAAGCTCATGGATCTCAAGGCCGACGCCATGCCCAAGGCCGTGGATGAAGTTTTTTCCGTATTTTCCCAGTTTTTTCACGCAGTTATTGTATGTTTCAGAGCATCTCTGGCCGGCCTTCAGCTCTTTTATCAGATCTTCCTGCACCTTGAGCAGCAGATTGTACATATCTGTCTCCTTTTTTTTGGGTTTTCCAAGATATATCGTCCTTGTCATGTCCGCGCAATACCCTTTATACTTCACTCCGAAATCAATGACGCAGAAGCCTTTCCTCAGCTTCACATCTTTCGGGACATAATGCGGCTGCGAGGACCCATGTCCGGAAGCGACAACAGGCGAGAATGAGAATTCACACCCTTTTTTCCTTGTCTCCTCATCAAAGAAATCGACAACATCCTTCTCGGTCCTGAATCTATGTCTCCTGAAGCCACCAAAGCATTTTCCCATTATCTCGTCGGTTATCCTGCACGCTTCTTTCAGGTTTGAAAGCTCTTTTTTCGTCTTTATTGCCCTCAGCTCAGAGCATCTCTCTGAGATCGAGACCAATCTCCTCTTTCCAAGGTTCTTTTTCAGCGACCTTTGCATCATCAGGGTTACAGTGTAGAAATCAATTCCTATCCTTCTTCCTTTGATGTGCTTTTTTGCCTTTTTCCAGAAGTCTTTCTTGTAGATGATGACCTTGTTCCTTGTCTTTCTCGCCTTCTCCTCTTCCATCTGGGGGACGAGCAGCACAGGCCTGCCTTTCTTCGGGATTATGAAACAGCCATTCCCCTCAAAACCGGCGAAATAATCGAAATTAGGGTTGAGATTATCATCGAAGTTGAACAGTATGGCGCATGAAATCTTTTCTTCTCTTAAGAAATCCTGGAATTCCTTGACCCTCATCTTGTCACTTCAAATCCCTTTACCTGCTCAAGCAGCTTTTTTGCTTTTGCGTTCTTATCGAAATGGTCCCTTACGGGCTTCACAAGCCTGTCGATGTAGACGGCAGTTGCCTGCTTCAGGTCCATAGGATGCAATTCTCCTTTTGCAAAAACCTCCTCGAGCTCTTTATAGCTGCCGAAAGACAGGTTGCCCCCGAATTTCTCAGGCCGCTCTATATCCATCTCTTTGAATCTCTCGAATATGATATATCTGCAGTATTCAAGTATGGGGTTCTCTTCAATATTCTTTTCAGGACAGTATGCTTTTGATATCTTCATCTTTATCTCGTTTTCTGAATCTGTCATGAATATGGCTGAATCGGGCTTTGATTTTGACATCTTCATCTCCATTGCTCTCTCCATAGGGTCAGCCATCGATGCTGGAGGCTTGCCAAGGCCCATAAGCATGTGGTGAGAAACAACAACGGGCTTCCAGAACCCTAGTTTAGGACCGACTTCTCTTGCGAGCATATTGACTTTTCTCTGGTCCATGCCCAGCTGCGCAATGTCACATTTCAGGTGAAAGATGTCAGCAGCCTGCATGCACGGGTAGATTATCTGTGCGGCGCTCAGGTTGTCGCTCTCCTTCCTTCCCATTATCTGTGCGCACTTGATTATCCTTTTGACAGTGGAATTCCTTGCTATGTCTATCGTGGTCTTCCAGTGGTCTTCCTTTGTGACAACATCCTTGGCCCATACAAAATCAATGTTCTTGAAATCAAGGTCGCATGCCTTCCATACTTCAAGCATGTAATCTCCTGCAACCCTTATCTTTTCAAGGTCGCCGCCCATCTTGTTGTTCATCCAGGCGAACCAGTCAGCGACCCACATCTTGAAATGGCAGCCTGCCTTTGTCATCTTGTTTATGTTGATGGCCCTTAGGACTGCCTGCGCGATGTGGATCCTTCCAGAAGGCTCGAAGCCGTCATAGGCTATGGGCTTTGATTTTGTCTCAAGAAGCTGCTTAAGGTCCTCCTCTGTTATGATCTCCTCGCCGACCTGCCTTATGAGATCAAGCCTTGATTGTATGTCCATAATCTGCTTATTATCCTCTTTTATTTAAATATTTTTATATGATTTCAAAACAATAACGACTATGACCCACAAAACTTTAAATATTGAAGAGGATTTATGCCCGTTATGGGGGGGATAGCTGAAACCAGGGACGGAGTAATATTCAATGGGTGGATATTTGATAAGAGGGCAGTAGGTCCTGAAGAGCTTGAAACTTCTTTATCTTTTGAAGAGTCGAGAAGGAAATATTATGATGATAGATTGTGCCCCATATTTCAAAGATTGAACCAGAGTAGGAGCTTATATGTATCCAACAAATACAAAACAAGAGACCATTTTAGAAAAATGAATTTCCGTGACGCAGACAGGATGAAGATGGAGATGATGAAAGGGCTGATTGCAGATGAATCATTCCCTGATCACCTTGTTCTTGGGGTAGATGAGGATGAGTACACTGTTTATGGAGTATATGATTTCGGAAGGCAGTGGCTGGTCTGGCTTGCCGGCGATTTAGGATTTGAGCAGGCGCTGCATGAATTAAGAGAAGTGATGCTGCATGACCTTAGTTATGAGATGAGACACCAAGCCATAGAATCCATCTCACAATTAAGCGGAGATAGGATTCCCTCGGCATTATGCGATAAGCTGAATGACAAGGACGAGAAAATAAGATTAAGGGAGCTTGCGGCAAATAAACTTTACATGCACCCTTCTCAGAACTCAGTAAGACCGCTGAGAGAAGCATATGAAGAGAGAGCATATGTCCCTACAGGCCACGAGGGTTTCGGCCATGAGCTTGATGTCAGCCAGGGCGACTGGATGCCTAATTATTGTCTGAGGGCCCTTGGCAAGATAAGTACATTAGATGCCCTCGAGGGTATAAAAGCAGGATTCAGCCATCCGATGGAAGAAGTGCAGCACTGGGCGCACATAGCCTTGGATGAATGGATATCGCTCAATGCAGGTTTATTGGCAAGCGGGCAATACAAAGGGAATCCGAAGGAAAGAGGGAAGTTGCTTAAGAAGCTGATTTTTATATATGGGTGCGATGCTCAAAAAGGTTTCTATGATAATGTAAGATTTTGAACCCACTGGCCACTGGACATACCCACAAAAACTATATAAACTCTGGCTAAAAAGAAAAATGCATGGGAAAGACCATAAGCGTGACATTTCTTTCGAGCTATCTCTACTGTGCAAGAAAGCTCTACCTTGAATGCGTCCTCCGGATCGTCGAGCCGCCAAAAGAGACATTGGTCCTTGGAGGACTCAGGCACGAGGTCTATGAATACATAAACAATATTGAAGAGAGGATCGTGAAAGGCATAAAGGAAAGATCATCATTCGAGGATGTATTGGAAATTTACAGGAAAGAATATTCTGAGCTGCTCATGAAGACAATAGGCAAATACGGCAGGATACTTTCAGACCTGAAGCTAGAGCCCAAAGAGATATTCAAGAAGAATTGGCCTTTGATTGTGAAGGAGGCGGATAAGCGCGCAAATAATGTCTTTAGTTTCATGGAAAGAACAGGCCTTTCAGGCGAGGAATTGTGGGCGAAACTGACGCCGAAGCTGGTATCAGAGCTTAACATAATGTCAGAGAATCTCGGCCTGAAAGGCAGGATAGACCAGGTCGAGGTCTATGATGATATTGTTGTCCCGATAGAGCTTAAGACAGGGAAAAGCCCCAATGAAGGAGCATGGCCGTCCCACAGGATACAGCTTCTCGCATACCTCCTGATGCTTTCTGAGCGGATGGACGGGTCTAGTTCAGCAAAGGATGTCAAAGAAGGGAAGATAATATACCTTGATTCAGACAAGGTCGTGAACATAACCCTAAACCCTTTCGCTGAAAAAGAGATAAAAGAGCTCGTTTCAAAGACCAATGCAATGCTGAACTCAGGCAAACTGCCGGATTTCTGCGGCAATGAGAACAAATGTTCAGCCTGCGGCCTGAAAGAAAACTGTTATGATGAGGTTTTCCTCAAAGAAAGGTTAGAAGCCCTGCCTAAGGCCAGATAAGGCCTTATAACGGGCAAATGCGAAAGATTTAAATATTACTTAAGTTAAGCTATAACTATAACAGAGTTATAAAAGAGTAGCACCAAAATCATATAAAAACCAAAAGAGGACTGAAAATGGCTGACGAAGAAAAAAAATTTTCAAAAGAGCTTCTCGGGAAGACAGTTATAAGCAAGACAGGGAAAAGGTTCGGTGAATTAGGTGACGTGATCTTCGAGACCAAATCAGGCGAATTGATACATATGATACTCCAGAACCCTACTCCTTATGCGCAGAAGCTTGAGCTTGAGAAGGACAAGGAAGGGAATATACTCATCCCGTTCTCAGCAGTCATAGCGGTGGGAGATTTCATGGTAATAGCTGAAGAGGATATCGTTTAAAATGTCAAAGAGCGATTGTCGGTGGCGTTAAATTTCTGAGTTTTTTCTATTTATATCCGTATTCTTTTGCCAATCCCATGACATATTGGTGCTGGCGTTAGTTCTATGCTTTTAAAACCTATACAAAACAAAAAATAAATTTTTTTCTTTTTCAGGAACCGGGAACCAAGATCAGGAAAAACAACGGGATGGAGGCAATAAAATGATGAACAACCAAATAAGATTCGCTGAGATGATGCCTGTAAACAGCTGTCCTCAGCTTGATTATCAGAGGTATTCTGAAGTTTCAGCAAAAATCAGGATAGCCTTGTCTGCGGCAGCAGATACCGCAATGAGTGGGGGATTGGAGCTGTCTCTTGCCGAAGTCAGCCACAATAGCGAAACCGTCGAAAGAGGGAGATTTGTATTTGACGGGAAAGCATCTTACAGGCATTGCTATGACAGAAAGGAGGTAGGGATCACTGAAGAATCTGTGTCCTTTGTATTCCAGGAGGGTTCATTGATAGTGTTATCCGGAAGAAGCAGGGGCGGCAGAAAATTCCTTGAAAAACTGCAGGCATTGATGGGGTATGAGCTTGTCGGCATAAAGCAGGTGCAAAAACACGGCTTAGAGGCGGAATACATAGAAGCTGCGCCCAAGCCGGCCTTGCAGGAAAAACCGCAGGAAAAAGCAAGGGCAAGCCCCACATTCGGGAAGTACATGGAAACAGCGACAAGAGGTGGATGGGGCAATTGATATCTGCCCATTAAAATAATTCAAAAGCTTTAAAAAAACACGAGGATTTAGGCAGGTTATGGCAGGCAATGCGACAATCACGCCGTGGGAAGTCAAGGGAAGCATCGACTACAAGAAACTGATCGAAGAATTCGGGCTTTCCCCGCTGGAAAATCTCCCGAAGGAATTCAATGAGAATGTGCTTTTCAGGAGGAAAGTGATCTTTGCGCACAGGGACATCCAGAGGATACTCGATGCTGTAAGGAACAAGAAGCCTTTTGCCATGATGACCGGGCTCATGCCCACCGGGAAATTCCACCTAGGCCACATGCTCCTCGCAGAGCAGATGATATTCTGGCAGAACCTTGGGGCAAAACTCTACATCGCGGTCGCTGATGTAGAGGCTTATAACACAAGGAACCAGGGCCTTGAGGAGAGCAGGAAGATAGCTATAGAAGAATACATAACAAACTACATCGCCCTCGGCCTGAAACCAAAGAATTGCGAGATCTATTTCCAGAGCAACCGTTCAGATGACGCAAAAAAAGCCAACGCATTCTACAGGCTCCAGAACATCCTAGCAAGGCACATAACATTCAATGAGTTCAAGGCAGTCTATGGCGATGTGACGCCGGGGAAGATGGTGTCCTCATTGCTGCAGGCCGCAGACATGCTGCATGCGCAGCTTCCTGAGTTTGAAGGCAAGCCGCTGCCAGTCCTTGTGCCAGTAGGCCCTGACCAGGACCCGCATCTGAGGATCGCAAGAGACATCTCCCAGAGGATAAAGGACCCCAAGTTCATGCAGCTTAGCTCATCATACCACATCTTCATGCCGGGACTTAAGGGAGGCAAGATGTCAGCATCAGACCCGTCCAGTTTCATAGCGCTTACTGACACGTCGAAAGAGGCAGAGACAAAGATAAAGAGATATGCGTTCTCTGGCGGCAGGGATACCATCGAAGAGCACAGGAAGCTCGGGGGGGATCCGGACATAGATGTCTCATTCCAGTACCTGAAGTGCTTCTTTGAGCCTGATGACAGAAAGCTGAAACAGATATATGATGATTACAAATCCGGAAAGATGCTCACTGGCGAACTCAAGCAGGTGCTTATCGATAAGATGAGCTTATTCCTGAAGAAACACCACGAGAACAGGCAGAAGGCGAAGAAAGAGATTGGTAGGTTTATTGGGAAGGATTAGTATTGAGTTATTTCTGTTATTTTTATCATGTTCTTATCATTGATATCATCTTAAATCATCATAATTTAGGGGGGAACCAAGGTTCCCCAGCACCCCCTCCTGCTGAGGAAGCTAGCGAGAGAGCTGTTGTGCCAGGTTTGTGCACATTGTGCAGATGCTGATAAGATTATTCTATTTACATGAATTATTCGGACCACTCCGAGCGCAGCGAGGATGTGGTCCTTGATGGCGGGTCCAATAAACAAGACTATTGCGTGTGAATGGAATGAGGATTTTATAAGTTTATGTGGATTCAAAAACGACCATACTCCACTAAGAATTTGCTTAAGGGTTATGAAAAACTATTTAAATTCCCACCCCAATATAACCTAAAAGAGGTGCAATATGGGATTATTGAAAAGATTCAAGGCAGCGCCGCTGCCAAGCAGCTTTTTCCTGACGAGCATATTGGGGTTATTGATAACGGCATTCTATTGGGGCAAGATAGGGGATGACTGGGCATTCACGTTCATCGTGGTGTTCGGATTGATGTTCATAGCATTGATGATATCAATGAGCAAGGCCCCTGCGGACTCACAGATCAAGCTGGACGAAGCCTCGAAAAAGAAGAGATGATAAGAAATAAACTAGCAGTTTATTCAATCATTTTTTAGCAATGCTCCACATGAAATTAAAGTAAGTCCTGTAAGAATCAGCGACTTCTCTGCTCCTTATCTGTATCGCGATAGGGTCCTTTTCGAAGATTATTATGTTCACCCTGTCTTTTAATATGCTTGTGTTCACGGGCAGCATATGGTATTCAGGCAGAAACCTATTGATTGATGAGCCCTGGTCTTCGTGCCTTAAGTTTTCTGATATTATGGCCCTGACTTTTCGTTTGTATTTGGCTATATTATCATTAAACCTCTTGTATTGTACGGGGAATAAAGTCCTCATGCCGTAGCCAGTCGCAAACATGTCAAAATTCCCTTCTTCAGGCATATCTATGACTAGAGCCATAACGCTTTTTACGCCGCTGAGGACAATCGCCTCTTTCTTCTCCTTGCTGAGCTTCCTGAGGCTTTCTATATCCGGCATAATGCTCTCTGCAAGCTTTTCGTTATCTATAGCTTCTGCCTTCTTCTGCCTTATCCATTCAAGGATTTGGCCTGGCTGCGAGGCCTCAAAATACTTCCTGTTGTTCTTCACTACAAATCCTGCTAGGCCTTTCTTTGCCAGTTTGTCAAGGTTGTCATAGACGATGTTCCTGTGCAGGCCAGTCTTCTTTATGATTGGGTCTGCATTGATTGAGCCTAGCTCCAACAAGGCAAGGTATACCTTGGATTCGTTCTTAGTTAGGCCCAGTTTTTCGAGATCTGAGGTGTTCATATCATGGTTGGATATGTCTGATTATATAAGGATTGTGGTTTTGTCATCATGTATGTGACAACATAAATATAAATATAATGGAAAGTTATCACTTGGTTGTGGGTGTTTGGTGGAGAAAATAAAGATGGAAAATAATGAACTTTACAATTTAAAACCAGATGGAAATGATGATTGGAAGGGGTTAGTAAGAATGCTTGCTTTTGGTGTAGCATGCTACTATCTCATTAATTTAACAGAGGATGTAGCTAGAGCGATGGGAGAGTATTGTGGTGGGGCATACCAAGGAACAGTGCATTATATTCAAAGCCATCTTTCTAATCTGGCGCAGTTAGACAGCAGAGATATAAATATTTCTTTCTTAGCGGCGTTAGGTTACGACCATATGGGCTTGATTGTTGAAAAAAATTATTTAATTGAGAAAAAAGATGATATCATAAGAAAACTTGAGTTAATAATCTTAAAAGATGAGATTAAACCAGACGGAGGCGACCAAAATGGAAAATAATGAACTATACGCAATCCATTTCATCTGCACTGGCAACAGCTGCAGGAGCAGGATGGCCCAGGCGATAATGCAGGATACGATAAGCCAATGGGAAAAGGCAGGCATGGACAAGTTCGGGCTGGAAGGCAAGATATTGGAAGCAAGATCCAGCGGAATGCAGGTTGATGATATTCATGAGTGGGGCAAAACAGATGAAAAAGGGGGAACAAAGGAGTTCAAATGGGACACTATCATGAAAGTCCTGAAAGTGGCTTACAATAACGGAATCCATACGATGAGCAATTATAAGGGTTTTGTTGAGCAGGTCATCGGCGACGAAAAGGCCGCAAAACAAAGCCATGACAATGATCCTTTGTACAGGAGAGAGCTGAACATAGCTGCCGGAAACGTCTATCAGCTTGTTGAGCAGTTCGACAGGGCCTCTACAATGCTCGCCCTGGCCGAACATAATCTGATCTATCCAAAAGGGGATCCAAGGCAGTTTGCTCCGGACAATAGCTGGGCTTATGTGCCGATGGAAAGGAAGCATGCTGAGAAAGTGGGAAAGAGGGTGAAGGAAGCCGGAGAGGACAGCAAAATCTTCTGCTTTGATGATCTTGCCGGTGTGGAGATGAAAGGGTCTCTTGGTGCAATAAGCCTTGAAGACGGGAAATTGGATATCAGGGGATTTAATGAGATATATGAGACTATAAAGGGAGGTTGCAATAACCTTTCATATCAGGTAAGGAAAGAACTTTCCGATGTTTGATATGGAAACCCATGAAAAGATGTGGGAAGTGAGGGATGTCCCTCTCCTATGGATCGAGGCCCTGCACAATGGCGACACCCACAAGATGGAATGCATCTTCGGAATGAAGTATGGGGGCCACAGATTCCATGTGAAAGGCCAGACAGCGGTTTTCTACAGGAACAGAGATATCTCTGAAAGGGCAAGACAGCACGGGAAAAGAAGATTCACTGATCAGGAATTTGTAGATCAATTCTGCAGCCATACAAGAATGGTGGAAGACAGCATCGGCAGCCTGATAAAGGCGATAAATGAGGCAGACCTGAAACAGGAGACAGATGAAGGATTATTGGACCTCTATCTCGAATTCTTCGACAGGTATTCATCCATGGTAGCTGCATACAGGTGCACAAGGCAGGATTTTTACGGGCTTCTGACAGAATATCTCAAGGAAAAGATACCTGAGCCGAAAGAAGAGATAATGTCAATGCTCCTGAACAACGAACATGATAAAATAAGCTTAGAAATAGACCAGAAACTGAAGGCTCTGGCCCTAAATTTGCATAAGATAGGCAGGAGAAGGTTCGAGATGCACGGCACATGGCTCAATTCCTTCATAAGGGCAGAAAATCTCTTTGAGGAGATAGGGAAAAGGATCAATCTATCGAGCCTGGAGGTGAAAAACTGCCTCTCTTCAGAAATAAAGGGATTTTTGCTTGGCCGGAAAAAGCCAGACAAAGAAGAGATTCAAAAGAGGATAAGTTCTTTCATGTTCGAATACACTGATGGGGGGTTCAGGATCACAACAGGGCATGAAGGGGGTGATGAAGAAGGCCTGATTGAGGATATAAAAGGGCAATGCGCGAACCCGGGCAAAGCCCAGGGCAGGGTTTTCATATTAAGGGAATCTTTAGGGGGGGTTTTGGCAGAACAGATGAGAAGGATGAACAAAGGGGATATCCTGGTAGCTACAAACACTTCCCCGGACATGATGCTGGCAATAGAGAAGGCATCAGCAATCGTGACAGATGAAGGCGGGATGTTATGTCATGCTGCGATCGTCAGCAGGGAGTTCAACATACCATGCATAATCGGAACAGGAAATGCCACTAAAATGCTGAGAGAAGGGGATCATGTAAGCATAGATGCAAACAAAGGCATTGTGGAAAAGATAAAAAACAAAAAACAATAAAATAAAAATATTTTCTCAACTGTTCTTCCTATTCTTCATGTCAAACTTCTCCTTGCACCTGTTGTCCTTCCAATAGACAACATGGGAGGCCTGCTTCCTGAACAATGAAAGGGCAACATTAAGGATATCCGACTGGTATTCCCTCATGCCTTCCTCTTCGAGGAATCTCTTCGCTTCGCTGATGCACTTCTTCATCATCTTCAGGTTCTCCCTCTTCGCCTTCTCTTCCTCTATGAACTCTTCCTTGTCTGAAAGCGCAACCTCTTCCCATACAGGGTAATTGCTTCCATCCACTGTCCTTGGAAATGTCTTGTAATGCATGTTTATCACCAGAAAAAATTAATATCCTGTTTTTAATATGCCTTTCGCAGAAAAATCCGTAAGGTTTTCGGGTTTTAGCATCCAGAATCGGAATCTTTTCGGGAAAAACAGTAGCATCCGGAGAATTTTCGGGCTACCGACTGAAAAATCAAAGCTCCTTCTTCTGCTCAGGGATGGCATAAGGCGATGAGCCGCCATGCCACGTGAATCTTGGCCTCACTTTCATCGGATAAAGCCTCTCATTGGTATCATCGAAAAGCACCGCAGCTCCTTTCACCCTCGGCAGATTGTCTATCTGGGTATTGAGGCCTTCCCTCATATAGCTCTGCATCAGCATGCCCAATGCCTCAACATCCATCTTTGCAGTTATCCTGTGGCTCAGCACAGTGTCAGACTGTGTCATCACATCAGTATGTATCTTACCGGGCTGCTGAGTCGCAAGTATCAGCGAGATACCGGGCTGCCTTCCTTCCCTCAGGATAGTGATCAAGGCATCAGAAGAAGCGACCTTGCCCTCCCTCGGCAAGAACTCATGGGCCTCGTCAATTATGAGCCACACCATGGGCATATCGAGCTTTTCAGGCTTCTCTTCCTCCGTGAAGTAATGTATCGCTGATTTTATAGATGCATATTCCTCGTATTTCCTTGCTATCATCCTCTGAACGAAAAGCTTCTGTGCGACCAACCCTACTATCAATGCCTTTATCTTCCAGCCATTTGGCATCGTAGCATAGCAGCTGACATCAAGTACAGTGACCTGGCCGCCGGCTGCAAGATCCCTCAATGGCGTTCCTTTCTCGCTGAAGACCCCCCATGTCTCTGTGCCCAAGAACCTGTTCTCAGCAGCATCCTTTACATTCCTCTCTGACCTGTCATCATTCCTTATCGCTTTTGTTATATCATCGATAGAATATTCTCCTTTCTCTTTCTTCAGCCTGTATATCACTCTCTCTATCAGGACGCCTATAGGGTCATTGGGGCTTATGTCAAATGTCATCTGCCAGTCAGAGGAATCAAGCTCTGAAGGCTTTATCGAGAAAGGGAAATCCGTAGGGATGCCCTGGTCCTTGTATTGCTTGAAATACATGATTGGAGTGTATATCTTCACATCAAGCCCCTTCGGCTTGAAACCCCATTCAGCCAGCAATGCCTCATCAGGTTTGTTGGGGTATTTCATGGCCCAGTATATCCCCATGGTGTCAAGCATGATGAAACTGAGGTTCTGTTTCACATCTTTCGGCGCGTCTGCAAGGCCTTCTGCTATCGCGCCCATGGTGTAGCTGTTGTGCACTATTATATCATTTGCGACAAAATTATGCTTTTCAGGGACGCTTATATCATAGACGATAAAATCCCCCTTCATCTCTTCAATCGAGACAATCTCATCCCAGAATATGTCAGATGAAGCAAGCTTTTCCATCAGTTCATTTTCGTCAACTCTTGCTATCTGAAGCAGCTTCTGTCTAGAGGGGGAATAGTCTATGCTGCTCCTAAGGCTTTTCGGATTAGAATAGCCCATCTCCTTGCCCACAATAGCCCAGTTCTCGGGCCTGTATATGTCCCATACTCCTTTAGGGATTGTGTCTAGATTAGGGTTCCTTGTTATGTTTAGTGATTCCTTAACCGCTTTTTTTGCCCTTTCTTCTTTGGTCCCATAGAATCCTATTTCTCTAAGAAATAAGGATATGTTATCCCCCCTTATCTCAATCTCAAATCCATGTTTTTTCTCCCTTATGACGGATAATATGCCAAATCTAAGGAGCAGATGCTGCACATGCCTTATGAGTTTTCCAGATACAGAAGCGTAGGATATCCTCCAAACCATGGCATTTTTATCAAAATATATCGTGCCATCACAGCTGAAAATCCTGTTCAGGAACAGACCGAGGTTGGCCTTTGTAGAATTGAAGAGTGCGTCAGGCACATGTTTTTCCTTTGATAGTTTGCTATAGATTTTCATCCTATCCAGCCATTTCCTGATTGGGCTTTTTGAGTCAAAAATCACCCCTTTCTTGAACATCCCTCTGCTATCTCTTCCGTTATCATCGACCGATCTCTTGCCATATTTTTTTATCACCCTGAAACAACCAGGTTTGCTATGCTCTTTTACTGTAAGATTGTCATCAAACTCTTTTATGCAGTTATTAAAATCATCAACTATCTTCCTGTCCATGTTTGCGAAAAGCACAAATCCGTTGCTGAGATGGCCTTCAGCTATGAGATAAGCGAGCAATTTCACCTCGCACTCTCTCATCATGCTGTCGCCGAATGCGTTTATTCTCCTGGGTGTGGCTATTCTTGAGCTTATGCTAAGCTTCTCAGCAGGCACCCACCCTTTGACTGTAAGAAGGGGATGTTCCGGAGTCAGCTTGACCTCTTTTCCGCTCCTTAATCTCAATCTAAGCAACCTCTTGACCGGCCTCTTGAAGAATTCTGTCTTTCTTGCCCTTGAGATCTTGAAGTCATCACCTAAGGCCATGATCTCCCTTTTGTCATTCTCAACATCTTTTATTGGGATCTGGGAGCCGTCATCCAATGTTATTAGGGTATCCTCATGCAGGCATTTTCCGCCACCCCTTTTTCCACAGATGAAAACGACGTGGGACGAGGCTACATCAAGATATATGTTATTTGACAAAGAGGTTACCCTTCCCATCTTTATGTAATGCTTTCCCAGAAGCACAGTGCCCTTCAACCCATACTTTTCCCTGTCCTTTTCGCTCCTTCCTATGACAACATCATACATAAAGCCCTGCTAACCTAATTTTTAATATAAACTTTTATCAAAACTAAATAGTAACAATTAAAGGCCATTGCCCCCTGATGAGCCGGTCAAACAAAAGATTTATTAACCGACATCTGCTTTTTATCGTTATGGCAGGAAAGAAAACCCATAAAAAGGCCCATGAGGCCAGGGCCAGCAGGCATGAACCAAAAAAAAAGGAATGGCTGAACACAAAGACAAAGAGCATACTTGCGATAATAGGCATAATCGTTCTTATATTCATAATAGCATACAGCAACAGGATGACCGGTCCTGGCGACAGCTCGATAGTCGCAGAAGTCAATGGCCAGAAGATAACAGTAGATGAGCTGAACGACCAGTACAACAAGCTTGTATCAGCAGAATACAAGGCCATCCTGCCGAAAGCATTCTTCCTGAACCAGACGATGATACCTGAGCTGATGCTGCTCCAGGAAGCCGAAAAGAAAGGCGTGAAGGCATCAAAAGAAGAAGCAGAGGAATTCATCAGCTCATTCATGGGCCAGAGCGGCATGACAAGAGAGGAGCTCGATAAGCAGCTTGCTGAGCAGAACATGGATTATGGCGAGTTTGTCGAATTCTACTCAAAAAGGCTCAGGATAATAAAATTCATTAACGGGACATTGGGCATCCCTGAGGTCACAGAGGAAGAGATAGCAGCATTCTATGAAGAGAACAAGGATTCATTCACCCTCGGAAACCAGACCCTTGGCCTTGAAGAGATGAGGGAGCAGATAAGGTCTTATCTTGCGAACGACAAGCAGCAGCAGGAGATAAAGGATTACATCGAAAAATTAAGGCAGGATTCCAGGATAATCATCTACCTCGAGAACATAGAAGAGGATAAACTGCCGGGCAGCTCTTTTACAGATACAGGCAGCCCGATATGCTATGAAGGCGGCAAACCAATAATAAGGATGTATTCAACAACAACATGCCCGCATTGCACATGGATAAAAGACACATTCGATGCCGTGGCAAAAGAATATATGGAGAAAGGCATGATTACAGCATATCATTGGGACATCGATACAGGAGACAACACCCTTACAGACGAGATCGAGAGCAGCATGCCCCAAGGGGAGATTGATATACTGAAAGAATACAACTCGCAGGGCGGAGTGCCTTTCTATGTTTTCGGCTGCAAATATGCGAGGATAGGCAATGCCTATGAGGCGGACAATGACCTCGCATCTGAAAAAAACGAGTTCATATCAGTTATAGAATCTTTACTTTCAGCAGGACAAAATGAAGACCAGCCAACCAGCTAAAAAATCAGAGGGCAAAAGGAACGCACATCGTCGCAATCCTGCCCTAAACCCAAGTTTTTTCATGATAATAGCCATAGTAGCACTCCTGATGATAGCTCTTTTTCTTGTGATAGGCAGGATGAGCATGGGTGATGCAGCAATATTCCTCTATTCAGACAAATGCAGCGTATGCAAAAATGTTGAGCCAGAGATAAGGGATACAATAGCCAAGTCAGGCCTGAAATTCTACAAAGCGAGATATGACGAGCCAGGGTTCACCCCGGGGCTCATATTGATGCACAACGATACTGTCCTGATAACAGGTTATCGTGATGTGCAGAGCCTCAGGCAGCAGATCTGCGGCTTCACAAAGATAGGGAAGGCATGCAGGCTCGCAGGCGAAGTCTGGGGATAGCTAAACACCTCCTATCCAGAGAAGTTCAGAGAACCATGAAAAAGGAAATATCTTCTATAGAGCTGAAGCACATCATCGAAGAGATGCAGTTTCTCGGGCATGCAAGATTAGACAAGATCATCCAGAAGGAAAGAGAGGTTTTCCTGCAGTTTTTTGCGAGCGGAAAAGGCAATTTCACCTTAAGGATAGTGCCTGGCAGGTATTTCTATCTGACAGGCCAGAGGGCCCCTGCCCACGAGCCGCATAATTTTGTCATGAGGCTGAGGAAATACATACCTTTCTTCTTCCTGAAGTCCCTCAGCCAGATAGGTTCAGAGAGGGTAGTCAGGATAGTGCTTGAGAAGAACGACCAGGAGTACAGGGTTTACATAGAGCTCTTCGGCAGAGGCAACGTCATCCTGTGCGACACTAATGATATCATAATAGCTGTGCTCGACAGGGAGAAACTTAGCGATTCAGCGCAGAAAGAGGTCAAGTACATCCCTCCTCAGAAGCCGATAAACCTGTTTGAGCTCAAGCCTGAAGAATTCAGATCGATAAAAGAGTCAAAGCAGGAAGTCCTTGTCAAGGCATTGGCGATAGAGTTCGGCATAGGGGGGGTATATGCAGAGGAGATCTGCACTCTGTCAGGCATAGACAAGAAGACAAGCCCTTCTGAACTTTCAGGCAAGGAAATTGAAAGATTGTTCAGCTCATTGCAGGAGCTGCTCTCAAGGAAGATTGATCCGCAGCTCGTCTTCAAGGAAGGAAAACCCGTCAATCTGACCCCTTTCCCTCTTGAGGTCTATAAGGGATTGGAAACCAAGGGATTCCCAAAATTCAATGAAGGCCTTGATTTCGTCCTTGAGAATTACTCAGGCGAGCCAGAGCATGAAGAGGCCAAGCAGCAGGCAGACCTGAAGGCCATGAAGATCCAGCGCATAATTGACGAGCAGGAGAAAGGCCTTGTCGAGGTGCAGAAGACTGCAGAGGATAACCAGAAAAAAGGCGAGATGATCTATGAGAAATATATCCTCATCAAGGGAATACTCGATGAGATGAACAAAGCCAGGGAAAAGTATGATTGGAAAGAGATAAAAGAAAGGCTGAAAGGGCATAAAGTGATAAGATCAGTCAATGAGAAAGACAAGAAGATTGTGGTTGAGGTTTAGCTCCAAAAAAAGCAGCAGGGAAAGGCTTAAGAAAATCCAGCACTTTGCAGACAAGACTTTTTGGAAACCAAAAGATTAGAAAAGGTGAACAGCTTTCTCAGTTTCCCACACACAAGTGCAGTACACCTGAGAACGTTGGCGTTCTTGACTTCCGTGTTCGGAATGGGAACGGGTAAACCACGCCACTATGGCCGTTCAATATCATCCTGAAAAGGACATATTTATAAAACTTTCGGTTTATAAAGCCTTATGGCCATCAAATACAATAATCTGACGCTTATGGGCACAAGCCATATAGCAAGGCAGAGCATAAACGAGGTAAAGGCAGCCATAGCGAAAAAGCCGCATATAGTGGCTGTAGAGCTCGATAAACCGAGGCTGCAAGGCCTGAAAAGCAGGAAAACGACCAAGATAAGGGTAATGGACATATTCCGGATAGGAGTCACAGGCTTTGTCTTTGCAGTCATAGGGGCATGGGCCCAGAAAAAGCTCGGCAGCATCGTAGGCGTTGATCCCGGGGCAGAGATGCTCGCTGCAGTGAAGCTGGCGAACAGGAGCAAGATAAGGCTAGAGCTCATCGATCAGGACATAAGGATCACTTTGAACAGGCTTTCAAGATTCATAACCCTCAAAGAGAAGCTGAGATTTTTTTATGATGTCCTGAAAGCCATCTTCTTCAGGAAGAGGGAGATGAAAAGGCTGGGCATAAATGACTTTGACCTTTCTAAAGTTCCGCAGGAAGAGCTGATACAGAAGCTCATGTCTGAGATGAAAAAGAGCTATCCTAATGCCTACAAGGTATTGGTCGAAGAGAGGAACATGTTCATGGCAAGGAGGATCTTTGCGATAATGCAGCAGAATCCCGGCAAGGAAATCCTTGCAGTCGTAGGCGCAGGCCATGAAAAAGAGCTTATCGCGATGATAGCAGAGAAGGAAGACATGGAAAAAGTGACTTATGAGTTCACGGTGGGAGGATAAGATATATGTTCCTCAAATAAGTAAATTTTTTAAATAAAAGAGCTTTAAATGCAAATATGGCCATAACGTCCTCAAATCTAAGGAGCCTTTATTACGATATAAGGAAGTACTACGGATTCAAGGGAGAGGAATTGAGGGGTTTGGCTGCGGGCATCATTGTCCTCGCAATAGCAATCTCATTCAATGAATGGGGCATTGACCAGTTCAATCTTTTCTATGGCCTTAGGAACCTTTTCAATGCGATACTGATAATCCTTCTGTCTTTCCTGATCCACGTCTCAGCCCAGAGGGTCATGGCATTGTTCTCTGGATTCAAGGTAGAATACAGGCCATGGATGTACGGATTGGCATTGGCGTTGATCCTGGCTATAGTTTCAAGGGGCAGGCTCTGGTTCATAGTCCCGGGAGGCGTAATAGTCTATCACATGGCGGGCCACAGATTAGGAAGTTTCAGGTATGGCCTCAATTACTGGCCTTTGGGCCTTGTAGGGCTTGCCGGGCCCGTAGCCAGTGTCTTTTTGGCAGTATTCTTCAAATTGCTGCTTTATGTATCCCCTACAAATCCCCTGCTCATCAAGGCGATGGTATTCAACATATGGTATGCAGTGCTCACTATGCTGCCCATACCTCCTCTTGACGGCTCGCACATGTTCTTCGCCTCAAGGCTCAGCTATGTCTTTGTGTATGGTTTCATAATCGGCCTATGCTTATCATTGTATTTCCTGAGCATAACACTATCCCTTGTCTTGGGTGTGGTCTTGGCAGCAGTATTGTGGCTATTGACCTATATATTTTTTGAAAAAGGTGATTGAAATGATGAATAAGAAAGGCATAAATTTCCTGGACAGCTGGGCAGAGTTCTTTTTTTTGGTGATGCTTATAATAGGATTTGTAGTTTCAGTTGCGATAGGCAGCGCCTTTTTCAGCTATGTCGTGATATTCCTTTTCGGCGGGATGGCGGGAAGGTTCCTGAATTACAGGAAGATAGCATTCCCGTTCTATCTCGTTGTAGTAGGACTGTTAATAGGGTATGTCATAGGCTCAAGATACGGCAATTGGCGTGTGAACCTGTTCTGCTTTGTCGCAGGCGTGGCCATAAGCTGGTATCTGCACGGGAAGAGGATATTGAAGTGATAACTAGGATACTGCCTAATCTCTGGAGATTTACAGGAACTGATAAGTCTAATTCTTACTATTTGGATGTGGGTGAGAAAGTTATTATTGATGCAGGGAATAGGTCAGACAGGCAGGAGTATGTTGCTCTCTTCGGGAAAGTTGTTGATTTTGGATCTGTGCATAAGGTTATATTCACTCATCTGCATTACGACCACATCGGGAATTTCGATCTGTTCAAGAACGCGAAGCTGTTTGCGTCTGCTGAGGAGATCGCTGAGCTTGACAATAACCGTGCGAAGGCAATCATGGACGAGAACATGGCTGAGAAGTTTAAAGTCAAGCTTTATCCTCTGCCTTCTGAGATCGCCGGATTGGAAGTGATAAAGACGCCTGGGCATACGAGAGGTTCTGTTTGTTTATGGTACAAGCAGGAGAAAGTGCTGTTCACGGGCGATACTTTGTTCGGGAAGAAGATGTTAGGAAGGACGGATCTGCCGACGTCGGCGCCAGGGATGATTAATGCGTCGATATTGAAGCTGGTGGAGTATAATTATAAGATACTTGCGGGTGGGCATGAGTATTGAAGGGGTGGCGTAGTATTATCAATTAAAACATAAAAAAGCCGCCGTTTTATTCCTCTGGGAAGAAGTCAGTATCTATTTTTTTAATTTTATACGTTTTTTGTGTGCTTACCCCAACATCGTGCTCAATCATTAATTTTGCAAGTTTAGGTCCATCTATCAAGATTATGTTTTTAGGTGTTTTTTTAAGAATATCACTTGTGTCTTTTGGAAATCGAGAAGTTGTAATAAAAATTCCTTTACTTACTCCATGTAAATCTAATGTTCCAACAAAATCTCTTACATCTCTTGCAGAAACAGAGTTTCCTTCACCATACCTTTTTGCCTGAAAAAATATTTTATCTAATCCTAATTTATCTTGGTAGACTATACCATCAATTCCTTCATCTCCAGAACCAGGCGTAGCTTCAAATCTTCCATATCCCATAACAGTAAGTAATTCACCCACAACATCTTCGAAAAAATAGGGATCAATATTTCTTAACTTCTCCAGTAATTCCTGGGTCAAACTTGCATTGATAGAATTATACCCCTTTTCCATCAATTCATCAGGGGTTACATCTTCAACCTCTTCCTTGTCTTTAACAGTTTCCTTAGAAGTTTCTTTTTTTATTGTTCTAAACTCTATAAATTCAGGAAATTTCTCAAGAAATTTAATATCAACTCTGTTTGGCTTTTGTTTTAATACTTCTAAGCCTTTTTCAGTTATCTTAATATATCCTCTTCTTGGAGAAGACAATAACCCTGCCTTAAGTAGATATGTTCTTGCCCATCCAATACGGTTATCTATTATTGGTTGTTGACCTGAAGGTAATAATTCTCTTTTCTCTTCTTCAGTTAAATGGTATTCATTAGATAAAGAATTAACAACCTCTTTAGTTTTATGCTCCATTCCATCAGAAATATTTTTTAACAGAGGGAGCATTAATGTTTGATAATCGGGGATTGTCATATTAATCCAAGTTAAATTTGATTGATATATAAATGTTTTTACTGAAGATGACTTCTTTTATTTAGTTAAAAAACTCAAACTCAATTGTATTTAATATATACACGCCGTTAGCCGACTTGATTGAAACGAAGTGTAAGAGAGTGCAGTGCAATCAATCATCACAACAAAAGATGAGGAATGAAAAATTTCATGAACCACCACCATCCCCCTCAACTACCCTCTTCACCCCAACTTCCCCCCTCCCCCCACTGGACACTGGACATATACCCATAAAGTATATAAACTACTAAACCCACTCATAAATAAAATGTTTGATATGAAAATAAGCACCGCAATAATCGTTGATTTATTTTTAGGAATATTTGGAGTACTATTTTGGTTTAGTGATAGCTTCGCACAAGCATTAGGAGTCCCAGGTTTCTTTAAACGATTGTTTGCAGGAATTGTATGTTTTGTTATCCTGGCGGTTGTTACATTTATTGCAACCAGAAAATAAACAGTAATATTTATTAAGAGATGTCCCCATCTATAAATAAAGAGGTAAAAAATGTCTAATGAAAGGATAACTGAAGAGTTTGTAAGAAATCATTTTAAAAAGGATCCATTATCTAACATTCTCAAATTAGAGGAACAAAAATCATCTAGTAAAAGAATTAATGATATTTTACAGTCGGCTTCTAAATCAGGAAATGGTGTGGGAAAACCAGAATTTTTAATTACATTTCCTTCAGGGGATATGGATTATTTAATTATAGTGGAATGTAAAGCATCTCCAATTTATCATCGCAGTAAACAATTAAATAATCCAAAAGAATATGCAGTTGATGGTGTTCTTCATTATGCCAAAAAATTGTCTGAAAGTTTCAATGTAATTGCAATCGCAGTGAGTGGAGAAACATCTCAAGAGATGTTAGTATCACATTTTATTTTTAGAAAGCAAAATAAAACCTACAAAGAAATTAAAGAAGATAAGAGTTTATGTTCTATCAATGAATATTTAAAACTATTTAACAATACTCAATTTGCTGAAAACTTAAAGAATGTAGATATAATTCAAAAAGCAATATATCTAAATGAATTGTATCAATCATATTCTGTTACCGAAACAACAAGATGTACTATTATTAGTGCAATTTTAGTATCATTGCTTGACGACCCTTTTAGAAGTAGTTATTCTAAATATAATTCATCAATCTCTCTTGCTAAATCAATGTTATCTGCAATTGAGAATGTTCTTTCTAAACATAATGTAAAATGTAAAAATGAAATGATCGGAGAATATAATAAAATATTGAATGAACCTTTGTTTAAAGAAAATAAAATAAAACATAAAGATGAAAAAGAATATAAAGATTCGATTGCGATTAATAAAGAGATTATAAATTACATTCATGAAAATGTTTACCCACTCATTGATATGGAACAAAGTGGATTTGATGTTCTAGGTCGTTTTTATACCGAATTTATCCGATATGCAGGAAGTGAGCAAAGTCAAGGTTTAGTTTTAACCCCATTTCATATAACTGATTTATTTTGCGATTTAGCAAAAATTAATGAAAATAGTGTATTATATGATCCTTGTTGTGGCACGGGTGGATTTTTGATTGCTGGAATGAAACGAATGATTAAACTGGCAGGAAATAAAGAAAGCAAAAAATTAGCAATAAAATCTCATCAATTAATTGGTGTAGAGTTACGTCCGTCTATGTTTACTTATGCTTGTTCAAATATGATGATGCGAGGTGATGGAAAATCAAATATTTATTGTGGCGATTGTTTTAGTTTAGAAAAATTAATAATGAAAAACCATAAACCTAATGTTGCGTTTTTAAATCCCCCATATGATGTTGGAAATGCTGGACAAATGCGGTTTATAGAACATGCTTTAAATGTAGTTGCACTCCAAAATGGAATTGTAGTTGCTATTGTTCAAATGAGTTGTGCAATTAAAAATGAAAAGGAATTAATTACTATCAAAAAAAGAATTTTGGAAAGACATAGATTAATCGCCTCCTTATCAATGCCTGACGACTTATTTTATCCTGTGGGGGTTGTAACTACAATTATGGTTTTTAGGGCGGGAGAAAAGAACGAAAATAAAAAGACATGGTTCGGATATTTTAAAAATGACGGATTTGAAAAGCGCAAACATAAAGGCCGAATTGATGCAAGAACAAAATGGGCTGAAATAAAAGACAGATGGATAAAAGCATATAATAATTTAGATGAAATTTCTGGTTTATCAATTAAATCTGAAGTAACTGAGATAGACGAGTGGTGTGCTGAAGCATATATGGAAACTGATTATTCAACACTTTCTGATTTGGATTTTGAAAGGAAGATGAATGACTATATCGCGTTTAAATTTTTAAATAAGGTGCAGTAGTGAAAAAACTAAACGAAATATTTGATATAAAATATGGGACTGATTTAGAGTTAATTAACTGTGAAGAAGACGAAAATGGAATCCCCTTTATTTCAAGAACGTCTAATAATAATGGGATGGTATCAAGAATAAAAATTAAAGATGAAATTGTCCCTATGCCCGGATATGCTATAACTGTAGCATTAGGGGGTTCTGTATTGTCTTCATTTTTTCAAGAAAAACCTTTTTATACATCATTTCATATCGCTTGCCTTTACCCATTAATTGAACTTACAGAATCAGAAATGATTTATTATTGTACTGCAATTGAAAAAAATAAGTATAAATACAATTATGGAAGACAAGCAAATAGTACTCTTAAAGATATTCTTGTTCCTTCACCAAATGAAATACCAAAAAAGATAAAGAAGATCACTTCCAAAATACCATTTAATAAACAACCACTCTTAAAAAAGAAGAGTAAATTAAATTTATCAAAATGGAAACCTTTCCATTATCATGAAATATTTGAAATAAAAAATGGCTACTATAACAAGAAACCAGAAATTACTGAAAATGCCGAGATACCCTTTATTGGAGCAACAGAATACCATAATGGAATAACTGGTTATTGCACAATAGAAAATATCGAAAATACCCATAAAGATGAACGAAGTTCAGAACATAATATTAATAAGAAAATCTTTAAAGGTAATTGTGTGACAGTTTCAAATAACGGTTCTGTTGGCTATGCATTTTATCAAACAAAAGAGTTTACTTGTTCCCATGATATAAATGTTCTTTATTTGAAAAATCGGGATTGGAATGAATATATCGCGATGTTTATTTGTTCATTAATTGAATTAGAAAAATTTAGATGGGCATACGGAAGAAAATGGAGACCAACAAGAATGCCAACTTCAATAATTAAACTTCCAGTAACTAAAGATAATGCTCCTGATTGGCAATTTATGGAGAATTATGTAAAATCATTACCCTACAGTTCAAATCTTTAGATTTAAGATTGATACTGAATTCTCCCACGAACGACTAAACTATTTTCTACAAATTCTGACATTTTTACCCAAAAACAGCTTTTTATCCACTGGACATGTCGCCGTCAAGTACACCCTTCACCCAAACTTCTCCAAAACCATCCGCCCTATCTCCGCAATATACTCTTTGGCTTCCTTGCTTCTTCCGCTGGAAGTGATGTGGACAAGGTATAGGCCTTTCGTGAACCAGAGATGATAATAATACATGCCAGGCTCATTGAACTGGCCGCCGTAATCATTCACATTGTTGACACGGAATCTGCTCTGGTCCCCGAAATCATTCTCGCTTATGAGCCCTTCGACACTGTACAGGTGAGAGGAATCATATTGGTATGAGCCGTTCAGGGCTTCGTAATCTGCAAATTTCTGCAGCTGGATTATCACTTCAGTGCCATTCAAGCTTGGGATGAGGTAAATGCAGATGCTATATTGTCCCTGTGATGAATCTACAATATTTGAATAATTTCCCTCTGTGTGGCAATTAGTCCCATTCTCTGTGATCCCAAGCTGCTGAAGATTTTGTGCATTAAGATTGCGTGTAACCCCCAGCTGCTGAAGGTCCTGTTCATTGAGCACAAGGTCCTGGGTTCCCGATATTGGTGAGTCTTGTGCTGTCGAGCATCCTCCGACAAGCATAAGGAGAATTGCTAAGATCATGGCAAGTTTCATAATATCACCTAACAGCCCAGAGTGCAACACCATTAAATATTTTTCGAAAAATGAGATACCTTTTCTCTCGCCCCCTCTTATACCCCTTTTAAACCCCACCACTGGACACTGGACATGGCGGCATAAGGTATATAAACCACTTATAGCTTATTTTAAGCTATGCTTGAAACATGTAATTACAACCTGAAGGACATGAAGCCGAGGCTTTACCAGGAGACCATATTTGACACCTGCAACAAGGCCAACTGCCTCGTCGTCCTTCCGACAGGCATGGGCAAGACCACAATCGCACTGATGCTCGCTGCCCAAAGACTGAAGAACTTCCCGAACTCAAAAGTGCTCCTTCTTGCGCCTACAAGGCCATTAGTCGAACAGCATATCGAGACCTTCAGGAAATACATGGACATAGACGAAAGCAGCATGGCCGTCTTCACAGGCTTCGTAAGCCCTGAGAAAAGGGCAGTATTGTGGAAGGATGCAAAGATCATCTTCTCAACACCTCAAGGATTAGAAAACGACATCATAAGCCGGAGGATAAACCTTGAGGAAGTCTCTTTGGTCATATTCGATGAAGCACATAAGGCAACAGGCGATTACGCATATGTCTTCGTGGCAAAACAGTACAACAGGCTGGCGAAATACCCAAAGATATTGGGCCTTACTGCATCCCCTGGCTCTGAGACAGAGACGATAGCCGAAGTCTGCAAAAATCTCCATATAGAGGCAGTCGAGATAAGGACAGACAGCGACCCTGATGTGAAGCCATATATCCAGGAAGTCAAAATGGAATGGGTGAAAGTAAACCTTCCCGAGGAAATGAAGCAGATCCAGGTCTTCCTGCAGAACTGCTCCAAGTCAAAGCTTGCAGAGATGAACAAGTACGGCTACCTGAACAGGGAGAAAGGCAGGAATGTAGGGAAACTTGACTTGTTGAGATTGCAGGGCCTGCTTCATTCTGAGATATCAAAAGGCAATAAGGAATTCGAGGTCCTGAAATCGATATCATTGGCTTCTGAGGCCATAAAAGTGCAGCACGCTTTAGAGCTTCTCGAGACGCAGGGCATAACGCCATTATACAAATATTTCGAGAAAGTTGAGGAGGAATCATCCAGCACGAAGAGCAAGGCTGTCCAGAATCTTGTGAGGGACCTCAATTTCAAATCCGCTTTCATAAAGACAAGGGCATTGTTCGAGCAGGGGATAGAGCACCCTAAGACAGAGGAGCTGAAAAGGCTCATCGCTGCAGAGCTGAACGACGGCACAAAGATGATTATCTTCACGCAGTACAGGGATACTGCATCGAAGATCGAGCAGGAGATCAACTCCATGGAACGGGTCAAGGCGAAGATATTCGTAGGCCAGGCAAAGAAGAACGGCACAGGATTGAGCCAGAAGCAGCAGAAAGAGATGCTGGAAGAATTCAGCACAAGCCAGTTCAATATCCTTATAGCCACTTCAGTCGCAGAAGAAGGCCTGGATATCCCGAAAGTCGATGTAGTCATATTCTACGAGCCTATACCCTCTGCAATAAGGCATATCCAGCGCAGAGGAAGGACAGGAAGGCTGGAGAAGGGCAAGGTCTTTGTCCTTGTCACAAGAGGCACAAGGGATGAAGGCTTCAAATGGAGCGCATTCCATAAGGAGAAGAGGATGCACAGGACCCTTAAAGACCTGAAGACAAGCTTCAGCACATTGGAGAGGCAGAAGGAAAACTTAGACAGATATATTGCGCCGGAACTCGATCTGGAGATCTATGCAGATGACAGGGAGAAGAACGGCGTTGTGAAGGAATTGGTCGAATTGGGCATAAAGATAAACACAAGACGAATGGAGACAGGCGATTATATCCTGAGCTCAAGATGCGCCGTTGAATACAAGAAAGTGCCTGATTTCGTCGATTCGATAATAGACGGAAGATTGCTGCAGCAGGTCAAGGAATTAAGACAATGTTACGATAAGCCCTTGGTGGTTGTCGAAGGCGACGAGGACATATATTCGATGAGGAAGATACATCCAAATGCCATACGAGGCATGCTTGCAGCCATAACTGTGAACTATGGCGTCCCGATAATACAGACAAAGACATCAAAAGAGACTGCTGCGCTGTTGGCGATAATAGCGAAAAGGGAGCATGATGAAGGAAGGAAAGGCTTTGACATGCATACTTCAAAACCCCTCTCACTGAAAGAGCAGCAGGAATACATCATCTCTTCTTTCCCAGGCATAGGCTCTTCGCTGGCAAAGCCCCTGCTGAGGCATTTCAAATCCATAAAAAACTTCGTGAATGCCTCTGAGGAAGAGCTGCAGAAAGTGGAAAAGATAGGCGAGAAGAAGGCCAAAGAGCTGCAGAAAGTCCTTAATGGTGAATATAAACTATAATCCCCATATTATTTCCGGAAAAGAACCCATTTATTATCCTTTTGTTTCAGACCCTCATGTCCTTCAATCTCTTTATCCTCTCATCCATAGGCGGATGCGTCGAAAGCAAAGACGTCAGACCCTTTGCCGAAAAAGGATTCACTATGAACAATGATGATGTCGCTGGGCTCCCTATCCTCATAGGATTATTCTTAACGCCAGTCTCAAGCTTTGCAAGAGCGCTTGCAAGAGCTGAAGGATTCTTTATTATCTTTGCTCCTGATTCATCAGCAAGATATTCTCTTGATCTTGACAATGCCAACTGAAGAAGCATAGCTATCAATGGAGTGACTATTGCAAGAAGCAAAAATCCTAGTATTCCGCCCCCATCCCTATCATCCTTGCCTCCAACTCCGCCGAATATTGCTGCGTATCTTGTCATCATGGCAACGTATGAGATCACAGCAGCAATTGTCGCTGCAATAGTCTGTATGAGTATGTCCCTGTTCCTGATATGGCTTATCTCGTGAGCTATGACTCCTTTCAATTCTTCTTTATTTAGCAATTCCATTATCCCTGTCGTGCATGCGACGACAGCATGCTTAGGATTCCTGCCTGTTGCAAATGCATTCGGCGTCGGATTCTGCATGATATACACTTTTGGCATAGGTATGCCTGCAAGTTTCGCCACATCAGAAACCATCTTATACAGCTCAGGATACTCTGATTTTTTTGCCTCCTGCGCCTTGTACATCCATAAGACAATCCTGTCAGAGAACCAGTAAGTCCCGAAATTCATGACTATGGCGAATATCAGCCCTATAGTAAGCCCCTGATAGCCCCCTATGAGCCATCCTACCCCCATGAGCAGGCCTGCAAGCAGGCCGAGGATTATCACCGTTTTGAATTGGTTTAGTATTGCCATTTTTGCCACCCTGTTGAACGCAGCAAATCCTGTTTATATATTTTATGATTTTTATGGCATCTATCGCATGCCGATCATCAGACGCTCAAACCGAAATAATCAAGCAATCGGTTGATTTTGCTGTCTGCATAATCCTTGAGCTGCCTGTTTATGTCAAACTCAACGCTGAATGGCACTGAGACGTCCATGGATTTCGAGACCAATATGTTGCCTTTGGCTACGACTATGGTCTCGTTTTTCCCCATCACATCCAAGGCAAGATCAAGGGTATTGGAAAACTTCACCTCTCCTGAGAAATCCATCTGTGTGTCTGACTCGGGCTTGAGGACATTCTCTTTTATCATGCCTGTGGCCAGCAGGGCATTGTTATCTTTTTTAAAGAACTGGACTTTGGATTCATATATCCTTATATTGATCAGAGAAGGATTATGTAGTATTATCCTTCCATCAATCATGAACCCTTCCTGGGTCATATTGCTCAGGGAGGTTATCCGGAAATCTTTCACGCTGACGGATTTTATCGCATGGATGTAATAATATGCGCTTCCTGCGGCAATTATGATAATCAAAGCTAATATGCCTATTATGATTTTATATCCGGTTTTCATCCAAGATTCCCCACATAAGTCCTCAATCCCTCGATATGGCTCAGTTTTGTGTTCTTCTGGAGGAACTCCCTGAAATAATTGTCTACTTTTACGCCGTTCCTCTCCAGGTCTTTTTTCAGCCTGCCATACAGCTCTTTTCCTTTCCTGTCAAAATCAGTGAGTATTATGGCTTCTTTGCTCTTTTCGGCAATCTCTTCTGCTATTAAGTATAACGGTTTTTTTAATGTTACTATATCCTTTATGCCGAAGAATTCCAATGACTTCCTGTCTTTCTGCCCCTCGACGATTATCGCCTTGCCAGATTCAGCAAGCTTTCTCGTCCATTCAATCAGCTCTTCCTTCTTTTTTTCCATTTTTCCTTGAGAGAATGCACAAACTTTGTTACAGGCTTATATTCCAGCAGCAGAAGACCCGCGAGGATGAGGAGTATGCCCTGCAGGATGGGAACAAAAAGGCCGATTATGCCAAGGAGTATGAGAGCTATGCCCAATGCTTTTTTCACGCTGTTCTTGAGTATGGTTTTCATTTAATATCCCCCTTCAGCCAGATATAAAAATTTAACTGAAAACAAGCACAGCAATCAGCCAAAGAAACAAAAACCAAAAGATTTAGTCAAAATACCCAAAAACTTAAATAATCGCCTATATAATATGGCCATCAGGGGGAAAATGGAGAATAACCTAAGCATAAGCACACTTCTTATGTACTATAAGAGGAAAGATGTGCAGGAAGCGATAGTCCAGCATGCAAAGGACAAGGAAGTCGCTGTCAAGTTCGGCGATAAGGGATTCGGAAAAAGGCCTGACACGATCCAATACCCTAATGACATTCTCGAGCTGGCAAGGCAGGGGGCAACGTCCTTCCACGCATCAGAGGAGCTATGGAAGAATCCACTGCAGCTCGATCCGATGATGAAGCGGCAGGAGATCGACAACCTAAGGAAAGGATGGGATCTTGTGATAGATATCGACTGCCAGTTCCTGGACTACAGCAAGATCGCAGGGGATTTCATAATAAAGGCTCTCAGGCATCATGGGATAATGTCATTGACATGCAAATTCTCTGGCAACCACGGATTCCATATAGCAGTGCCGTTCGAGGCGTTCCCAGAAAATGTGCATAACATGGAGACGAGGCTGCTGTTCCCCGAGGCTCCGAGGAAGATCGCATTCTATCTCAAAGAGATGATAAAGAAGCATCTTGCGAAAGAGCTCCTGAAAAGGGAGGACATCAACAAGATAGCGGTGAAATCAGGGAAGAAATTCAACGAGATCGTCAAGGACGGCGAATTCGACCCATTCACTGTGCTCAGCATAGACACGCTCCTGATATCCTCAAGGCATCTCTATCGCATGCCGTACAGCTTCAATGAGAAATCCGGCCTGGTCTCGGTCCCCATAGACCCGGAATCAGTCCTTGATTTCAGCAAGGAGGATGCAAAGCCCGAAAAGGTGAAGATCAGCAATAATCTTGTCTTCATAGACCGCAGCAAAGCGAACCCAAATGAGGCTAAAGACCTCATTGTGCAGGCATTCGACTTCGGGGCGAAGAAGCAGAAGGAGGAAGAGGAGAAGAGATCATCTTCCGGAAGAAGATATGGGGATTTTGATGCATTGCAGGAGGCGATACCTGTGGAATTCTTCCCCCCATGCATAAAGGCCGGGCTGAAAGGAATGGAAGACGGCAAAAAAAGGTTCATGTTCATGCTTGTTAATTTCCTGAGTTCAGTCGGATGGGACCATGACCAGATAGAGAAGGAGCTGCACGAATGGAACAAGAGGAACAAGGATCAGCTGAGGGAGACCATATTAGTGGGCCAGCTCAGGTACCACAAGCAGCAGAAGAAAAAGATCCTGCCGCCGAACTGCGACAACGGGATGTACTACAAGGACATGCACATCTGCCTGCCTGACAACCTTTGCAGCAGGGTTAAGAATCCAGTGAATTATTCCAAGAGGAAGGTCTATTATCTGAATAGGGAGAAGGATAAGACGAACAAGAAAAAGACGAAAAAATCCGCAAAGGCCGAAAGCCCGGAAAAGGACACTACAAAAAAAGAATGATCATCTCTTATCCTCATCTCTCCATTTCTTCATCAGCTTATTCAATTCTTCCTTGTCCTGCTTGCTTAGCTGCTCATTCTCTATGCCCTTGGCGAAATGCCCATATTCCTCTTTCGTTATGATTCCGTCGGAAAGCATATGCTTTATCTTCTTGTTGAGGTCAGGGGGCAGTTTGAATCCCTTGTCTATCACTTCATTCCTGAGTTCCTTGGAATACTTGTCTATCCTGGCATCAAGTATCGCAAGGCTGTTGTCATTCAGCTTCCCTTTCTTGAAATCATCCTCGATCTTCTCCCTGACGCCGGCAAGCTCTGCCTCGCATTTATTCGCGTTCTTCCTGTAGGTTCTGTAAGCATGGTCTATCTCAGTCATGTATTTTGCCGTCTTGCCCCTTATTTTCCTCGATATAAGCCATCCTCCCAGAGCGCCTATCACTGCGATGACGATAGCTATGAAATTCCAGTCCTCATACCAATTAGTTTTAGGAGCAGCTGACTGCTGCACGACTGTGTTGTTCTGTATTATGACCTTTTCAATGACCTGCGGCTGGGTTGCAGTAGTAGTTGTCGCAGGAGCATTGGAAGTTTTCTTCCATGCAGGGGCTGCTGAAACAGGGATTGACATAACTGAAAGAAACACGATTGCCATGATTATTATGAAATATTGCTTTTTCATAAACCTGCCTTATAATGCCTTATTTAAATATCTTTTGATGGTGATTGATGCCATTCAAATGCCTCTCAAAAATAAAACCACCAAAATATTTATATACACTAGAAAAATTATAAAAAAAACGCAAATAAGGTGTTTAAACGCGTAATTTCAAGTTTAAATACGGGAAAAGGTTCAAACAAGCCTGAAAAAAAGCCTTTCAGCACAAGTTTGGTTATAAACTTATTCTGGAAGGAGAGGCTTTATAAATAGGCTTATTTACTAAAAAGGACAGCAGAATGGCCTTATTTAGGCAAAAATAGCCTATTTTATCTTTAAAACCTTAAATCCATATAATAACCCATATAATATAGGATAAGATAAACGGGATAAAATGCCAAAGAGAAGCCAACCAAGAAAGGGTTCAATGCAGTTTTGGCCCAGGAAAAGGGCAAGGAGACATTACGCTAGAGTCAGGTCTTGGGCTAGTGCGCCAGATGCCAAACCCCTCGGATTTGCAGGATATAAGGCAGGCATGGCCCACATCATAGCAACTGACAACAGGAAATTCTCACAGACCAAAGGGCAGGACATAAGCATGCCCGTTACGATTGTCGAATGCCCGCCATTGAAAGTCTCTTCTATCAAATTCTACAAAAAAACACCCTATGGCCTCAAGGTCACGAACGAGATCATGGGAAAAGTGGACAAAGAGCTTGAAAGGAAGCTGCCTTTGCCGAAGAAAACAAACGAGTCAGAGCTGGCAAAGATAAATCCCGATGAATATGCAGATATCACACTTCTTGTATATACGCAGCCGAAGCTTACAGGCTTAGGCAAGAAAAAGCCCGATGTCTTTGAGATAGGCCTCGGCGGGAACATAAAGACAAAATTCGATTATGCAAAAAACATGCTCGGCAAGGAGATAACTGTGGGGGGTGTATTCCAGGAAGGGCAGCAGGTCGACATCCATGCAGTATCAAAAGGAAAAGGATTCCAGGGCCCGGTCAAGAGGTTCGGCGTGACGATAAGATCGCATAAGGCAGAGAAGACAAAGAGGGGTCCTGCAAGCCTGGGAAGCTGGTGCGGCCAGGGACATATGATGTACAGGGTAGCTCACGCAGGCCAGATGGGTTACCACACTAGGCTGGATTACAACAAGCAGATAATAAAGATAGAGAAAGACCCTTCAAAAGTGAATCCTGCAGGCGGATTCAACAGGTATGGCATAGTCAACAACCCTTGCATACTCATAAAAGGCTCGGTCACAGGAGCCAAGAAAAGGATTGTGAGACTGTGCAAGGCCACGCGCGAGAACAAGAGGATGGCGAAAGAAGCGCCAGCGATACAGCAGATAATATTATCATCATAATCCTGAAGCAATGCATAGATGAAAAGGAAATAAAAAACAATAAAAAACAAAAATCAACAAAAACAAAAATCATCGGCGAATAAAAAATGAAACTCAAGATATACACGCAAAGCAAAGCCGCAACAGGAACAGTTGATCTGCCTCCGCAGTTCAGCGAGCTTGTAAGGCCTGACCTGATAAAGAGGGCTGTAGAGGCAGTCCAATCGAACAGGAGGCAGCCTTATGGAGCAAAATTCGGTGCAGGCCAGAGGGCTTCAGCGAAACTCTCCAGGAGAAGGAGGGATTACAAGGGCTCGTACGGCAAGGGGATAAGCAGGGTGCCAAGAAAAACGCTCAACAGGCGCGGCACACAGTTCTACTTCGTTGGCGCAGTCGCTCCAGGGACAGTCGGTGGAAGAAAGGCCCATCCGCCTAAATCAGAGAAGATATGGGAGAAGAAGATAAACAGGAAAGAGAGAAGGAAAGCGATAAGGTCTGCGATGGCATGCACAGTCATAAGGGAGATCGTGGCAAAGAGAGGCCACATAGTCCCCCAGGATTATCCATTCATAGTCCAGAAAGGCATCGAAGACATAAAGAAGACAAAAGAGGTTACAGTAGCGCTTGAAAGGCTCGGATTCGGCGGAGAGCTTGACAGGATATCGGAGAGGAGCTTCAGGGCAGGAAAAGGCAGGCTGAGGGGAAGGAAATACATACAGAAAAAAGGCCCATTGATCGTAGTCTCAAGGAAATGCGCACTGCTCAAGACAGGAAACAACATACCTGGAGTGGATGTCGTCGAAGTGCAGAACCTGAACGCAGAGCTTCTTGCTCCCGGGACTCACATCGGCAGATTGACGATATTCACTGATGGGGCCATAGAGAGGATCGCAAAAGAAAAGCTCTTCACATCAGATTATCATGGAGAGAATATGCAGCAGAAGAAAGAGCAGAAGGCGGCCATGATAAAGCAGCAGATGGCCCAGCAGAAGGATGCAAAGAAAGCGGCAGTCAGACAAAAAGCGAAGGCGCCCGCGCAAAAACAGTCTGCAAAAAAACCCGCAGCAAAAAAATAAAGGCCATAATCCATTAATGTTAAAAATAATCAACTGAAATCATCAAAAGGTCAAAATGGAACAAAGAGAAGTCATAAAACACCCGCTTTCGACGGAAAAATCGATAAGACTGATGGAAAGCGAGAACAAGCTCATCTTCGTAGTAGATATAAGGGCGACAAAGGATGACGTGAAGAAGGCAATCGAGGATATGTTCAAGGCAAAAGTGGAGAAAGTCAACACATTCATGACATGCAAAGGCCAGAAGAGGGCATACATAAAATTCAGCGCCGAGACTCCGGCTATAGATATAGCGACACAGCTGGGGCTGATGTAATACTGGAGTAATCTCCCGGATAAAAACAATATGGATATCATGCTTAAGGTGACTCATGGGTAAAAATTTAATTCAGCAGGCACGTGGAAAAGGCGGACCTACTTACAGGGCCCCAAGCTTCAGGTATGAAGGCAGGGCCAGCCACAGGACTCTTGACGAGAAGACCACAAAAGGCCAGATAACAGACATAATCCACTGCCAGGGCCATTCAGCTCCATTGGTCCAGATAAGGTATGACGACGGCGAGACATGCTTATTGATTGCTGCCGAGGGTATGAAAGTGGGGGACATGGTCGAATCAGGAAGCGAAGCGCAGGCAGAGGTTGGCAACACGACTTCCCTGAAGAACCTTCCTGAAGGCACGATAGTATATAATCTTGAATCACAGCCAGGAGACGGAGGCAAATTCGTAAGGGCCTCAGGCACATTCGCAAGGGTAGTCGCAAAGATGAAAGATAAGGTCATCGTCCAGCTGCCCTCGAAAAAAGAGAGGGAGTTCAATCCTGAATGCAGGGCCTGCATAGGGGTCATAGCAGGAGGGGGAAGGATAGAGAAGCCTTTCATGAAAGCAGGCAATAAGTATTATAAGATGATGGCCAAGAACAAGCTATGGCCTAGCGTATCAGGAACATCCATGAACGCAGTAGACCATCCATTCGGAGGCAAGCACTCGACGAAGAAAGGAAGGCCTACTACAGCGCCAAGGCACGCTCCGCCAGGAAGGAATGTGGGAATGATAAGGCCGAGGAAGAGCGGAAGGGCGAAGAAAGAGGCAATAATCAAGCAGAGCAATCAGCAATGATAAATTCGCAATAAACGGCAATAAAATAAAAATAAACAAAAATCAAAGCAAAAAATCATGAAACAACAGGATACAAGGTGGCAAAATGGCTAAAAAAGATTTCACATATCGCGGAAAATCATTAGAGGAGCTTCAGGCGATGAGCCTCAAGGATTTCATAAAGCTGCTGCCATCAAGACAGAGGAGATCCCTGACAAGGGGCCTGCCTGATCAGCACAAGAAAGTGCTGGCGAAAGTCAAGAAAAAAGACCCTAACCTGAAGACCCAGTGCAGGGACATGGTCATATTGCCTGAGATGGTCAACAGCATAATCAAGATCTACAATGGAAAAGAGTTCGTGCTTGTCAGCATAGCGCCCCACATGATAGGGCATTATCTCGGGGAATTCGCTTTCACAAGGAAAGGAGTCAAGCACTCTGCGCCAGGCATCGGGGCAACAAGGTCAAGCGCAAGCGTCTCAGTGAGGTAGATGGGATAATCAGCAGGATAAAGCAGAAAAAATGTGAAATAAGAAAATCAAAAGATAAAAAATCCGGAACAAAAAAATAGGAACAAAAAACAAAATGTCAGCGCACAACTATGCATTCCAGGGATATGACAAGGAGAAGATGGCTAAGGTAGTCGGCAGGGACCTCCCTATCTCCACTAAACAGTCCATAGAGATATGCAATTTCATAAAGGGCAGGAAGCTCGAAAAGGCAAAAGAGATCATGGAGGCAGTCATCAAGATGAAGACACCTGTGCCTTTCAAAAGATTCACTGAAGGGGCAGGCCACAAGAGAGGGAAGATTGCTGGCGGAAGATACCCTATAAAGGCTTCAGGGGAGATTTTGGGACTGCTGAACAGTATAGAGGCGAATGCCCAGCAGAAAGGCCTGAATACCTCCGCTCTCATAATAAAACATGCGTGCGCAAACAAGGCATCAAGGCCGCCGAGATACGGCAGGATGAGGGGATTGCAGGCAAAAAGGACGCATATCGAACTTGTGGCAGTGGAATCCGAGCAGTCGGAGAGACCAGAGAAATCCAGCAATAAGTCCCTGGCAAAATCAAAATCAAACATACCAGAACAAAAAAAGACAGATGAGAAAGCAACAACTGACAAGCATGAAAAATCTGAAAGACCGGAACAAGAATCAAAGGTGAAAAAATGATCGAGAGGAAGATTGTGGCAGAGAAGATAAAGGAGTACCAGATAGAAGAGTACATCTCAGGTAACCTGAAGAACAGCGGCCACAGCCACACAAAAGTGCAGAGAACCCCTCTGGGCGAGAAAGTAGTCATATTCGCTTCAAGACCAGGATTGATCGTAGGGAGGAAAGGCCAGAACATAAAGAAGCTGACATCAGACCTGAAGAACAAATTCAATCTTGAAAACCCCCAGCTCGAGATAAGCGAGGTGGGCGACGTGAACCTTGACTCTCAGATAGTCGCAGAGAGGATTGCGGCATCATTGGAGAGATACGGATCATCAAATTTCAAAGGCATCGCGCACAAGGTCATGCAGGATGTGATGGGCGCAGGCGCATTCGGGATAGAGATAGTCATAAACGGCAAGATCCCGAGCACAAGGGCAAAATCATGGAGATTTTACAAAGGTTACCTGAAAAAATGCGGCGATATCGCATTGACAGGCATCAACAAGTCCCATGCTTCAGCGAACCTCAAATCAGGCGTGGTTGGCGTGAAAGTGAGCATAATGCCACCGACAACGAAACTGCCTGACGACATGGAAGTGAGCGACGAAGCCATCAATGTGATCGAAGAGAAGCCTCTTGAAGAGGAGATCAAGAAGAAGGCGAAGAAACCAAGGAAGAAAGAGGCAAAGAAGGAAGAAGATAAGAAGGATCACAAGAAAGAAGAGCCTAAGAAAGAGGAAATTGCAACGGAAGATGCCGGCGAAGCCGTTAGTGAAGCTGCCCCGGACGAAAAGAAAACTGAATGATGATATCAAGAGAATAAATCTGATCAAGGTAAAAAATGTCAAAGAAACTGAAGGATATGGAATCGATGGGCAAGGACGAGCTCAATAAGAAGATGACTGAGCTGAACAAGGAGCTGATAAAGCTCAATGCGCAGGTCGCGACAGGTACCCCCCCTAAAAATTCCACAAGTATAAGGAACATGAGAAGGATGATTGCAAGGCTGCTCATGATACTAAACAAGAAAGAGATGGAAGAAAAGCTTTTCGGCAAGAAAACGGAGGTCAAAAAAGCATGACCGGTGTATGCGCCACATGCGGACTCCCGAAAGAGCTGTGCGTTTGCGAGTCTATAGCAAAAGAGAGCCAGAGGATCGTAGTGAAAACCGAGGACAGGAAATTCAACAAGACTTACACTGTGATCGAAGGCATAGACGAGAAGGAGGTCAACATGAGGGAGCTCATGAAGAACCTGAAAAGCAAGCTCGCATGCGGAGGGGCCGCAAAAGGAGGAAAGATCGAGCTTCAGGGCGACCACAAGCATAAGGCAAAGGCGATACTTGTCCAGATGGGATTTGCCCCGGAAACAATCGAGATAAGGTAAAAGATAAGGCAAAAAAGAAGAACTGACGATGAAAGATACGCTCAAAAAAGAACTCATAGGCAAGGAGATAAGGATAGTAGAGGCAAAAAACAAAACCAATGAAGGGATCGAAGGCAAGATCATCGACGAAACAAAAAATATGATCACGATATCAACAAAAAAAGGATCAAAAAAGCTTATAAAAGAGGAGATAAGGATAAAACTGCTCAGGGAGAAGATAACGATCGATGGGAAGCTCCTGGTCGGAAGGCCTGAAGACAGGATAAAAAAGAAGATATAAAAAACATAAAATCAAAAAATAAAAACAATCAAAAAAATACAGGTAGATCACAATCAGCAAATATCAAAAAAAATCTGAAAGATAAAGGCGATGAAATTGGAGAAAAAAACTGAAACAAAGGAAAAGGCAAAGAAGGGCGCAGAAGCTAAAGGAAGCCCTGCGAAGAACATCGGGCTGGGCATGGTTGCGCCGAGCGAGAGCTGCAGCGACTCAAAATGCCCTTTCCATGGAGATACCAAAGTCAGAGGAAGGACATTCACAGGCATCGTGACAAGGAGCAAATCCCAGAAAACCGCAACAGTCTCATGGGAAAGGATGTATTACCTCCCTAAATATGGGAGGTATGAGAGGAGGAAGACGAAGATCCAGGTGCACAATCCGCCGTGCATAAACGCAGCCGAAGGCGAAATAGTCAATATCATGGAATGCAGGCCATTGAGCAAGACAAAACATTTCATCATAGTCCAGAAATTAGGGAAGAAAGAGGAGATAAGGGGCGAGGACGCCACTGCACGGCCCGAGGAGAAGAAAGATCACAGGAAAGAAGAGCCTAAAAAGGAAGGCAAGGAGAAAAAGAACGAATAGAGGTAATGAAAAATGCATGCTTTAAAGGCCACGATCACAAGAGCACTTCCGCTTGGAAGCTATGTTGAGACCTGCGACAATTCAGGAGCGAAGGTAATCAAGATATTTTCAGTCATAGGCCTTAACACAGTCAGGAGGAGAAGGCAGGCGGCAGCAGTAGGCGACATCTGCATGGCTGTAGTCAAGAAAGGAAGGCCTGACATGAGGAAGCAGGTCGTTTTCGCGATAATAGTCAGGCAGAAGAGGGAGTACAGGAGGCCTGACGGGATGAGGATAAAGTTCGAGGACAATGCCGCAATCATCTCAAAAGATGAGAAAGGGAACCCAAAAGGCACGATATTCAAGGGCCCGATAGCGAAAGAGGCGTGCGACAGATGGCCGAATGTCGCCAAGGCAGCAAGCATAATCGTATGAATCGTATGGATGATATGATAAGATGATCAGACGGTAATAAAAATGGAAAACGTACACAAGAAATGGTCAAGCGCATGGAATGCGAGCAAAAAGCCTAAGAAGCAGAGGAAATACAGGTCTAATGCCCCTCTGCATGTAAAGCATAAGATGATCAGCTGCCATCTCTCACCAGAGTTGAGGAAAAAACACGGCATAAGGGCAATCCCGCTGAGGAAAGGGGACAAGGTCAAGATCCTCGTCGGCAACTCAAGGGGTAAGACAGGCAAGATAGATGAAGTCGACCTGAAAAGCCTCAAGGTGAGCATTGCGGGCATAGAGATAACGAAGAAAGACGGCTCAAAGGTCAAGCCTTACATCGATCCGTCAAATCTCATGATAATCGAACTGGATCTCGGAGATAAGAAAAGGGACAAGAAGATGAAGAGGAAAAACAGGAAGGAAGAATAAAAATGGCAAAAAGTCACTTAAAAAGATTAGCAGCGCCAAGGACATGGGCGATAGCAAGAAAGGATAATGTGTACATAGCAAGGCCTAATCCTGGAGCCCACAAGATGCTGTTCGGGATATCATTATCTACGGCCATGACCGACATGATAAACTGCGCACAGACGAACAGGGAAGTCAAGAGCATACTCCATCATAAGGAGATACTTGTTGACGGGGTCAGGAGAAAGGATGAGAAGTTCATGGTCGGGCTGATGGATACCATAAGCATAAAGGAGATCGGTGAATATTACAGGGTCATACTGAGCAGGAAGGGAAAGCTTACAATAGTCAAGATAGAGCAGAAAGAGGCATTGATCAAGCCAAGCAGGATAATCAACAAGACCCTGCTCAAGAAAGGCCTCATGCAGCTCAACCTGATAGACGGAAGGAATATGATAGTCAAGGATGGGAAATACAATGTCGGCGATACGCTGATGCTGTCATTGCCGAAACAGGATATAAAAGAGCAACTGAAGCTTGAGAAGGGAATGTGCGCTTACCTCATCGGCGGAAAACATATGGGTGAAGTCGGGATGATCGAATCAATAGAAGGCTCGAAGATCAGGCTGAAATCCGGCAAAACGGCTTATGAGACCGCAAAATCCTATGCTTTCGTGGTAGGCAGGGAAAAACCATCCATCACATTGAACGTTCAGGCAGAGGATAATAACTGAAGGTAGCATCAAAATCAAGGGAATAAAGTAAAAATCAAACTGACAAAAAATAAGAGAACAAAATGAAAGGAAAAACAAATGCTATGAGGGAGATAAGGGTCGAGAAGATCACCCTCAACATAGGGACCGGCAAGGACCAATCCAAGCTGGAGAAAGGGCTCAAGCTGATAACCGCAATAGCCGGCGTCAAGCCCATAAAGACATTCACGCAGAAAAGGATACCTGAATGGGGACTAAGGCCCGGCCTGCCTGTGGGATGCAAGGCCACGATAAGGGGCGAAAAGGCTTTGACAATAATAAGCAGGATACTGGATGCAAAATCATTCACGCTAAATGATAGCAATTTTGACGAATCCGGGACCGTTTCGATAGGCATCCCGGAATACACCGACATAAGGGACGCAAAATATGATCCCGAGATAGGAGTCATGGGCCTGCAGATATGCATAACCCTTGAAAGGCCCGGCTTCAGGATAAAGAAGAGGAGGGTTTACAAATCAAAGATACCCAAGGCCCACAGGATAACAAAAGCAGAGGCGATCGAATTCATGAAGACAAAGTTCAATATCAAGATGGGAGAAGAGGAGTAGGTGAAAAAGAATGACTTACAGCAATTATGATAAAGTCTTCAAGCAGCTCAGCATGAAGCCATTGAAACTTGCGAAATACAAGAAGCATAACTCTCCTAAGCCGAGAACCTGCGGCATAAACAGGATCAGGTGCAGGAGATGCGGAAGAGCAAGAGCGCACATAAGCAAGTATGGCCTGCATTTCTGCAGGCAGTGCTTCAGGGAAGTAGCGACCCACATAGGCTTCAAGAAATACAGCTGAAGGTAACGAAAACGAGGAAAATAGAATAATCAACGATAACGATCAACAACAAAGCAATGAGGTAAAAAAATGTCATTAAATGATCCATTGGCGAATGCATTGTCATTGATACTGAACAATGAGAAGATAGGCAGGGCTGAATGCAAGATAAAGCCCCAGTCTAAGGTGATAAGGGAAGTATTCAAGATAATGAAGGACAACCATTATATAGGCGATTTCAAGCTTGTAGAGGATGGCAGGGGAGGCCAGCTTGTCCTGAACCTGCTTGGCAAGATAAACAAATGCGGCGCAATAAAGCCCCGCTACCCTGTCACGGTGGAAGAATATGAGAAATTCGAGAGGAGATATCTGCCTGCAAAGGATTTCGGCATGCTCATCGTATCGACTTCAAAAGGGATGATGACACATAAACAGGCAAAGGAGATCAAGGAAGGAGGCGTGCTGATAGCATACTGCTACTGATCGACCCAGATGTCGCAAAAAGATCAAAAAACGGCCAAAAAACAACAAACGAAACAAGATCAACAGAAGGAAAAAAATGAAACTCAAACGAATGGAGGACAGCGTTGAAATCCCGGGCGGGATGCAGGCAAGCATAGAGAACTCCATAATCAGCATAAAAGGCAGCAAGGGCGAGCTGAAAAAGAGCTTCAGATGTCCGACTGTGAGCATAGAGAAAAAAGATAACAAGCTCATAGTCTTCGCAGAGAACGCCACAAAAAGGGAGAAGAAGATGATCGGGTCATTCATAGCCCACATCAAGAATATGGTCAAAGGGGCGAAAGAGGGCCATAAGTACAGGCTGAAGATATGCTCCGGCCATTTCCCGATGAATGTTTCAATGAGCGGGAAGGATTTCATAGTAAAGAACTTTTTAGGAGAAAAAATACCGCGCGTGCTCAGGCTCAAGGAAGGAGTGAGCGTGAAGATAGACGGCCAGGAGGTTGTTGTTGATTCATGCAACAAGGAGCTTGCCGGCCAGACAGCAGCAGACATAGAGAAGCTGACGACGATAAAAGGCAGGGACAGGAGGGTATTCCAGGACGGGATCTATATCATAAACAAAGACGGCAAAGACATGATGGTTTAAAATATAGGTAAAAACATAAGATAGACAGACAAAATCACGATCAAAATGGCAAAAGAAAAAAACAAGGAAAAGATGCTGAAGATCAGGAAGGAGATCAAGTCGAGAAAGCCTGAATTCCTCAGGCAGAACTACGGCCAGATACTGAGCCTGAAGAGGAAATGGATTAGGCCGCGCGGCCTGCATTCAAAGATGAGGCTCCATAAGAAAGGCCACAGGAAGAACGTCTCTCCTGGTTACGGGTCACCCAAAGAAGTGAGGGGATTGAGCAAGGAAGGCCTTATCCCTGTGCTTGTCGATAACCTGAAAAAACTTGCCGCAGTGAATGCTGAGACGCAAGGCATAATAGTCTCATCAAAGATAGGCCTTAAGAACAGGACAGCGATATTGAAGGAGGCCGTGAGGAGAAAGATAAAGGTCCTTAACATAAAGAGCCCTGAATCTTACCTGAAGAACGTAGAGGATATGCTCAAGAAGAAGAAGGAAGAGAAATTGAGCAAGGAAGAGCTCAAGAAAAAGAAGAAAGAGGAGCTCAAGAAGAAGGCTGAAGAGAAAGAGAAGGAAAAGAAGCTTGAGGAAACACTCTCTGACGAGGAGAAGAAAGACAAGGAGAAGGAAGAGAAAGACAAGCTGCTCACGAAGAGAAGCTGAAAATAAGGTGCGATGAAAGATGGAGCTTAATGTTCAGAAAAGGATTGCGGCAGACGTTCTTAAATGCTCTGCCAAGAGAGTATGGTTCGACGAGGATCATCTCGATGAGATAAAAGAAGCCATAACAAAGGCAGACCTGAGGTCATTGATAAGCAAAGGCATGATAAGGATAAAGCCTGCCAAGGTGACCTCAAGGGGAAGAGCAAGGCACAGGAGAGTCCAGAAAAGCAAAGGCAGGAGAAAAGGCCAGGGCAGCAGGAAAGGGAAGGCAGGAGCAAGGCTTGCAAGGAAGGATAACTGGAAAAATATGATAAGGGCCCAGAGAGACCTAATAAAATACCTTAAAGAGGAGCAGATAATCTCCAGGAAGGATTACAGGATGCTATATTCAAAATGCAAAGGCGGCTTCTTCAGGAGCAGGAGGCATATAAGGCTCTTTATAGAGGAGAAGAATCTCGCCAAGAAGCCATTGCCGAAACAGAAGGCCAAATAAGGCATGCAAAATCATGGAGCGCAATAAAATATATTAAAGATGATATACCAAAGATCAATCAAGGCTTAAAATGAAAAAAAGCAGAAAAGTCAAATCGGTGCTGTTGAGAAGGAAGAAGTCAGGCAGGACAAACTACAAGAAGAGGATAACCCTCCTGAAATCAGGAGGAAGGAGGCTGGTCATAAGGAGATCGCTCAATAACCTCGTCGCGCAGGTAGTTGAATATTCGCCTGAAGGGGACAGGATAATAACAAGCGCAAGCTCCAGGGAGCTTGAGAAATACGGCTATAAATTCAGCAAGGGCAACCTTGTCGCAGCATACCTAACCGGATTGCTCATAGGCAGGAAATCCAAGAAGAAAGGCATCACAGATGCGATATTGGACATGGGCCTGTACCAGTCTACAAAAGGCTCAAGGATATATGCTGCAGTGAAGGGCGCAGTCGATGCCGGAATGAAGATCCCATGCTCACCTGAGGTATTCCCGAAGGAAGAGAGGATAAAAGGGCTGCACATAAAGACCTATGCTGAAAATATAAAGAAGGACAGCGCAAGATATAACAAGCAATTTTCATCATATATCAAGAGCGATGCTTCGCCGGAGAAGATAAGCGAGGCATTCGAGGAGATAAAAAGCAGGATAATGAAGGAATGATCAGAAGAATCAGGGAAGATTTAAAAAACGATTGAAAAATTACATTGAAGGATGAAAATGACAGATAAAAAACAAAAACCGAAAACCGAAGAAGAACCAGAATTGACCAAAGAAGCGGTTGCGCCTTCAGAGGATAAAGGGCCAGTGGCAGAAGCACCTGCTGAGGCTGAAAAGATCGCCGATGTAGAATTGAAAGTGGGAAAGGACATAATAGTTCCGATAACAGAAGAAGAGCTTGAGAAAATCCCTGCTGAGAAGAAGGCAGTCGATGTCAATGAATGGAAGCCTAAGACCGAGCTCGGAAGGAAAGTGAAGAGCGGCGAGATAAAATCAATAGGCGAGATCCTGGATTCAGGGAAGAAGATACTTGAGGCCGAGATAACCGATGCACTGATGCCGAACCTGGAGTCAGACCTGCTGCTCATAGGGCAGTCAAAGGGCAAATTCGGAGGAGGCCAGAGGAGGGTATTCAAGCAGACCCAGAAGAAGACCAAGGAAGGCAACAAGCCAAAGTTCGCCACATTCGCAGTCATAGGCAACAAAGATGGGATCATAGGCCTTGGATATGGCAAAGCGAAGGAGACTGTCCCTGCAAGGGAAAAAGCATTCAGGAACGCAAAATTGAACCTGATAAAGATAAGGCGCGGATGCGGCTCATGGCAATGCGGATGCAAGACGCCCCACTCAATACCATTCACTGTCGAAGGAAAATGCGGCTCAGTCAGGATCAAGCTGATGCCGGCGCCAAAAGGAAAAGGCCTTTGTGTCGAGAAGGAATGCCAGAAGATACTCAAGCTTTCAGGCATAAAGGATGTCTGGGCTAAGGCAAGAGGCCAGACAGGAAGCAAGATCAATCTCATATTTGCATGCTGTGACGCTCTCAAGCAGCTCATGGAAGTAAAGACAATGCCAGAACATGCAGAGATGCTTGGCATGAAAGAAGGGGAAATAGGGAAGGTAACTGAAAATGAACTCTCCGAGCAATAAACCGAAGACAGCAGAAAAGCCGAAGGCTAAGCCGGAAGCCAAAACAGAAGGCAAGAAGGGCATGATTGCGGTGATACTTGTCAGAGGGACGATTGGCGCGAGCCAAAAAGTAGTAGACACACTGGGAATGATGAGGCTGAAAAGAAAGAATGTCTGCATAGTCATCGAGAATACCCGGAGCAATATGGGGATGATCCAGAAAGTCAAGGATTATATCACATGGGGAGAGGTTGACGAGACCACTGTAAAATCCTTGATTGAGAAAAGATCAGAAAAAAATCCTGATAATCCATCGAGGACAAAGCCCTATTTCAGGCTGAATGCGCCAAGAAAAGGGTTCGGCAGGAAGGGGATAAAAGTTTTCTTCAACAAAAGGGGAGCGCTCGGCTATAGGGGAGAAAAAATAAACGATCTTATCATGAGGATGTTATAATGACTGCAAGAAGAAGGAAAAAGGCATCAAGGTATCGCGGCTCTCAGACCCACGGTGGAGGAGCCAAGAAGAAGAGAAGGGGAGGAGGCCACAGGGGCGGCAGAGGGATGGCCGGCACAGGCAAGAGAGGAGACTCCAGGAAGCCCTCAATCTGGACTACGGATTATTTCGGCAAAAAAGGCTTCAAGAAGAAGAACAAGCAGGCACTCAATCCTATAAACATAAAGACCATCGAAGAGAGGATCGTCAGCTGGGCAGATGAGAAGAAAGCGGAGATGAAAGGCGGCGATTACCATGTTGATCTCGGCAAGCTCGGCTACAACAAGCTCATAGGGTCCGGCAGGCTCACTAAGAAGATCCATATCGTTGTTGAGAGGGCAACAGAAGGCGCAATAGCCGCTGTCAAAGAGGCGCATGGACAGGTAGAAGTCACAATCAAGGAAGAGCCAAAGAATGACAAGAAGCCTGAGACGGCTGATGCTGAGGAGCAGTAAGCCCGGTTTTACAGAAACATTTAAAAAAACAAAAAAGAGCCTTAACAAAAATGCCTTTTTTCAAAAACATATTGATGAATCTGCCTGAAGTCCAGGCGCCGACCCAGAGGAGGCTTTCTTTCAAGGAAAAACTCAAATGGACAGGCATAGTGCTGGGTTTGTTCTTCGTCCTCGGCCTGATACCCCTTTTCGGCCTCGGACAGAATTCATTGCAGCAGTTCGAATTCCTTTCTTTGATCCTTGGAGCAGAGTTCGGCTCGATAATCTCATTAGGGATCGGCCCTTTGGTCACATCATCCATAGTGATGCAGCTGCTAAACGGTTCAGGCATAGTGAAGTTTGACCTGAACTCAACAGAAGGAAAGAAGAATTTCCAGGGATGGCAGAAGCTTCTTTCGATATTCTTCATATTGTTCGAAGGAGTAGTCTATGTTTTCATGGGCGGCCTTGCGCCAGAGGCATCGCTTGCAGGCACAACAGCCTATCTGCAGCTTGAGCTGATACTTGTTTTCCAGCTTTTCCTTGGCGGCCTGATCATAATGTACATGGATGAAGTGGTGAGCAAGTGGGGTTTCGGCTCAGGAATAAGCCTTTTCATCGCAGCAGGAGTCTCAAAATCTTTGTTCATAAGGGCGATAAGCCCCCTGCCTTCACCGACAAATCCCAGCGTTTCTGCAGGGGCCATACCCGCACTTTTCCAAAGCCTTGCAGCAGGGGACCCGATCACAGCAGGACTGATGCTTGCAGGCATAATATCGACGATAGTTGTTTTTGCCGTCGCAGTCTATGCGCAGGCCATGAAAGTTGAGATTCCATTGTCTTTTGGCAGGATAAGAGGCCAGGGGATAAGATGGCCTTTGTCATTCATCTACACAAGCAATATCCCCGTAATATTAGTTGCAGCTTTGCTTGCAAATGTGCAGCTTTGGGCAAGGCTAATGCAGAACTGGGGCCACCCTATTCTCGGAAGATTTGTAGGCAATACCCCTATAAGCGGGATAGCGGCGTGGATATCCTCACCAAACATTGTTAACAAGATAATCACGCACAGCATAAGCTTGGGGGATATAGGCCAAGCCATGATTTATACTATCATAATGGTCATAGGCGCAGTCATGTTCAGCTGGTTCTGGGTGCAGACAGCAGGCATGGACGCAAGATCGCAGGCAAAACATATGATCGCTTCGGGGCTCCAGATACCGGGTTTCAGGAGAGACGAGAGGATAATGGAAAGCATACTAAACAGGTACATAGGCCCATTGACTGTCATGGGCGCGATAACGATAGGCTTTTTGGCAGCTCTTGCCGATGTATCTGGGTCTTTAGTGAATGGCACAAGCCTTCTGCTCACAGTGATGATAGTGTACAGGCTTTATGAGGACATAGCGAAGCAGCACCTCTACGACATGAACCCCATGATGAGGAAATTCATGGAGATTTAGGGCTAGTGTAGTTATTTAAGTTTAAATGGCCTGAATAAATTATCGGCGCATTGTCAAAATAAAATATCAAAGGGGGTAAAATGGGCATCTACGACATAATAAATGGGATAATAGGTCCTGTCATGGGCCCATTGAAGATCCTCGGGCCGTTCTATGTAATATTCTTGGTATCATTGGTAGTCTCCTTGATCGTCACATTGGTCTATAAATGGACGACTGACCAGCAGCTCATGAAGAGCCTCAGGGATGATATAAAGAGGATGCAGCAGGAGCTGAAAAAGCTGAAAGACAATCCGTCAAAATCCTTGAAGATCCAGAAAGAGGCCATGGACAAGAACATGAAGCTCATGACACATTCCTTCAAGTCAACTTTGATAACATTCATCCCCCTCATACTTATTTTCGGATGGCTCAACATGAATTTCTCATACGAGCCAGTGCAGCCAGGGGATAATTTTTCGACATATGTCTTCTTTGACGGAAGCAACCTCCCAAAGAACATAACCATAAATGTCCAGGAAGGCGTCACTTTGCTGTCAGCAGCTCAAGCCGAGATAAAGACCTTAGGCAAGGACGAAAAGCTCCCTTTCAATAACCAATACCTCACATCAAAGAATTATGGCGGGTTTATAGCGAAAGGAGAAGAGGTTTATTATGCCGGTTGGCAGCTCTCAGGGAAAGAAGGGGAGCATCTTGTCGATTATTATGTTGATGGAAAAGATATACCTTACACGCAGAATATACTGGTATCAAAGACAGATTATGACAAGCCATTGCAGAAGATCGAAGACGGCATAGTGAAAGGCACAATGGTCGACCAGGGGAAGCTCATCGTGATGAATCTTTTCGGCTGGAAGCTGGGATGGCTCGGCTGCTACATCATATTCTCGATACTGTTCAGCACGCTGATGAGAAAATTGCTCAAGGTCTATTGAGTTTTTGATATGCTGTAATCTGCTGTCTTTATTATCTCTTCGAATGAAAGTCCCCTGTTCCTGGCATTCTCCACAGAGATGACATAATTGTTGCCTTCAGTCTGCTTCAGGTCCTCAAGATTGATGAAGAACCAGCCGTCCTTCGCGAATTTGACAGCAATCCACGCCTCTGCTGCGAATATCTCGCTGAATTGCCTGAGGTTGCTTATCTGCTCATTGGATATGTACTGCTTTTTTGCGCTCGTAGTCTTGCATTCTATCACAAGTTTCCTGAGCTGGTTGCCCACGATGAGGTCAGGGCAGGGGTATTTTATCGCGCCGGATGCAGGAGCCCGCATGGCTACAAAACCATTGGCCCAGAATTTGTGCAGTAATTCTCTTTCAGCGCCTATACCTTTGCTCTTTTTTGACATAACATCCTAATAAGCAAGCATGATTTAAATACCTTGTGTCGGCATGTCCAGTGTCCAGTGAGGGTCATATAATCTTCATCTTGTCTCTTCGCAAATGCCCATATTTAGAGAGACTCTTTAATCTCAATTCCCAACATTCTTAACAAATCATTACCCCCTTTGATGAATTTCCCTGATTCATAAAGTATTTCACAAGCCCCTAAAAATTCAGGGTCATTTCTGAAGAACCCATTATAATCACTCATTGGCATAAAAACAACATTGGCTTTTCTGTATCTTAAACGTACATCCCCATGTCCTCCTCCTTCTTGATGGGGGGTATCCAACAATTCTCCAGGAACACCATATTTTCTTTCATCAGACAATCTTTCTTTTAGGCCTGGGTTTTCTTCGTATTTTTTTCTTAACAATTCTCCCCAATCAGAACGAGGGTTAAACCCACTTGTCGTTTCTCTCCAAAGTTTATCATATTCTGTCGTATCAACAAAAATTGTGTAAGCAGGGTTACCTAGGTCACTATCTGCAACATATGCAAATACCTCGCCATGTAACACACACTCACCTCCAACCTTATCATCCAGTCTTCCTATGCTCATTTTTAATTCCATTTTTTGACCTCCAATATCTGTAAAATAAGGATAAATCCAGACATGATAAATTATCTCTACCCCTAAAAGGGGTAGTATTAAGAAAAATTTATAAAGAACACAATCAATCTAGCGCTGATGATCGAAGAGATATTGCAGGAGATGGGGCTTAACAGGAGGGAAAGCATTTGCTATACTTCCCTGTTAGAATTGGGCTCATCTAGCGTAGGCAATATCATAAAAAAGACGGGCATCCCTTCCTCAAAAATATATGAAATCCTTGACAAACTCATTAAACGCGGATTTGTGACATATATCATCAAGAATAATATCAAGCAATATCAGGCGTCTGACCCTAAAACATTGCTGAATTATATTGAAGAGAGAAAAAGGAGGATTGAGGAGATCATCCCACAACTGCTCTTAAAGCAAAAATTCTCCAAAAAACAAAGTGTTGAGATCTTTGAGGGTCAAAAAGCGATTTTCACGCTCTTTACGGACCTGATAGGGGACGCAAGACCTGGCGAATTGTATCTTATTTTTTCTATCGATGAAGAAAATAAAAACGAGCAGGTAAACCTATTTTTCAAGAACCTAGCTGTACGAAGAAAAGACAAAAAATTAGATGTAAGATTATTAAAAAATATCAAGCATTATAAAAAAGAGAGCCATACAAAGTTGAAATTAAAATACACTGAATTCAATTTACCACAGGGAATAACTATATTCAGAAACAAGGTTGTAATCCTTTCCTGGGTCGAGTCACCTACCGCTATAAAGATTGAAAGTGAGACAATCTCTGATCAACTTAGGGAATTTTTTCTCGGTCAATGGAAAATTGCAAAGTAGCAGCCGTTTTACTGGATACTGTTCAGTGCAAAACCCCCTTTCAACGCCAAAACAGCCCATTTCCACCCCCTTTCACCCAAAAAAAGCCCGTTTAGGCCATTATAAAACAAAATATTTATAAATCGGGCTTTGATTACTATATAATCAGATAAAAGTATTAGATAAACTTTATCAAAACATTGGGGGTAAGAGCATGACAAATCCAAGCAAGAGATTACTGCCATTGGCAGCGATGGAAAAAGTCCTGAAACTGGCAGGCGCAGAAAGGGTCTCTGACAAGGCAAAGGCAGCGCTCAAAGACGCTGTGGAAGACAAGGCGAATGAGATAGCATCGCAGGCAGTCAAATTGGCATTGCACGCGGGCAGGAAAACTGTCAAAAGCGGGGATGTGAAGCTGGCTGCAAGGCAGGGTTAGACAATAAACTGGCCCAATTAAGATACTTTTTTATATCCTTCTATTTACCCTTTTATTTTATGGACATAATACGGCAGTTTAAAGGGGAACATATCGAGATAAAAAGGATGCTTTCCGAGATACAATCCTCTATTGAAGACAAAAGGATAGTCAATATGACCCTTGCAGGGGATTTCAGGGCATTGAAGGATTTTCTCCTTGTCCATGTCGATCTTGAAAACAAGCTTATTTATTCAAAACTGAAAAAATCAGAATTTGAAGAGCTGAAAAAATTAGGGGACATGTTCTCTGTCGAGATGATAAGAATAGCCAAGGGCCTTTTTTCTTTTTTTGAAAAATACAAGGATATAGACATATCTAAATTGAGGAAGAACATGGCATTCAACAAGGCTTTTGCCGATCTAGTGAACAATGTCTGGAAAAGGATAGAGATAGAAGAGAATATGCTGTTCCCTTCTTATTCCAGATATTATGCCTGAATTTATTGTGCTCTTGAGAATCAACTCATAGATGATATGCCATAAACGACATGCTCTCAGCAACGAATCATTTATAAACCCATCCAACTACCTTTTTCTCATGAAAGACTATACTGAGCTCGTGGAAAAAGTGATCAATAAGGCAGATATAATCCTTATGGTCCTTGATGCCAGGAAGGCAAGGGAAAGCATAAACACAGAAGCCGAAGCGAGGATAAAGAGGAAGAACAAGAAGCTAATCTATGTGATAAACAAATGCGACCTTGTGCCGAAGAATGAGATTGAAAGGCTCAATCTTCCGAATTCTGTAAGGATAAGCGCACTCAGGCATCTTGGCACGACAATCCTCCTGAGGAAGATAAATGAGATAGCCAGAGGCAAGGATGTCGTCGTCGGAGTCGTGGGATTCCCGAACACAGGGAAATCAACACTGATTAATGCCCTGAAAGGGAGGAAAAGCGCGCCTACAAGCCCCATAAGCGGTTTTACAAAAGGCCTGCAAAAACTTAGGGTAAGCGAAAGGATAATGATGATAGACACGCCGGGAGTCCTCCCTGAAAAAAGGGTGAAAGGCGCCATCTTAGTCGCAATAGGCGCAGTCGATGCTGACAAGCTGAAGGATCCGGAATATGGCGCTGTGCAGCTGATGAAGACGCTGAAAGGCAAGATCGAGAGGCATTACGGCGTAGAACCAAAAGACGACCCTTACGGGACCCTTGAGGATATCGCATTGGAAAAGAAGATAATAAAGAAAGGCGGCGTTGCAGACACCGAGAGGATGGCCAGGGAGATAGTCAGGAAATGGCAGAGAGGGGAGATAAGATAATCATTTTTTTCCATTATCCGCTTCGATGATCATCTTTTCAATGGATTTCTTGTCATTGAGGAATTTCTTGTACATGCCGAAGTTCTCGAATGCCCTGAGGAAAATCAGCCTGTGATCCTTGTCGATGGCATATATTATATGTGTTTTTCCTTTCAGCGCCCTGAATATGTAGTTTCCGTCTATGATCTCCTCGAATTTGTGCAGGTGCGTGAAGTTCTCATGCTCGCAGTTCACTATGCTTTCAGGATTTATTGATGGGGCATCCTTGAAGAAATGCTTAGTCGTTATGATCTCCTTGACCAGGGGCCTAAGCTGCTGGTGATGGTCATGGCAGTTCAGGCATCTCTCTGTCTTGTTAGGGCATTGCTCCATAATGATGCAGATTGAGGATCATTATTTAAATCTTTTCAAGGCCCATATCCACATGCATACAATCTGATCAGGCAATAACTGTCAGCACAATCCCCACTATAAGAATGATGAATCCGAATCCGAAAGCTCCATAAGCCGCTTTCTCGTCGATAGGGGCATTCTTTATCGTGCTGGGCAGGTTCCTGAAGAAATCGCCTATCTTCCTGAATATCTCGCTTATGTTTATGTTCTGTGCCAAATCACGCCTCTTTTATCTTTGGATCAGGTTTAATCAAGCCTGTAATCAAGTTTGTATAATCTCAGTATTTTTAAAGCTTTACCTTCATGAAATCATGAGCAGCCTCTGTCTTTGAGAACACATCCTTTGCGTCCTCCTCTATCTCTTTTGCCGATTTGTATCTCTGGGAGAAATGCATCAAGTATAATCTGCCCACATTAGCATTGTTCGCTATCATCCCTGCCTGTTTTCCAGTGAGATGCCTATGTAATCTCGCTTTCTCTTCAAGATCGCTGGCGTAAGCCGATTCGCAGATGAGTATGTCTGAATCCTTTGCAAGAGTGATTGCAGGGCTGCACATGGCAGTGTCCATTATGTATGATATCTTCTTACCTTTCACCATGGAAGTCACTTTCTCAGCATCTATCTTATTCCCTTTCCATTCTATGGATTTCCCTTCCTGCAATGGCTGCAGATGTTTACCCTCTGGCACGCCCATCTTTTTCAGCAAGGCCATGTCTATCTTCCATCTGTCTTTCTCTATGAAAGAATATCCTATGCATGGGGAGCTGTGGTTCAATGGGGCAGCTTCAATGATGAAATCTTCCCCGTCAAAGACCTTCTCAACGCCATCTACATCTATCTCATAGATCTTCAGGTTCACCCTTGACTCAAAATCGCACATCTTCATGAGATGTTCCATATGCTCTTCAGTCCCCCTTGGGCCGAATATCTCAAGATTAGGGGGGATTTCATCATTTCCCATTGTCTGTATGAGGCCCACAAGCCCCGATACATGATCCCCGTGCCAATGGCTTATCAGGACTTTTGTGACTGAGGTCCTTTTTATGCCCGCGATGTTCATCTGCCTCTGGGTCCCTTCGCCGCAGTCAAAAAGTATGCCTTCGGTTTTGAAGCTAAGGAAAACAGCGCTTACATTCCTTTCCTTTGTGGGCACCATGCACGATGTCCCTAAAAATGTCAATTGCATACCCAAGCAAAATGAGGGCCAATATAAAAGGTTTTTCAGATGATAGTATAAGACAAAAATAACGCATAATTTATATAGTAGTTCTGTTTTATACCCTCATGATAAACCTACAAACACG
>PCXZ01000020.1 GCA_002762985.1 Candidatus Woesearchaeota archaeon CG10_big_fil_rev_8_21_14_0_10_44_13 | reverse complement strand
TCCCCAGAATTGAATCCCATAGAACAGTATTGGAAAAACGTCAAGAATTGGTTAGCGACAAGAATCTGGTCAGACTTATCTGAATTGAGAAAACAATTGTGTTCAGCATTAAGAAAAACTTTTTTAATACCGAATACATACGATTATTAATGTGATACACTATACTTAAAAATAAATGATTTACGTGCGGAATTAGAGAGATTATTGGGCAGCAAGTTAAAACAAGTTGAAAAATATAATGATTACATAGTTATGATCTCATTGAATATCCCATCTATAAAAGATTATACTTATTGGGTTCCGACATATAGGGTATATGCTACTCCTATTAGATCTCTAAAAGATTCTGATTCTGCTATCTCTAAATATTTTGATGCTAACTTTAGTAGAGACTATGATGGGACCAAAACAGTGCCTATAAAAGATATGGAGCGGCCAGCGAAAGTTTTAATATCAAATGGTAAAGTTGACGAATTTTTTAAGATGGGATCTGTTAAGGGGAAACTCATTGTAAAATTTGTAGATTGGCATAATCGATGAAGCCAGGCAGGGCAGCTGCTGAAGAAAAAATATAAAAAAATATATAAACGCCCAGGAATTCTGCCTCATCATGCTCAATGGACTGCAGAAAGGAGGTTATTATTTTATCACATCAAGCTCTGATAATCCCCAGACGAGCCTTAGCGCAGTGGAGCAGGTCAAGGCAGCACTTGAAGGCGGCGCAAGGATAATACAGTACAGGGAGAAGATGCTTCCCCTCGAGGAGATGACGAGGACAGCAATGCATCTTAGGTTTCTCACACGGCTCTACAAAGCCCTCCTCATAATAGATGATCATGTCGATATTGCGCTGGCTGTGGGGGCTGACGGGGTGCATATAGGGCAGAGCGACATGGATTACAATGCTGCAAGAAGGATGCTCGGCTGGAACAGGATCATAGGACTGTCGGTCTCAGACACGAAGCAGGCAGAGATTGCGGCAAAGTCAGGCGCAGACTACATCAGCTTCAGCCCTCTTTTTAGGACATCCACAAAGATTGACGGCAACAGGGACCCGTGCGGGATAGAGACACTGGAATCAGTCAGGAGAATGATGGGCAATGGGTTAATTCCAAGAGTCCCTCTTGCAGGGATAGGAGGAATCAATCATGACAACTATAAGGATGTTGTAGGTTCTGGTGCAGATCTGATATGCTCAATACAACCTGTTGTGGGCTGCAGGAATATCTCAGCCAGTGTGAGATCTTTTGATGAAAAGGTGAGAAGGGCCCATGAAAGATACAGCTCTTCTGTTTATGATAGGCGATAGGCAAAATCGTGAAAAAGGCGTTCGAGAAGGGCAAAAACTAACCTATCCTGGGCTCCCAATTGTCCGGATGAAATATTATCCTTGAGGTGTTATCAGGCAGTGCATAATAAACCACTAAATTATCCTCTCTGGCAAGTCGAAGAGCTATCTCAATCACATCTTTGTATGGTAAATTTTCTCTCTCATGCAGCTCAGTCACTACTTCCCACTTTCTTTTGCTTCTATGGCAATCTTCCATTTTTACCGGACCATCTCCTACAATGAATCTTTTTCTTAAGATTAATTCAAATCCAGTCATAGGAGGTTCAGGATTTAGGGGGTATCCAATGCCGCAACCATATAATGTATCGTGTGCAATTTGAACATGGTCATCAACTATCCCTTTTATAGAAGGAAAAGCTATTTCACAGATTTCATTTATGTGGTTACTCATTTATTATACGAACTTAAACCATTATATTAAGTTTTTCACCAGCCGCTTTGCTTTCTCTTCACAAGCCTATCAGCCCTCTTCAGCATCTGCTTCTTCAGGCCTATGAAGAATCCGCCTGCCTTGCCCGCAGCATACGTCGATTCGCCTTTCTTTATTATGCTATTCAGGGAAGGATGCTCGACATCTATATGGGTTACTGTTGCGCCTGACTTGCCTTTCACATGGATATAGACCTTTGCGCCCGCAAGCCTTATCTTACCTTCGCCAGGACCAGACATATTTCACCTTTTCACTTTATCAATCCCATCAGCCCATTCAGCGCATTGTCAAGCCCGTAGAACAATCTGCTGTCATTCACTACCTTAGAACTCTCTTTGCCCGCTATGATCGCCGCTGCCTTCAGCTCGAACATGCCGCCCTCCTTCTTCAGGACCATAGAAAGCTTCTCAAAATCCTTGTTGGAGTCAGAAATCTGCCTTGCGTAATTGCCCACCATCTTCTTTACGACAACAAGCTTGCCTGGCTCCAGTGCCTCGAAACCTTCAAGTTGTATATTGCCGCCGAGCTGTATCATTGTTTAAATCCCTTCAGGATGCCTATTTCGGCTTTTAAACCGCTTATATATGGTTTTAAGAAGGGATTAAAATATATAAATATTTGGATAGTCTCATATCATCTTCCTTTTCGGCTTTTTCTTCTTCAGCAATTCCTTGACTTCCTTGGGATAATACGCTTTCCTATAGACATAATAAGAATAAGCCACAACATAGATTGATGAGATTATTATCGGCACGAGCACGAACAATATGGCATACTTCTGGAAAAACAATCCTGCAAGGGCTATGACTGCGGATATCTTGAACAGCCTGCCTCCGATCATGTGTGTCTTCTGCCACACCTTGTCATTGCTCAATGTCCATGGGGTCCTTATTCCTATGAACCAGTTCCTTTTTGCGTTCTCTGTCAAGATGCCTATATAATAGAAAAGTATAGCGAATGCAGGCAGCATGGAATTTATCAGGCTGAATTTATATCCTAAATTCCAGAAGAGCGTTAGAAGATGGATATAGAACAGGAATATCATCATGAGCAGTATGAACCCGTCAAAATACGGCCTGAATGCGTCTATGTTCTTCTTCATCGGGTCGATATATGGTATTATCAGGAAAAGCAGAAGCATAGCGACGGATATGATGGGCATGAGGAACAGCCCCCAGAATCTCGGCATGTAGCCATTCACTTCGCCTTTTGCGTTCCAATGGGAAGCCATCCTCTCTGGCATGTCCGGGTAAAGGAAGATGCTTACTGCGAATGAAAGAATGATCATGCATATTATCGCTATTGTCAGCTTCTTCATAAGGGGAGTGTGATATTGAAGTTTATTAATGTTTTTGTTTGGGTTTTCAATAATTAGATGGGTTAGCATCAATATGCGAGGCTCCTTCGAAACCCTTATCGGGGTCGTCGCGGGGGGACGCTCCCGAGATGGTTACGCGCATCTGCTGAAAATGGCAAAGCCATTTTCAGACCTTGAAAATCCGCAACCGCGATTTTCAAGTCGAGCGCAAGCGCAAGGTGGGCATAAACTGCGTTTAGCCCACCGACGAACATTGTTATTCGGACCATCGAACGGAGTGAGATGGTCCTTGCTGTTGCACCCGAGGGTTGGTTTCAGAGGCTTGTCCTCTGGAACTAAGGAAATCCGCGATTTCCTGTGCGTAACACGCTCACGGGGACGCAGACCTTTCAGAAAAACATCTGGAGCCGAGCCGATGCTAACCCTAACTTAAGACAGAACCTTTACTTCTTTCAGTAAACTATATAATCCCCCTCCCCAAAGACACAGCCATGACATCAATATACATCGAGAACTACGGCTGCTCTGCAAACAAGAGCAATGCAGAGATAATGGCCGGGCTATTGGAGAAGGCAGGCTGCATAGTGCTTACGGATATGGATAATGAGAAGTCTGCAAGGAACGCAGATATCATAATAATAAACACGTGCATAGTCAAGGGGCCGACAGAGAACAAGATACTGAAAAGGATAAAGGGGCTTGTGGAGTCAGGGAAAAAAGTGATCGTTTCAGGCTGCATGCCAGAAGCAGAGCCTGAACTCGTGAAAGGCATCTCAGGGGACATAATCCTTGTCGGGCCGCAGCATGTCCGCGACATAACAAAGGCTGTTGAGATGATCATCAGAAAAAAGAAGAAAAAGGATTTTATCGGAGAGCAGCATGAGATAAAATTGTGCCTTCCGAAGCACCGCTATAACAAGATGATAGACATAGTCCAGATATCCGAAGGATGCGACGGAGAATGCACATACTGCATAACAAGGCTCGCTAAAGGCAGGCTTTACTCTTATCCTGCTGAAAAGATAATCGAAGAAGTGAGAAGCAGCATCGATGAAGGCTGCAAGGAGATCTGGCTGACAAGCCAGGACTGCGCATCTTATGGGCATGGGCTGCCTGGCCTCCTGAAGGATATTTCACATCTAAAAGGGAAATTCTTTGTCAGGGTAGGCATGATGAACCCCAACAATGTGCTGCCTATCCTTGATGAGCTTGTCGAAGCCTTCAGGGGAGAGAAGATATTCAAGTTCATACACATACCTGTCCAGGCAGGCAATGATGAGATATTAAAAAAGATGGGAAGAAGATACAAAGCAGAGGATTTCAGGAGGATAATCTCTGCCTTCAGGGAAGGGATACCCAATATCACAGTAAGTACAGACATCATATGCGGCTTTCCTGGAGAGACGAAGGCGCAGTTCGGGGATTCTGTGAGGCTTATTGAGGAGATAAAGCCTGATGTCCTCAACATCTCAAGATTCTGGCCGAGGCCAGGGACGCCTGCAGCCAGGATGAAGCAGCTTGCCGGCGGAGAGACCAAGAAAAGGTCGACAGAGCTTGCTGAGGTCTTTGAGAGGATCGCTCTTGAAAAGAACAAGAAATGGTTAGGGTGGGAAGGCAAGATACTCATAGATGAGAGAGGCAAGGCCGGGACAGGCACATTGATGGGAAGGAATCACTGCTATAAGCCTGTTGTCGTCAAGGCTGCAGGGGATAAGGGGAAGATAATTGCAGGAGAATTTGTCGATGTCAGGATAAAGGATGCAAGCGTGAATTACCTTAAGGATTTCTGAAGCCACGTTTATCCTAAGATATTTTCAGCAGCTCATGGCAATTTCATCATCTACCATGTGCTGGGCACAAGCCCATACTTCACCTTCCTGCAGTATTCCTTGTATCCCTTGAAATCCTTTAATAGCAACCATTTAAATGTTTTCTAATGGCGTAAGGGAAAGCCGGCAGGGGTCGCATATCTGTAATTACTGTTCAAATCTCTTTTTCAAAAAAGGTGATATAAATTTTCGGATTCTCTTTTTCTGTTCAGAGGTCAGATATCTAAAACCTCTCACTTCCCCAATGCAATTTTTTGAACCGCAGTTACATCTGAAACTGCAGTCTTTGACCATATCGATCAGGTCATATTCTGCAGTATTGTAGTCGAATGACAATTCTTCACCAACCTTGATATCCCTCAATGCGACAAGATCCAGCTTATGCCAGTCGACATAACAGTTTGGTTCGCATGAGTGGTTCAGGAAATCATCAAATTTGGCAGTCGATTCCAAAAATTTATCTTCATCTATCTGCAAGGACTCAGGGTTGGTGTGTGCATCATCGCCGATCCTGCCATCAAAATGGAACACAATCGAGCCTTTTTTGATCGATTTTTTAGCAAATAAACCTTTTCCATCTGACTCTCTTATCTCGATTGAATCCGGGAGGCGCATAATCAAAGTAAATCTGAAAACTATATAAAACCTTCGTAGATGACCGGGTCGGATGGGTATAAGCTGAAGATAGAGAGCCGAGTGAAGCGGCGAAGAGTCCAGGAAAAGCCCGTAACATTTATATAAGTTCTATCAATACTAAATCATTATGGCAACATTTGAAGATTTTCAGAAATTGGACATAAGGGTCGGCAGGATTGTAGAAGTAGAGGATTTTCCAGAAGCAAGAAAACCTTCATACAAGCTTAAGATTGATTTGGGAAAAGAGATCGGAATAAAGAAATCTTGCGCCCAACTCGTCAAGAACTATCCAAAAGAAGACCTGAAATATAAATTAGTCCTGTGCGTAGTCAATTTCCCGCCAAGACAGATCGGACCAGCAGCATCTGAAGTCTTAACTTTGGGCATTCCCGGCAAAGACGGAGAATGTGTCCTGATCGAACCAGAACGAGATGTACCGATCGGCGGAAGATTGTATTGAGGCTTTTCTGAATTGAGACTAACAATGTCAGGCGGCCCGAGTGAAACGAAGGCAATGAAACTGAAGGTTTCCAAAGAGTAAAGCAAAGGGAAAATTTATATATCCACTATCCTCTTAAAGTTGATATGGATGGGAGTGGACCGATAAAGGATGTCGAAACAGCAAGAAAAGATTTGTTTGGAATACTGTCCAATATCGATGACGACTTCCATTGTGATGATGGTATTAGACAGAAACTTTTGAATAGTGCTGTCCAATTAGCGAAAAAGTTCCCTGACCTTGGAAAAGAGTATGCTCCTATAATTGATACGTACCGAAAAGAATATTCTTTGCAATAAATTTTTCCCGGGCATTATTTCTCCTGATGACATTAATTTAACCTGGTGAAACGGGAGGATATGGCCCAGGAAAATTTGCATCACAGGATCAAGCCCCATGGCTTTTCCTGCAGACCGAGATATAATCACCATACTCTGATTCAAATTCTGGCCAAGTCTTCAAAGTTTTAACATGACTGAAGATTTTCTTAAAGATGGGCAATCGTCTATTCATCGAAGTCTTAAATTCTTTCATCAGAACATCATTCCATAATATCTGCATTGTTGCTTCTATGACCGGCTCAGGCGCACCATTTTGGATGGTTTCCCCCAGGTATTCCTGGCCTAGTTTTGCGGCTGCAGCTTTTCTTTCAGTCTCATTCGAATAATCAGCTATATAACTATCGGAGATTATGACAATGCCGCCTGGTTTTACCATCGAGGCAATCCCTTCAATGGCCTCTTCTTGCCGGCCATATTGGATGTGATGAAGGGCTCCTGTGCATGCGACAACATCAAAAAGATGGTCCGGTTTCCATAGGAGAACATCGCCTACTTCAAAATCTATTCCAGGATACTCCCTTTTCGAATGGGCAATATTCATGCTGTCCAGATCTACTCCTTTGAGCGACAGGTCTTTTCTTCTTGCAGCTACCTGGCCTAATAGGTACCCTGGTCCGCACATCAGGTCGAGCAGGCTTCTGTCAATGGGGGCGTTTACGCATATGTGGTCTATGACTTTTCTTAGGGAATCCTTATATGGCCAATAGGCCAGCGCCCGTTCATAAACCTGTGAATCAGACAATCCTACCATGTTGGAGGGGGATTAGAGGGGTTATATAAATCTTATTCTTAAGGGCAAAGGGGATTATTCAGGCAAACCGGGGCAAATTTACTGGCAGTAACAATGGGGTGATCTCCTCAAAAAAAGAGAAAGATGCTGCTAAAAGCAGACTCTTTATGCATCTTCCTGCACATCTCTTTCCCTTCTTTCGTATGCTTTATGTTCAGCCCATCTTCGCTGCAGCTCACTGTCGCGACTTCTTTTCCGTCGCACACTATCTTGCATTCTTTCTTTTCCATATTCGCACCTCCATGCGGTTAATATCTGATGTCCAATATCGGTAATCCGATACTAATATTTAAATATATCAGTCATCCGATACATCCATCAGGAAATATAAACCTTTAAATATAGGTCATCCGATATCATTGATGTATGGAATGCTGCAAAATGAAAGGATTTCTGTCTTATCTTATAATGTGGATACTCAGCAAAAAAAGCATGAACGGCGCAGAGATAGCCTCAGAGCTCGGGAAAAGGAAGGGCTCAAAGCCGAGCCCCGGGACGATATACCCTGCGCTGAAAGAGCTAAAAGAGAAAGGATTGATAGCTTCTGATGATGATAAGACCTATTCATTGACAAAAGAAGGCAGAACCGAACTGAAGAGATCATGCGCAATCTTCTGCAGGGCCTTTTACGATATGAAAGAGATGTTTAATTGCCGTAAATGACCTTCTGATCATGATTATTGGCAAAGATTTTCTATTTTTTCTTTTTGATCAGACTCAAGAATAGGTAGGCAATAAAAAAAGCCGGAATCGGGACATCCCTTGCTATAATCAGGAATTCTCTGGGTTCCCACCACTCGCAACCAAGAGGAAAACATCGCATTATGAACGCGATAAAAAGGTAGACGAATAAAGCTGCACCTAAGGATATGATCATCTTCTTTTTGTTTGGCTTGAAGTCCATTGAAATCCAGATATCCTTATCGTTTATTAAACTATCGGGCGACCGATTCATCCTACTCACCTCCCCAAAACCGCCATCTTTATAAACCTTCAAATTCTCTGATTATTGTGAGAAACAAGAGAAAATTGTGCTTTAAAAGCATTTTCTCGGCTAATGAAAGCTGTTTTAAGGTGAATAAACATTAAAAGGAAAATAAAACCTTTGTTGCCTAGCTTAAGGGAGAAAAAGCGCTATATAGCGTTTGAAATCGTCTCAGAAGGTCAAATAAAGGACATTTCGGCTGTTTCAAGGCAAATAAAGGACAATTCGTTGAATTTCTTTGGCGAATTAGGCCTTGCTAATGCCGGACTTATGGTAGTCGAGGACTGCTGGAACAGGGATGCCCAGAGAGGGATCATCAGGGTCAATAACAAATACATGAACCATGCAAAAGCCTCATTGGCATTGATAAGCGCTATCGACGGGAAAGAGGCCCTTGTGAGAAGCCTTGGGGCAAGCGGAACACTGAAAAAGGCAAAAGATAAGTACATGGCAGCATGAGATGGCGTGTATGGAAAAGGCCGAAAAACCAATTAAAAATCGTAACAATTATATATGGCACACATATCAAAACAGAACAATATAAGGATTAGACAGGATGAAGACAAAACGATAAAAAGCAAAACGAGGTACTCAAAATGCAACTAAATTTACCCACTATGTCCGTAAAAGAGTTGCATTTTAAATCAGGATTATTTGAACACACAATAAATCGAAGGAAAGGAGGATTGATTTAAAATGCAACCGATGAGCCACCAGGTAATGGGATATGACAGGGCCATAACGATGTTCAGCCCTGACGGAAGACTTCTCCAGGTAGAATATGCCAAGAAGACAGTGAAGCAGGGCAGCACAGCGATAGGCATGGTCTGCAAGGACGGCGTTCTTTTAGTCACAGACAAGAGGATAGTGGATCCCCTGATCGTCGCAGAATCAGTAGAGAAGATATTCAAGATAGATGATCACATGGGCGCCACAGCAGCAGGCATACTTTCTGATGCAAGATTATTGATAGAGAGGGCGCAGGTCAAGGCCCAGCAGCACCAGGTTACATTCGATTCGCCGATCGATACGATGACCATAGTCAAGGACATATGCGACCTCAAGCAGATGTGCACGCAATCAGGCGGGTTGAGGCCGTTCGGAGTCTCTCTCCTGATAGTCGGCGTGGATTCAAAAGGCCCGTCATTGTACGAGACAGACCCTACAGGGATATATTTTCAGTATCATGCTGCAGTCATAGGCGAGGCAGAGACGAAGATAGAGGAGATATTCCAGAAAGAGTACAAGAAGGACATAACTATCGAGGCAGGGCTGAAGCTTGCCATAAAGGCATTGAGCAAGGCTCTCGAGGACAACATCACTGTCGAAAGGATAGACTGCGCTTACATAACGAATGAAGAGAGGAAATTCACAAGGGTAGACAGATCGAAGATCGCAAAGATACTCGGCGAAGCGAAGAAGAAGTAAGAACGAAAGAACAAGATAATCTGCAGGAACAGGAAATAAGCGGATAACCGGATAATAAACAAAAAACAGATCAAAAAAGAAAAAAGGTAGACCAAAATGAGCATGAAAGGCGTAATGTCAATGGAAGGCGAGAGGGTGCATTTCAACCTTGCAAGGCTTAAGAAAGGAGGCCAGAATTTCGAGGTTGCAGTAGACCCTGACCTTGCTGTAGCTTATAGGAACGGAAAGGATATACCATTGCTTGACAACGTGATAAGGGGGAACAAGATATTCTCTGATGTCAAGAAAGGCACATTGGCCCCGGAGAACATCATAAAACAGGTATTCGACACAACCGATGCGGTCAAGGTTGCCGAGATCATACTCAAGCATGGTGAGATACAGCTGAGCCAGGAGTACAGGAACAAGCTGAGGGAAGACAAGAGAAGGAAGATCGTGGATATCATAAGGAAGAATGCGATCGACCCGAAGACAAAACTGCCTCACCCTGTGCAGAGGATAGAGAATGCGATGGAAGAGGCGAAGGTCAAGATAGACGAATTCAAGTCGGCAGAAGACCAGATTGAGGATATTGTCAGGAAACTGAAGCCCATAATCCCAATAAGCATGGAGACGAAGAGGATATCCATAAGGATGCCTCCTGAGCATGCGGGCAAGGGATATGGCGCAGTAAGCCAGTTCGGCAAGCCGCAGAACGAGGAATGGAGGAATGATGGTTCTTATGTGTGTGTAGTTGAGATACCGGCCGGCCTTGAGGCAGACCTTTATGAGAAGCTCAACGTAATGACAAAAGGTTCAGTCGAGACGAAGGTCCTGGAGAGATAAAGGCCTGAAAAGACCCGGCAGAGAAGGGAACACATAAAACGGAAACGGAAAACAAGACAAAAATAAAAACAGACAAAAAACTGAAAAACAAAAAACACGAAAACGAAAAAAACAAGAAGAAAATAAGAGACAAAAGATAAGATAAAACACAAAATAAAAAATAAACACGGATGATAAACATGGGAGAAATAAAAGTCAAAGAGAAAGATATCGTAGTGCCTGGACAGGTCCTTGCAGTCGGCATGGATTTCCTGCCTTCATACATGACCTACAGGCTCGGAGAAGACATAAGGGCACAGTGCATAGGAGTGGTCAATATCGACGGCAAAGTCCTGAGATTATTGCCTCTTTCGGGCAGATATTTTCCGAAGAGAGGGGACACCATCGTAGCACAGGTGATGGACATCCTGATAAGCGGATGGAGGCTCGATATAAATTCAGCCTACTCAGCAGTGCTTTCATTGAAGGACGCTTCAGAGAGATACATCGAGAAAGGCACAGACCTGACAAGGTTCTACGCATTGGGGGATTTTGTCATATGCAAGATAACGAATGTCACCTCGCAGAAGCTTGTTGACGTCACGATGAGGGGCCCAGGATTGAGGGCGCTGAAGGGCGGAAGAGTGATAGAGGCCAGCACGAACAAGGTGCCGAGGATAATAGGCAAGCAGGGATCGATGGTAACGATGATAAAGGACGCAACAGGCTGCAAGATAGTCGTCGGCCAGAACGGCATTGTATGGCTGGAAGGCGCCCCTGACAAGGAAGTCATAGCTGTAAATGCTATAAAGAAGATCGAGGAAGAAGCGCACACAGCAGGCCTTACAGACAGGATGAAGGAATACCTTGAGAAGCTCGTCGGCAAATTCGAGCACAAGCCTGAAAATACAGAGACCAGCACAGAGGAGAACGCCGGGGAATACGGCGAACAGAGGGAATACAGGGAACACAGGGATTTCAGGGAACACAGAGGATATGGAGGCGGAGGCCATAGCGGCGGACGCGGAGGCGGCTACGGCGGCGGATACGGAGGCCATAGCGGCGGACAAAGACGCTATTGACAAGATCGATAAAAAGATAGATAAAAATCAACGATAAAAAAATAAAAAATAATTACAAGGTAATGAAAATGGGATACACAAAAAGATTCGATGGAAGGAAATCATTCGATGAGCTGAGGCCTATAAGCGCAAAAGCGGGCGTAGTCCTGAGAGCAAACGGCTCAGCGATGTTCCAGATAGGAAAGACGGTGGCCTTAGCAGCAGTATATGGACCTAGAGAGCTGCACCCTAAATCAATGCAGAACCCCAAGACGGGCATATTGAGATGCTTTTATGAGATGATGCCTTTCTCAGGCTCAGGCGAGAGAGTCAGGCCGGGCCCGAACAGGAGGGCAAAGGAGATCTCAATGGTCACAGAAAAGGCATTGCTGCCTGTTCTTGACCTGAAGGATTATCCGAACTCAGTCGTGGACATCTTCATAAATTTCCCGCAGACAGACGCGGGCTCAAGATGCGCAGGCATATGCGCAGCTTCGATAGCCCTTGCTGACGCAGGGATACCTATGAAGGACCTGGTATGCGCAGTCGCAGTAGGGAAAGTCGATGACAAGGTCGTCGTCGATCTCAACTATGACGAAGAGGCATATGAGGACGGCCCTGTCGCTGACATACCGATGGCATTGGTGCCGAGCACAGGGGAGATATCATTGCTCCAGATGGACGGCGAGATATCCAAGGACGACCTGATAAAGGCGCTTGAGATGGGCAAGAAAAGCCTCGTGAAGATATATGAATTACAGCAGAAAGCGCTGAAGGAAAAATACAAGCCTATTGAAGGGAATGGTGAATGAAAATGATAACTATGAATGATGACCTGAAAAAGCACCTGAATGATTCCCTTATGAAGGGAGTCAGGTATGATGGAAGGAAACTTGACGAATACAGGAAGATTGTCGTTGAGACAGGGATCTCAAAATCAGCAGAAGGCTCGGCGAGAGTCCTCATAGGGGAGACGGAGGTCCTGGTCGGCATAAAATTGAGCGTCGACAAGCCTTACCCGGACACGCCTAATGAGGGATGCCTGATGGTCGATGCGCAGCTATTGCCGCTGTCATCGCCGGAATTCGAGACAGGCCCGCCTGACATCCAGGCGATAGAACTCGCAAGAGTTGTAGACAGGGGAGTGAGAGAGGCAAAGACTATCGACATGAAGAAATTATGCATCAAGAAAGGAGAGAAGGTATGGATGGTATCTATCGATGTATGCACTGTCAACGATGCAGGAAACCTCCTTGACGCTTCTGCTTTGGGAGCAGTAGCCGCATTGAAAGATGCGAGATTCCCTGAGTATGATGATGTGAGCGTAGACTACAAGAAGCACACAGACAAGAAGCTGCCTCTGACAAAGATACCTGTCGCAGTCACTATCTACAAGATAGGCGACATGTTCCTTGTGGACCCATTGCCCGAAGAGGAGAGGATATTCGACGCAAAGCTGACTGTCACGACGACAAAGGACGGGAAGATATGCGCTATGCAGAAAGGAGGGGATCTGCCTCTGAAGATCGAAGACATAAAAAAGATGGTTGAGATCGGGGTCGAGAAAGCCAAAGAGCTTTTGAAATCCATCTGAAATGCTTGAATGGTGATGAAAAATGGAAAGACCGGAAAAATACACTAAGTATGAGCGGGCAAGGATGCTCGGAAGCAGGGCTTTGCAGCTCTCTATGGGGGCCCCGTTCCTCGTGAAGCTCGACAAGGAGGGCCTTGAGAAGATAAAATACGACCCTCTCGAGATCGCGAAGATGGAGTTCGACAAGGGAGTGCTGCCTCTCACCGTCAGAAGGCCGCTGCCTATGTCCATGAAGAGGGAAGTCAAGGAAGAGGCGAAGGCTGCTTAATTTATTCTTTATTTTTAACTTTTAATTTTTATTTTGTCATACCTGTTAAAGGTCTCTTTTTTAGTTAGTGTTCACTTTCTTTCCTCTAAAATTACCCCGCCCAAAATCTATGCAGACTCGCTTTCCCACCCTTCAACTCAAGGGTGCTTGTTGCGTTAATCATTTGCATAATAATAAAAACAATAAAACATTTAAATACTATTGGGAAATAATACCTTTACCATGCAGACAGACAAAGTGACTAAAGAGAAGCTCGACAAGTACTTCGACGTGACAGGCAGGGCCATAAAGAAGGTCAAACTTGTCAATGATCTCGAGCTTGACAGCGCAGAGCTGAGGAAATTCGCAGAGGATTTCCTTGACATGGCATCCAGATATTACAGGGATGCGCAGCATTTCAGGGACAAAGGCGATATCGTGAATGCTTTTGCATGCCTTAATTATGCGCATGGATGGCTTGATGCGGGCGCAAGATTAGGATTGTTCGATGTCGGGCATGATTCTGTGCTTTTTACAGTGGATTGAGAAACATAATGTCCTGAATATATTCTATTATACCCAAAAGACGGCCCATTCTCCTTTCTGCAGTATATTATTACTTCACGCATACTTGGGATTACAACCACACTTTTTACTGCACCGACAATCTTCTTGCATATAAGTCCAAAAAGAACAGCAGGCTTACCATTAGGATAATAGTCCAGATACACCCCTACAATGGGAATTCCAGTATCAGCAAGGATTTCCTTGTTTTTGTTGAAATGGTCTTCCTTTCCCCCTATGATGGCTGCAGTCAGCTCATCGACCGGCGTTAAATCAGAGATCTCTTTAATCATCTCATTCAAATATTTTTTTGGCTCAGGAGCATAAGAATAATCGCTGTAATGCGACAACGCAGCGAATCCGCCGCCCATTATTATTGTCCCAACACAATCCTTGTAAGATTCTGAAAAAAGAGGGTTATTGGAAACCTTATGGCTTAAATAAGCTACATTTATTGTACTTTTGTCTGATCTTATTCTTTGAAAAACTATTTCTTCTTCTGTAATTTTTTTTGTTGGCATTTTTTGTTTATCAGAATTTTTGATTTCAGACCCTCTCCACCCTCGGATAGACATCCGGCTCCATGAAAACACGCTCTGATTTCGCTGCGATGCCCCTCTCCGACTTTGCCATTATGCTCGAATTCATCTTCGCTCTTGCAGTCGCAACAAGCTCGCCTTTCAATGTGATTATGGCGACAAGCTGCTCTGGCTCGATGTTCGATTCGGCCTTGGCGATCCCAGGGACATGGAGCAATGCGCCATGGCAAAGGCTGTTCACAGTAGTATCCATCACCCAGATTTTCGGGAGATGCGCGACAGCGTTCTCCATAGGCTGGATCATCTTCCTGAGCTCTTTGTCATCCTTCTTGTTCTTGTAGATCCAGAACGCATCCTGGAGATCCTGCATAGTCACGAGAGTGGATTCATCGAACGGGCCTACCTTTGTCCTCCTCAGTTCCGCCATATGCGCGCCGCATCCTAATTTCTGGCCGATATCATGGATGAGTTTCCTTATATAAGTGCCTGCTTCTGAGCCTACCCTGAACAATACATCCCTCCCATCAACTTCCAGAATGTCAAGATAGTATATGCTCCTTGTCCTCATCTGCCTTTTCACAGAGGATTTTATCGGAGGCATCTGCCTTATCTTCCCGACGAATTCCCCGCACGCCTTGTAGATATCATACTCTTCGAGATCATCATGGATATGCATTATCGCAGTGTATTCCTTTCCTGCAGTAAGAAGCCCCTGGGTGACTTTCGTGGCCTTGTCGAGGGCTACGATGAGCGACCCCGTGACTTTCGGGTCCAATGTGCCTGAATGCCCGCTCTTGCTCACGCCCATTATCTGCTTGACATAAGCGCTCACCTGGTGGGATGTCGGTCCTTTTGGCTTGTCTATGTTTATGACGCCGTAGGCTATAAGCTCCCCGGTATCCCTATCCTCGGGCTTTTTCCCGAACTTAGGGCTGGTCTCAGTCTCTCTCCTGACAAGAATTTCTCTCTTTATGCCTTCGAAAGGCAGTTTTCCCTGGGTTACACTCATATTATGGCTAAAAAGGCCTCTGTTTTTATTTTTTTGGGTTTTTGATGAGATTTTTGGGCGTTAAATTATATTATATGTAGTGTTTTACTCAAAGCATACCCCACCCAAAATCCATGAAAACATCGCTTTCCCACCCTTCCACCAAATGTGCTCAGAAGTTTACAGCGAGGGCATAGGGTTTTAATTGAGTTAATGCTATAGAAAATCAATCACTTCTTAGCCGGTTTCTTCTCTTCCTTATGCGCTGGCTTTTTCTCTTCTCTCTTCACTTCCTTATGAACATGCTTTTCTTCTTTCTTCTCAGGGGCTTTTTCCTTCTTATCTTCTTTCCTGCCTTCCTTGTCCTCTGTGATCTCAGCCTCAACTTCCTTCTCCTTCTTCTCCTTGCCGCCGCCGATCGCCTCTTTCAGCTTCCCTGCGATGCCGCCTTCCTCTTTCTTCTCGACCTTCTTCTTCTCGATATATTTGTGGCCGAAAAGCTCAGCTTTTACGAGTCCGTCAGCCTCTTTCACGACACTGACCTTGACCTTGTGAGGGGGATTCCTTATGCCTCTTCCCCATATCATCTCGTTCAGGACTGTGCCTATCTTTATCATCTTGGGATCTTCCTGCTTCATGTGCTTTGCCAGGAATTCCTTGACTCCTCTGACTGCCTTTTTCGCCCTCTTATAGCGCTGCACTTTCAGCCATTCCCTCCTCAAAGGGATTATGTATGTTCTTTCTATAGCCATGATAATCACATTTTTGCTTTTTTCAAGCTTTTATCTTCGTCCTTCTCCAAGTCCTCTTCACAGCAGTGTGCCTGCCTGGATGGACCCTTCTGCCCGGTCCGTAGATCTTAGGCACTGTCCAGAAAGGAGCCCATCTTGTCTGCCTTCCTGCCTTTGCAAGGCGTTTTTTCCTGCTTGGGTGCTTGATTCTTGCCATTTTATTTTTGATGTGTTTTTATGATCGTGATATCCCGGAATCATACTCTCCTTATCTTCATCTCCCTCTTCTTAGGCGCCGTCTTCATAAGGATCTGCTTCAGCATGTCGTCTGTGATCGTGCTTGCCCTTCCGGCCTGCAAAAATTGGGCCATGAGCAAAAGCAGCTGTGTTGCCTTGTCAGGGTCAGCGGCTTTTATGTTGCTGTACCTCTGCAATGCCTCTTTTGTGAGCCTCTGTTTGACGACAGCCTCGACCTGGCTGATCTGCTGCTGCATCTGGGCTTCCTGTTGGGCCTGTTCTGACGCATCCTGCAGATACCTCTGCTGCAGCTCTTCCATCTTTTTTCGTCTTATATCTTCAAGCTCACTCATTTTTATTTCCTTCTTTCGAAGGCTGGACTTGATGGACAGGTTTTTCCTGCTTTGGCATCGCCTCGGCAGGATTCTTCACCTCAAGCTTTTTTTCCTGGGGAGCATGAGTATGGATATGGGCTGGTTTTGCCTCTATCTTCTCTTCTTTCTTCTTCGGAGGCATCTTGCTCACATCGAATGCCGCATTGCTCAGCAATGAAGCGCCTTTTGGAGCGAGTATCCTTCCTTTCCTTCCGCCTTTCTCGACTTTCTTGACCAGCTGCGCTTTCTCAAGCTGCTGCAGTATTTTCCTTAGTATGTTTCCTGAACCCCTGAAGAATTTGTCCGGCTTATGGCCCCTGTTCTTCCTTCCGCCGTATTTTGTCCTTAATTTTGAGACTCCGACCGGGCCGAGTTTTGCGACTGACCTCAGTACGGCTGCTGCCCTGACATACCACCAATCTGCCCTTATGGGCGGCCTTTCCTTGTGCATCCCAGTCTTTACGAATGTCGCCCAAGGCAATGGCTTTATCTCAGGGATCTTTTTCAGCTTTTCAGCTGTATTATCAATCAGATCATTTACAGGAACATCGTTCATTGATACCATTCTTTAACACCTATCAATCTCTAATCTTATTGAATTTAATATTGGTTATTGTGCCTTTGCAGGCGACGATGGGCATCGTAATGCCTCAAAACAAGCTTTAATAAGCTTATAGATATTGGAAAAGGAAGGGGTTTATAAAGCTTTGCCCTAATGCGGCTCTGTCCTAAATCTCGCTTCACTCGGGTTAGAATAGATAATCCCGACTCGCAAGCTCGTCTGGGATTATCAGTATTGCCAAGCTGCGCTTGACAATCATCGGTTCGGCTTCTGCTTATTTAACCTAAGGCCGAGATTCCCCGTAAGGGAAACAGAAAATCTTCGATTTTCCTAGTCGCGCTCGCTACGCTCGGCGACCAACCCCCTTCTCGTCTTTATTGTTATATAGAAGAAGCCTCACAAATTGATGCTAACCTTCATTTAGGACAGAGCCCTTAACGCCCCTGGCAGGGCATTGCAAAGGCATCATCTCGCCCCTAATTCAATGACAACATTCCCGATGTCATAGTTTGTTATGCTGACCCTCAAAGGTTTCCTTTGCGCGTCCTTTTCCAGGTATAGGAAAACCTCCTGCCTGGGTTTTATGATCAGATGACATGTATCCTCAACCCTGAACTTATATGCATCATACCTCTTATCTTTGATTATTATGCTCTCTTCGCCCATATACACGAAAGTGAATGGTTTTTTCTCGCCTTCCTCTATCACCTGGAAGGTGTATGTCTGCAGCGGCCTTGTCCTGAGCTCCATCAGCACAGAGAATATATCGCGGGAATTCTTGTCAATGTCCTTTGTCCGGTCATACCCTCCTCTCTTATTATTCATGACAACTCTTGAAGACTCGACCTTATTCATCGCAAAATCAAATTTCTGTACGACCTCGACCAGGTTATTCCCTGCCTTGTCCTTTTTTGTGAATAGGTATCTCTCGGGCAGGAAGCTGTTCTCATCCACATGGCCTGTTGTAGTGAAATTGTATCTGCCGCTGAAAAGGATGGAGAGTATATGGCCCGTGGTCTCCACATCAGTTAATATCTTATACCTGCTGCCTGTGCGGGAAAATTCAAAATCCACATCGCCGATCTGCGGGCTGAAATCCGGTATTTTCGTCGAGCATGAGACGTCATAATGCAGCCTTTCTGTCTTTGCCTCAAGGGATTCTTGTGTCCGTGCGGTGGTTAATCTCACAGCAGAGAAAAGAGACATCAGCAAGACTCCTGTCCTGAATAACCTGCTGAATGTTTGGTTCATGGAAGAAAAAGATTGAGGGGGTTTTATTAATCTATTGGAGATGCAAAATCATCAGGCGGTCTTCAGTATCATCATTCCATGCGAGAATCCCTCTGCTGTCGAGTTCAATAACCTTTTGACTGACCATTTTATGACCTTTGGATCATGCTGCTTTAGAATTTTCTCACTGATCAGCATTCCCCTTAAGCTTATTCATATGCTCATTCAGGACATATCCCATCTGCAGCGTGATATCAGGCTCGGATGTTGCATGCAATATGACCAAGCTCTGCCCTTTAGCGCAGAATCCATCAATATCTTTTTTCATGGACCTGAGATCATCGATGCTTGTGCCTTGTTTTATGCCCAGCTGTTCTTGGGCCATATTCACTATATCTCCCTTGATCAGGTATGCGACGACTGAAGAAACATTCCCTCCTTTTTCCAGCACCATGGTCAATGATGTGGCGGGTTTTTGCTCAGTAGGATAATACTCCCACTCAGTCAGGCTGGCAAGCTCCCTCATCACTTCTGTTCTTTCCTCAGCGATCTTTTCCAGTCCAGGTATATGTGTTTTGAACCTGTCAACGGCGATCTTTGTCAGTTTTTCCTTTAACGCAATGGGATTTTCAGCTGCCACTTTCTCATCATATATCTCTCCGCCTTGTCCCAGCATCTTAAGGGTTGTTCCCGATGCCAATGAAAGAACAATCCCTTCTATGCCTGCGGCAATCTCAGTCTCAGTATACTTGATCTGGTTTTTTCTTTCATCAATATGGTCTTCAGGGTTGAACATGAAAGAGGTTCCTTTTTGGTTCGATACCCCTGCATCCTCCCACAATATCCCTTCAAGGACATCGAGATAAGCATTCTTCTTCTCAAGCGCAGCCCTATATGCATTTTTTAGTTTTTTAGGGGGATTTTCTGCTTCTTTGTATTGATTTGCGATTATATCAAACATCTCATCATCATGTCCTGAAAGCTGTTTTGCTGTTTGGATGATCTTTTCTTTATCTCCCCACCCCTCCCCACTCACTAAATTATCTATATTGACTCTTTTTTGCATTAAATCTATCTTTATGCTGCCAGTGTCGCTGACAAGCCCAGGATTGAAATTCTTCAGAAGAGCATCATATGTTGCCTTTGACTTATCATTGCTGAGGGTCTTGTATGCCAGGATTATAAGCTCGCTTTTCCTTTGCGCCTCTTTTTGTATCTCTGGGGCTGCTCTTGAAACAACATCAGGATGATACATCTTCATCTGGGCCCTGTATGCTTCTTTTATCTGCTCTTGATTGGCTTCCTTCGGAATACCAAGTATAGAATAAAGATTTACAAGATAATCAACACCATGCACTGGTTTAAAGTCTCTCACATTCTCACCTAGAACTTCACTCCACAGTCTCCCTGCAGCTATTATCAGGTATGAGTAGAAGCTGCCTGTTGTTGCATATGAACACGAAATTCCCCTCCTTTATGACAGGAGTGATGAGTATCCTCTGTATCTTGCCGTTGTATTTCTTCGACCATTCTGAAAGCATGAGATTGTAATCATTTATGTTGCCTACGTCGAACCCTTCGGATTCCATGTAGATAGTCTGTCCTGCGAAGACAAGGTAAAACCACATCTGCTCTATGTCCCCCCTGCCTGTGTCCTTCAGCGTGACCCTCGCTTCGGTCTTGTCGCCGTTGTAATAACATCCCACATAACCCACTATGACCTCGTTGATGCTGCATATCTTCGGCTTCAGGGCCTTCACATCCGATTCAAAAGGGGTATATTCTCCTCTGATATGAGTTGTAGGCTCGACGACCGTGCTGTAGCTTGCGCGCGCGGATATGTTTGCTGTCTGGTTCTTAGGTGCATTGATGGTTGTGTTATCCTTTGGCTCATCATTTTTTATCACTATGCTGACCGGCTGGCTCCCTTGTGTGCCTTGCGTAGTCTGTCCGGCATCGCCAGCTTTGGCCTCAAGGACAGTATATCCTGTAGGCACGATGTATCTGACCGTAGTCTTCTTGCTTCCGCATCCAGGGATAAGGAAAAGGCCCATAACTATGAGAATCATCAGAATTGCGGTTGTTTTAGGGGTTTTCATATTATCAGCTTATGAATTATAATTTAGCTCTCCCCTTTTAATAATCCGAAAATAAGCAAAAATAAAAGGTAAAAAATAAAAAATTATCTATTTGCAGCTGTTTGCAGGTATCACGATCACACGCTGATTCACGCAGATCTTGTCTACACCATCAACATTCACGACTGGCCTGACTTCGACCTTCATCGCTGAAGGATTGCCGTTCAATGGAAGCGTGTATTTTGCCTCCTGGCCCGGCTGTACAGTGCCCATCTGTGATGCTTCTGCAAGCTTTTCGCCGTTCTCATCATATAGATAATACTGTGCTCCTGTCAATGTCAATGGTTCAACAACACTTGATATGCTGTGGAATACCACTACCTCAACATCTCCATTCGCAAGAAGATTGCATGCTTTGAAGCCTATTGCAGCTCCTGCTGAGCAAGCAAGCTCTTCAGTGACTCCTTTAAGTGTGGTGTCTTCTTTCACCTGATTATCTGTTTGCGTCTGCTGGCCCGACGTCGCATCCACGTCTGCTGGCCCTGCAGCCTCTTTCCCGCTTCTCATGACCAATACTATCACTACTATGAGTATAAGAACCCCTATACCATAAAGCAAGGTATTGTCTCTCTTCTTAGAAGCAGGTTTTGCTTTGCTCTCTTTTACCTTTCCCTTAGCCATTTATACACCCCCTATTTTGGTTGAAATAGTATAAAGCCTTAAAATATAACTTTAATATTTAAATCTTTCTATTTTTTAATGGTTTTAGTCTCTTTTTAGTGCATAATAGTATAAGACAAAAATAACGCATAATTTATATAGTAGTTCTGTTTTATACCCTCATGATAAACCTACAAACACGAGAACTCGTCC
>PCXZ01000010.1 GCA_002762985.1 Candidatus Woesearchaeota archaeon CG10_big_fil_rev_8_21_14_0_10_44_13 | reverse complement strand
TATTCGGAGGGTTCCGAACGAAGTGAGGATACCCTCCTTGATGGCGGTGTCAATGGCCAAGAACACTGTGCGGGTACCACTTCCCCCTTACCCCCTCCTGCACCGAGCTGGGCAGGGGAGCAATTTAACAGGGTAGTTGTGCAAGAAAATGAAGAGGGCATGAGCTATACTGTCAAACTTCGTTTGACAGGCCTGAAAATGCCTTGCATTTTCAGTATTCAAAAGTTGTGCGATGGAAGCGAATGCTTTGATGGTCGTGGTTCACAAAACTTAAAATTAAAACATAGAAAATAAGACAATCAACAAACTCAAATAAATCCATCTACCTGCTAGAATCAGCCTGTCTCTCAAGCTCGAGCTTCTTCGATATCGCTGAAGAGTTAGGGCTCATGTTGTAAGCATTCATTATCTCTTCTGCGAGCGTCTCATGTATTGATTTCTTGGAATTGAATGCCTTGTGATGCGATCCCTGCGTCATTATCCTCAATGCAAGGTCTATCCTTCTCTGCGGAGCGCATTCGACAGCCTTAGGATAACGGGCTCCGCCGTATTCAATCGTGATTATCTCTTCTCTTGGCGCTGCATTCTCCAATCCTTTTACAAAGACCTCGACAGGATTCTTCTTTGTCCTCTGCTCTATGATCCTGAACGCCTTCTCGACTATGCCCTGGGCTGTCTGGACCTTGCCGGTCATATGGCCTGATGACTTGAAATGCTTCTTTGCCTTATGGCCGGAATTCATCAGCTTATGCACAAGCCTTTCAACTATGAAAACCTTTGATTTATGGAACCTTGAATGGGCATACCTGCCTGCGCTCCTCATGACTACCTTGGGCTCAAGGGTTATATAGTCCCTTACCCCGTCGTCCTGCACAATTATGTCCTTTGCGCTCCATTTTCCGAATACTTTTATCTCGGTATCTGCCATTTTAAGCCTATTATAGGCGGAAAAAGAGGGGTTTTATAAATGTTTTGGCGTAGGAGAGGATCATAGGAGGTTAGAAGATTATTGTGCTCTCACACTGTACAAATGAGCACCACTGGCTTAAAGGGGGGGTGGGACTGCCAGTATTTGTACGATTGGGTTATTTTTTGATGAAAAGTTACCAGAAACTTCTTCAATCTCCGTTACTATTCAATCCTCATCGCCGACCCAGAACTTCTGCCATTCCCATATCGCCTTGCTTATGTCATCCCTTGTCAATTCCAGCCAGGGCTTGTTGGAGAAATGTATGTGGCCGTTTGTAGAGTCCCAGAGCAGGAAACCCTTCAGGCTCCTTCTCCTGCCTGTCTTTATTATCACATCAGGCGGCAGGAAGTATGAGGAATATATGGTATCCTTGATGGCTTCCTTGTTCACAGCATCAGCATCAAGCTTTCCTGCCTGTATCCTCCTTCCGATCATCTTGCAGGCATCGACAATCTCCTCCTGCCCGTCATAGTTTATGCACAGGTTCAGGAAAAAGCTGTCATAATCCTTTGTCTCTTCAATCACTGATTTGATGGGCTCGACAACCCTCCCTGGAAGGTCATACCATTTTCCCAGGATGGATATCTTGACCTTGTTCTCTGCGATTATCTTGTTGCTCTTCAGCTTCTCGAAGAAATCCACCAATGCGTCGATCACATTCGGGAAATTCTCGAAGTTCTTCGCTTTGCTGGACAGGACATAAAGGGTCATCACGGGTATGTTCATCCTTATCTGGAAATCGACAATCTCATTTATCTTTGAGAAGACCATGTAATAGAGTTTTTCCATGGGCACCCTGTACCTCTTAGAGTAGCTGAGATGGCCATTCATCATTATGGCTACATGATTGGGCTTCTTCTTTGTCAGCATTTTTCCGCCATATCCCTGCGAAGCAGGGTGTATTTATTGAGATACCTATTTTGTATCTACTCAGGCATGATAAACCAAGAATATTTATATATTTTGCCTTTCTCATGCCCTATAATGGTCTTAAACATGATAATGCTTGTTGTTGTTCTTATAGTGCTCTTGATCGGCTCTTATACTGACATAAGGACCAGGGAAGTCCCTGACTGGGTGAATTATGGGCTCATATTCTCTGCGCTCGGCATAAGGCTGATATATTCTGCAGCAGAATCAGACTGGAGTTATATAATAGAGGGGGCTTTCGGCTTCATAGTGTTCCTTGCACTTGCTTATGCGATGTTCTATGCTGGTCAGTGGGGCGGAGGCGACGCGAAGATGGTGATGGGCCTCGGAGCGATGTTAGGGCTTAGGTTCAATGTGCTTGATTTTTCCATAAGCTTCCTCGCAAACACATTCCTTGTCGGCGCGATCTACGGGCTTATATGGACATTGAGCCTCGCACTGATAAGATGGCCGGTCTTCAAGAGGGAATTGGTCAAAGTTATGTACTCTCAGAAAATGATCAGGATAAGGAAAGTCGTGATAATATCTTCCATAGTGATATTCATACTCGCATTCCTCCTGGACGACCTCACCCAGAAGATCCTTGTCTTCACATTCTCGATATTTTTCCTTGCGACATATTACCTCTGGGTTTTCATCAGGGCAGTCGAGAACAGCTGCATGTACAAGCTTGTCGAGCCTGAGAGGCTTACAGAAGGCGACTGGATAGCTAAGGACATCATCGTGGGCGGGAAGAAGATCTGCGGGCCCAAGGACCTTGGCATAGAGATGAAGCAGATAAAGATGCTGATAAAGCTGAAGAAGCAGAAGAAGATAAACAGGATACTGATCAAGGAAGGCATACCTTTTGTGCCGAGTTTCCTCCTGGCATTCATCGCGACTTACCTATGGGGGAACCTGTTCCTGGGGATTTTGGGTTGATGATTTTTGCTAGATTTTTATTAAAAACCTACCCTTCGATCTCCACATAGAATCTCTTCGTATCAGCAGCCTTTATCACTGCCTTCATCCCCTTGTGCCATTTCTTCGTCAGCTCTGCCGGGAATCTCAGGAAGAAGGAATGCCCGTCGTAATTCAGCTTTCTTGCGAACTCGATGTTCCTTCCGTCAAGGAATCCGCTCATTATTATGGCCTTGTCAAGCTCATTGCCCTGCTTCCTGTCAACATACTGCTCTCCGCATTTGGGGCATTTCCATACCTCATTTTCTATGACAAATCCTTTCCCTAACCTTGTCTTCACCCTTGCCCTTACAGTTTTTCTTCTGCAGCACGTGAATGGGCCGTCGAATGCGTTCTTGTCTATCTCGAGCTTGACAGGTTTCAATTTTTTCAATTGTTCATAGCTCCAATCCTCAAATGGCTCTTTTTTGTTGTCAATTCTCATTTTCTTTTGTACAGTTTTATCTGGCTTTTTGATGAAAGATAGGCTGTTATCACATCAGCAGCCCCTTTGTCAAATCTGAAAATAACCGTCACATATCTGTCAGGGCACCCTATTGCCATATATCTGTCTTCCTTTGATTTGATTATGAACGGGCACGTTTCAAATATCCTGCAAACTTCCTCATCAGATACGCCGTGTTTGCATAACACTTTTATCTTTACGCTATCTTTGATGTTTACTCTCCGGACTTTCATCGTACGCAATCCGGTACTAATACCAGTACCTTTTTTATATATAAATCTTTCGCTTTTCCTGACGTATGTGAATGAAGAATTCTTTATATCTCTTTGCCGGGAAAAACCGGAAGATTTCCAGATTTACATGCTAGAATTCGGAAACTTTCCGGAGAAGGGGGTTTATTCCAGAGAATTTCCGGAAGCCTCAGGGAATCCTCCTGACCTTCCTCAACAGATAGCTCTCTTCGCCGGGCTTCGATTCTATCTTCTCCTTCGTGTCCCTTATCTCTATCGGCGCAGTCTTCTCTTTCTGGAACTGGCCTATCGTCTTCGCATTCTCCTTCAGCTGCAGCTCGACAGTGGACATCTCCTCCTCGCTCAGCTGCTTCGGGGTCCATTGGAGATTCAGCCCGTCGCCTTCTCTCCTGGGGATTATATGTATCATGAAATGAGCCGAATCCTGGCCCGCAGCGATGCCGTTATTGACAAGAAGGTTTGTCCCCTGCACATGCAATGCCTCGAAAGCAGCTATCGATATCTTGTTAGCGATCCTGAAAATATGGTTGATTATGAAATCAGGCACCTGCTCCATTATGGGGTAATGCTCTTTCGGCATCAGTATTATATGGCCGTAGGCAGAGGGCGAGTCAGACAGCACTGCGACTACCTTCTCATCTTCATAGACCTTCTCTTTCCCTGAGAATATCTTCTGGCAGTACCTGCAGTCCTTGTTCATTTTCCCCCCATCTGCTTTCCTAAAATATCAGTTATCTTGTCAAGGTCTATCCCGCTGTCTTTGCTCTCATCCTGTCCGCCATTCTCCTCTTTCTCTATCTCCCTCTCTTTTTCCTCATATTTCTTCCTGATGTCTTCATTTTCCCCGGCGATCCCTGTATCTTTCCCGTCTTTTTTCATCTCGGGCTTAGCATCAGTCTGCCTTCCTTCATCTTTTCCCGCTGGTTTTTTCTCCGGCATCTCCTCCTCGCCCGAGTCTTTTATCCCCATGACATAATTTATCCTCTTCTTCATGATCTTCCTTATCTCATCAATCTGGTCATCAGTGACCCTCTTCTTAGGCAGCATGAAGCAGTTCAGCCCGTCCTTCTCTTTCCTCGGGACGACATGGATCATGAAATGCTGGGCTTTCTGCCCTGCAGCAACGCCATTCGCAACGAATATGTTCGTGCCCTCCACTTTCAATGCCCTGAGGCTTGCGTGAGAAAGGCCCTTTGCCACCATGAAAAGATGGCCGATTATGTCCTCAGGGATTAGGGGCATGATCGCATAATGCTCTTTCGGCATGAGAAGTATGTGGCCGGGGTTTGCAGGGTTGATGTCCATTATCGCGATGCACTTGTCATCCTCGAATATCTTCTTAGAAGCCACTTTGCCCGAGATGATATGGCAGAATATGCAGTTCTGCTTCTGCAGCTCTGCAATCTGCTCAGGGGTCATGTTCTTGAGGTCTTCTGGGCTTATTTCGGGCATGGTGGTTGTTGGTTTATTCCTGTTTTTATTAAGGTTTTGGTCGGTGATGAGGCATTCTTAATCGCAGCCGGGAATTCTGCGCGGTCTGAGCGATTAGCGAAGACCCGCAGTTGAAAGGCTGCCGCAGTTTTTATATTCTCATTATTCTTCAGAAGTAACCATAGCC
>PCXZ01000017.1:1567-5475 GCA_002762985.1 Candidatus Woesearchaeota archaeon CG10_big_fil_rev_8_21_14_0_10_44_13 | reverse complement strand
AATGGTTAAGATTAGGATGGGGCCGGCTTAAAGCCGGTTCCGCAAATAAAATATGGGTGTAAAAGCATATGAAAAATAGAAATTATGACTCAGATGAATACGAGTCAGGCGAAGGAAATAGAGGAAGAAGCTTTGGCGGAAACAGGGGAGGAAACTTTGGAGGACCAAGGATGACACCCCCAGTAAGCGAAGGAGAAGAGATGGAAGTAACCATTGAGGCAATAGCAGCCAAGGGAGACGGACTTGCAAAGAAGAACGGATTTGTGATTTTCGTGCCTGGAACAAAGGAAGGCCAAAAAGTCAAAATCAGGGTAACAAGAGTGCTCAGAAGGCTCGCATTCGCAGAGGTAGTCGGAGGAGCAAGCGCATCACCTAAGACTGAAGAAGCTCCAGCAAAGGAGTCAGAAAACTTTGGCGAGGAATCAAGTTCAGCAGAAAGCAAATCTGAGAAAGCCGAGGAATCTGAGGACGCTGAGGATTCCGAAGGAACAGAGGACTCAGAGGAATTCTAAGGAAAGCAATTCCTTTTTCATTTTTTTTAAATTCAATTTTTTCTTTCAGTCATAATCAAAAGCTTTTTAAATAGCCCTTTTTTTCAGGTTTCAGCAGGTGCCTTGGGCTCATAGCGCAGCCTGGTAGCGCGAAAGACTCTTAATCTTTAGGTCGGGGGTTCGAATCCCCCTGAGCCCACCTTTTTTTAAATCATTATAGTCGTTTTCTTTTCCATCAATTATTTTTCTGCAGAAGGAAAAAAGCAGGAAGCAAGCCCTCGGATAAACTTCTTCCTTTTCCATCCGCGCTTTTCACGAAGTGAAAAGGGCGGTTCCAAAACATTTTTAAATCTGCCTCTAATTCTTTTTTTCCATGGCATTCGAGATTGTCCAGATTCCAAAGAAGCTTCCGCCAGTGAAGAGCCCGATAATGATAGAGGGGCTTCCTGGCATCGGGAATGTTGGGAAGATTGCAGTTGACTTCATGGTTGACCAGCTGAAGCCAGAGCTCATTTACCAGATTTACTCTGACTCATTTCCCAATTCTGTTTTTGTGACTGAGAAAAACCTTGTGGAGCTTCCATCTGTGAAGGTTTACCTTAAGAGAATGAAAGGCGAGCATGACGTCTTGTTCCTTGCAGGCGACTTCCAGCCAGTTGAGGAAAGGGCATCCTATGAGTTCGCCGAGAATCTTGTCCAGATGTTCAATAAAATGGGCGGCTGCGAGATAATAACGCTTGGGGGCATAGGGCTCTCGCAGGTTCCCGAGAACCCGAAGGTTTACTGCACAGGGACAGACAAGAAGATTGTTGACAAATATGCCAAGGGCACCTCAATAGAGACAAAGCTCTTCGGATTCGTCGGCCCAATAATCGGCGCAGCAGGGCTTCTTCTGGGAATCGGGAAGAAGAGGAAAATTCCTGCGATAACGCTGCTTGCAGAAACTTTTGCCCACCCGATGTATCTCGGGATAAAGGGCGCCCGCGAGATGATAAGGATACTCAACCAGAAACTCTCTCTCAGGGTTGACATAAGGAAGATTGACAGGGACATGAAGGAGATTGAGAGGCAGATAAAAAACAACCTGCAGGCAGATTTGGGAAAGCAGTTTGGAAAGCCCGAGCTGATGCATAAGTTCAAAAAGCTTCCCCCAGACATGAACTATATCGGGTAAAAGCGATAATTTTATTAACAAGCGTTTTTTTCCTATTATATGGCGGACACAAATCCCAAGCATCTGCAGGTTTCTTATAAGACAGTGCACAACCTTGTTGGCAAAGTATGCTATGAAATTCTTAAGGACAAATACATCCCCGATGTTCTTGTTGGCATAGCCACAGGCGGGCTGATACCTGTGAGGATTGCTAAATCCTTTCTGAAGAACAGCTTTGGAATTCCTGACATTCCTATCTACATCATAGGGCTGTCCAACTATGACAAGGATGACCATCTTCTTCCGGAGCCGATAATAACGCAGAAACTGGACTCCGAGCTTGAGAAAAAAATTGCAGGGACAAAAATTCTTATGGTTGATGAGATTGACGATACGGGGCGCACGCTGGAAAAAGCAGCTGACTACCTTTTTGGCCTGAAAGTGAAGGAATTAAGGGTTCTTGTTGTCCACATGAAAGAAAAGGAGAAGACAGGAAAACTTCCCGAAAATGTAAAGATTTATTTCGGCGAGAAAATCCCGCCGCTCTGGATTGACTATTCCTGGGAATTCAAAGAACCTTTTTGATAGTAAAGTTTTGCTTATTTTTCATTATTCCCGTTTGTGCTGATTATCTTGCCGAGCACGTCCGGCTTCTTTCTCCAGTCAATAACTTCCCTGAGGACGTCAATGATGCTCTTGACAGGTATAAGCTTTATCTTTGAGAGCCTGTCAGGGTCTATCACTATATCCTGCATGTTTGACTTCGGCACAATCACCTTCTTGACCCCGGCGTCTATTGCTGCCTCAACCTTTGCAGAGACGCCTCCGACAGGGAGAACCTCTCCCCTCACCGAGAGCGAGCCGGTCATTGCATATTCCTGCTTAACAGGAACATTCTTCAGCGCGCTTATTATTGCTGTTGCAACAGCAATGCTTGCGCTGTCTCCCTCAACTCCCTCGTATGTCTGCAGGAACTGGACAAAGGTGTCATACTTCTTTATGTCCTCGCCGAAATACTTCTTGACTATGGCAGAGACGTTTATAACTGCTTCCTTTGCAATCTCGCCGAGCTTTCCAGTGGCTATGAACTCCTTCTGCTTTCCGCCAGCAGTCACCTCTGCTTCTATCGGAAGGATTATGCCTGAGAATGCATCCTCTCCTCCTATGACTGCGAGCCCGTTCACCCTTCCAACCTGCTCGCCCGACACTTTTATGACCTCGTACTCCCGCTTCCTCTCTATGTAGGTGTCCGCCATCTGCTGCTCAAGAGTCCTTGCAACCTTCCGTGCTGAAAGCACATGCTTCTTTTCAACAACCTTTGCGCCTTCCTCAAGCGCAACATCGCCAGCAGCCCTTATCAGCCCGCCTAATTCCCTGAACCTCAGCGTCAGGCAGCCCTTCCTGTTGGCCATCTTCCTCGCCTGGTCTATTATCTCATCTACAGCTCCGCTTGAGAAGTGCGGTATTTTCTTGTCCTTCACAACTTCCTGGGCTACGAACCTCACTATCTTGTCGCGGTTCTCTTCAGTATCCTTCATTGTCTCGTGCATGTAAACCTCATAGCCGTATCCCCTGATTCTGGACCTCAGGGCGGGGTGCATGTTCTTGACTGTCTGGACATTTCCTGCTGCGACAAGTATGAAGTTGCAGGGCACCATGTCAGTCCTGACCATTGCGCCTGCGCTCCTCTCTGACTGCCCTGTTATTGCGTATTTCCCCTCCTGAAGCGCTGTAAGCAGCTCCTGCTGGGTTGCCGGCTCGAGCGTTGCAATCTCATCCACAAAGAGAACTCCCATGTGCGCCTTGTGAATCATTCCTGCGATCACCCTCTCATGCGCTGGCGTTCCAAGCCCCCCGCTCTGGAAGGGGTCGTGGAGAACATCTCCGAGAAGCGCGCCTGCATGCGCCCCTGTAGCATCATAGAACTGGGAGTGCTTCCTGCCGTAGTTGTCGACAATAACCTTTGGCGGGCTTGTCTGCGATACCTTCGGCCTTCCGATATTCATCGCGAACATCACGCCTGTGAGAAACAGCATGCCTCCTATGAAGAGCGCTGCGAATATTATGTCTGACTTGTAGTAGGACCTCGCCCACCAGGGTATCACCAGGGAGATTATCGCGAGCACCCAGTAAATCGCTGTCTGGTTCTTGGAGCCGAGCATTGCCTCAGCCCTTGCCCTTGCCACAATCTCCCTGCCTTTGCCTGCGGGAACTGTCCTTATCAGCGGCTGGTTCTCGTCATTGGGATTGTAGAATGCGAGTAT
>PCXZ01000017.1:0-1484 GCA_002762985.1 Candidatus Woesearchaeota archaeon CG10_big_fil_rev_8_21_14_0_10_44_13 | reverse complement strand
GCACATGCCTCCTCTGCTGGGCCGCCTTCTTCATTATTGCAACTGCCTCATCCTGCCCTATCACCTGCTCTATAGTGCTCTTCGGAACTTTTATTTCAGCAGTTGTCTTGAATTTCATCATGATTGCACTTCTGATATAATGAATTCTTTAAAAATCTTTCATCTCTTTAAGTCCTTGAATTTCACAGAGTGCTGCTCTCCCCCGCTTCCCCAGTTGTCAAGGCTGGTTTCATGTATGAGCACAGTGACTGCCTGGGCAGGTATCCCCATCTCTGTGAAAACATCAGTTATCTTCTTTATCAGCAGCGGCTTCTTTTCCTTCTCAATTGGCCAGCTCTCAATTTGCACAATAGGCATATAACCACCTCATCATGCCTTCTTGCAGTGGAATTTAAAAGTTTTTGGGAGCAGAGCTCTATTCAGACAACATTGGAAACGCATTTTCAGGCAGAGCCGCATCAACCAAAATGTTTTTATACCCGCTCCATTAATTTTGCCTTATGGCTGGTAAGAAAAAATCCGTCCAAGTTTCCGAGGAGAAACGCCCTGAGAATGAAAAGAGGGAAGATGAAAAGGAAATCCTTCAGAAGCCGGCTGAGCTTCCAGGGCAGCCCTGCCCTGTATGCGGAACAAATAATTTGACTCTAAGAGAGGAGGACATGGAGATTCCCTACTTCGGCCCTGTCTCCATATTCTCAATGAGCTGCTCAAACTGCGACTTCAGGAAGTCTGATGTTGAGTGCCTGGAGGCAAAGGAGCCCTGCAGGTATACTTTTGAGGTTTCTTCTGAGGAAGACATGAAAGTAAGAGTTGTAAAATCAGGAAGTGCAACAGTGAAAATTCCGTATATCGGAGACATGGAGCCGGGCGACTTCTCAGAGGGCTTTGTCACAAACATAGAGGGGCTTCTCATGAAATTTAAGGACATTGTCCAGTTCATCAGGGAGAATGAGGAAGAAGATGAAGAAAATAGGGATAAAGCCAAGAATATTATGAAAAAAATTGACAGGGTAATCTGCGGCAGGGAAAAGATTAAGATAATCATAGAGGACCCTGCTGGCAATTCCGCCATAATATCTGACAGGGCAGTTGTTGAGAAGCTGAAGCCGGTAAAGAACTAATTCTTTGCAAAAATTTAATAATAAGCATACTTTTTTCAGATAACAGGGTGCGGTTTATGTCTGAAAATACAGATAATCTGAAAAAGGAGATAAGCGAGGAGGAAGAGATAGAAAACCTTGCAAGCACCCTCAGGAAAAACGGGCTTGCAGGCACTCTTGCTGATTCTGTAGCGCTAGCAAAGAAGATAATAGAGCGCCAGCGCATGATGTACGGCTACATAAGGTCGAGGAAGTCCGCTGCCCCGGATTTAGAGGATGAAAATAAAAAATTCGTGAAGCCGGAATACAACATTGCAGAAGAGGAGGGCAAGACCCTGAAGGACCTGATGGGTGAAACCAGCGAATCCTCTCATGAAGGAATCT
>PCXZ01000019.1:23381-46598 GCA_002762985.1 Candidatus Woesearchaeota archaeon CG10_big_fil_rev_8_21_14_0_10_44_13 | reverse complement strand
CCGACCGAGATACGGCAAGACCGAGCGTAGCGAGGGCTTGACGAGGAGGGAGGCGGAAGGGGATTATAAGGGGTCGCAACCCCTTATTTCATTGTCTGCCGTTCAATCAGTTTCATAATATATGTACCTATCCCTTTACCTCTAAACAAAGTAGATATCTGAACATTGCCTACATAAGTAAATTTTTTTTCTTGTTTCAATACATAATATCCTACCCTTTTATTGTTTTTCAAAATTATCTTTGTATTTTTGCTATTAAAATCCCTTCGGAAAACTTTAGGCTTCCATCCGCCCCAGTATTTTTTAAAATAATGGAGCATATTCTTTTTAGTGAGGGTGTAACAATATCGGTAATCCTTTAAATTAGATGTTCTAATTGTGAAGATTGATTCATTGATTTTTATCTTCATATAATAAACGGGACTTTTGTTTTATATAAATTTGTCGGCCCAGTAGGCATATTGGGCCTAATAGAAGTTGTGCGACCATGAGCGATATCAAGAGCTTGTGCGGTGACCGCGAATGGATTGGGTAGGATGATGTAAAATGCATTGTACTAGAAAATCCAAGATAAGAGAATCCGAATCCAAAAAATCAATCCGCCATCATACCCCAATATCCCAGAACATCAACAACTTCCTCAAGAATCCCCAGCGCTTTCCTGTTCAATTTCCTTGACCTCTTCAGCCCTTCAATGTCTGACTTCGCTTTTGCGGCATAATCTCCTGAAAGCCTCTGCGCATATTCGATAGCTCCTGTTTTCCTGTATATCCCTTTGATCTTTTCAAGGTTTTTTCTGCTGAGGTCCTTCCCTGCAGAACCTAGCAGGAATCTCCTCTGTTTTTCATCTGAATTTTTCAGCGCATGGACGAGCATTGGCGTTATTTTTCCCTGCCTTATGTCATTCTGCAGGGATTTTGACCTGTTGTTCCCAAGAAGATCCATGGAATCGTCGATTATCTGGAATGCTATGCCCATATTCCTGCCTATCATCGCGATCCTTCCGGCATCTTTCCCGTCTGCGCCTGCGATCACAGCACCTTTGCTCATCGCGCCTTCAATCATGGATCCTGTCTTCAGCTCTGCCATCTTAAGATAATCGCCTATGCTGCCGTACTTCCTCTCTTTTGCAAGCCTGAGGTCCATTATCTGGCCATTGCAGCATCTTGATGTAGAATCCCCTATTATCCCGAGGATCCTTGTCTTCTGTCTTTCCTGCAGGCCTTCAAGGCCTTTAGACAATACGCTGTAAGTCCTGCCGATCATGTAATCCCCTGCGACAATAGCATTATTGACGCCGTAAATTGAATGCAATGTCCTCCTGCCTCTCCTTGTCTTCGCGCCGTCCATTATATCATCATGGACAAGAGAGGCAGTGTGCAATAGTTCATAGACAGGAGCCAGTTTCGCAGCTTTCTTCAGGTTTCCCCTGAATATGTCGCATGAAAGCAGAACCAATGACACCCTCAGCCTTTTTGCATCGCCGAAGAAAGAATGTCTTGCGAACCTGTCTGCCTCGCAGCCATCTTTGAAAAGCTGAAGCTCTCTGCCAACAATCCTCTTATAGGGTTCCACTTTCTCTGTTGCTGAAGAATGGATCATATCGATCATCTCGCTCTCTAATGTCTTGTAGGCTTTTTCATGGGGTTCTCTCATCGAGAGTATAGTCCCGATGGCATCCTCCACCCTCTTGTTCCTTTTTGCCTCCCTTATCAGCGTGTTCAGGATCCCGTCATCCCAGAAAAGGTTCCTGAGCTTGATGTCCCATCTTCCGTTCTCATCATGGAAATGCCCCCTGGCTTCCCTGTCAAAGCCTTCAAGTGCCCTTGATCTCGCAGCCGGGCTTTTTGCCTTAAGGAAATCACTGCAGTGCTTTGCAGCTATCAATGCGGATTTTCTCGCCTGGTATATCCCTCCTGCATGCAGCGGATTCGCGAAACCTCCTGCATCGCCCAGGAAGATGATATTTTTTGAATAAAGCCTTGCAAGCATAGCTAAAGGTATCTGGCCTCCGCCTGAACTTATTATCTTCCCTCCCTTAAGTTTTTCAGATCCTATCGGATGAGACCTTATGAACCTATGAAGGACCTTTTTCAGGGAGATCTTCCTTGACTTCAGGAGATCCTTTGTCGTGCCCAGGCCTACAGAGACAACGTCTTTCTTTGGGAATATCCAGGCATAGCATCTTGGGATTATGTCCTTCCCGCAATACATCTCTATGGAATTGCCTATCCTCCTGTCTATCTGTTTTTTTCCCAGCCTGATCCAGACATGGTGTGTGACAATGACATCCTTATCAGCTACCGGCCTGCGTATCCCATCTATTCTGCACGGATAGCCTGAGGCATCTGCGACAAGTCTTGCCCTTATGGTTGTTTCTTTCCTCTCTTTTCCTTTATTTCTCTTATCTACTATCCTGATCTCTGCAAGACCATTTTTTTGGATTATGCCCACAGCTTCTGTTTCAGGGAGGAGTATCGCTCCTGCTTCCTCTGCCCTCCTTTGGAGATAATTATCATATACCCTCCTTTTCACTATCGATCCTGTGAGAGTCCTTTTCGGAGAGGATATCTCAAGCACTTCATTTTCAGGGGAGATCATCCTCGCCTTGTCTATTGTCCTCTCTATTATCCCTGCAGGCAATCGCCCGAACTCTACCTTCTCCTGGACAGGGATGCCTCCTCCGCAGGGCTTTTCCCTATCAAGCTTATCTTTCTCAAGAACAAGAACCTTGAAGCCCCTTCTTGCCATCCTGAAGGCGAATTCAGAGCCGGCAGGGCCCGCGCCGATCACAACTGCATCATAAACATCCAATATACCACCCTTTTGCATAAGCGCCAATATGGTTTATATTTAAATATGTTTTGTAATATAATCTCATAATCTCTCAATCCGCATTTCGAAAACTATATATACTTGTTGTACTACTCAGAAAACAGGGTTGGTGGTGGCATAGCTGAGGTGAATGAATGAAAAAATCGTTTTTTATTGCGGCAACCCTATTGTTGGCAGTATTCTCCATCTTTTTCGCAGGATGCAAGCAGCAGCCTGCAGGCACGGATACAGTCAGCGTAGGCAGCGGGAAGTGCGTGAAAAAAGAGGCTTACACAGTGCAGATACCTTACAATGATACTGATTACGAATGGGTTGAGGAATGCCTTGACAAGAACGGCCCATACTGCAAAGAGACCACATACACAGAATTCGACCTTAAGGCGAATTATTTCGGCAAGAAGTGCGATATAAAGATAACAAACAGGGGGAATGTGATAGGAGACTGGACGCTAAGGGCAAAATTCATAACAACTAATGCAGGCGGAGGCCCGATGTCATTGCCCCAGACAAAGTATATAAAGGCAGGCGAGACCGTGCTTTTCGAGTTCTTCTATGACGGAGCTGACACACCTTCAAGCTGCACAAACGTCAATGACGTCGTGCCCACAGAGAAGGTCTGCACATGCTCGTTCATAGGCAAGAAGAGAGTGCCTGTCTCTGTCACAAAATACAACACAGAGACAAGATACAGGGATGTGACAGTGGATTGCTGAATATTTTTTTTCTTTTCTTCTTTTTATTGCTTTTTTTATTATCCTCTTATTCTCTTCTATTGTTATCTGTTATATCCTCGGGCAATCATTCCCCAATCTGACACTACCTGAAAATTAGAATCTAAATCAAAAAGAAAGAGATATAAAAAAATAAAAAAACTATTTCCTCTTCTTCATCGCTACAGCTGTTGCTGCAGCCCCTAGCGCCGCTCCCAAAGCCGTTGCTATGAGCACTGCTTTCTCAGGGTTCTTCTTCACAGCCGCACTTGCCTGGCTGTGCGCCGCATTGAATCTCTTCTTTGCGACAGCAAGCTCTTTCTTTGCCATGACCGCCGCTTTCTTCTTATAGGCCAATATTGCTGCTTTGACCTTCTTGTTCATTTTTGCTTTCATTCCTTGCACCCCATTTATTTTACGATGAAAACCCAGAAAGCCGCAGATTTCAATCTGCGGATGAATGGATCCATCTTTGCCTTCTCTGGGTTTTCAGCGTCCTGAAAATCCGCTATAAATAAAAGCGCCCGATCAAGCCAAGCACTTCAGTGCTTAGTAGGGCGCTTTTGCGGATTTTCAGGACATCACAATTCTCCACTACGATCCCGCATCATTCAATCTTATGATATTTCGTCTTCTCTATGTGTATCTTGAATGCATATGCGATGAATATCATGAACATTCCGACCACAAGGAATCCCCAGTATTTCGCAAGGGAAAAATAATCGTTTATGAAGAAGACAAGCGCAAGGGCGATGAACACAAAACCCATCGCGAAGATCGAAGCCATTATGATGTTCTCTATCACTTTTTTCTCCGTGTGATAGATCGCATCCTGCGCTTTCTTTATGAGGCTGCTTATGCCATCCTTTATGATAGGAAGTATGCTTGCCGAAACCAGATTTGTCAGCTGACCCATGGCGCCTTTGCCCTCTTTTTTCTCTGCCATCAAGGGGTTTAAAGGCGGGGTTATTTAAAAAGTTTGTCGTGGAGCAATGCCGGATTCATTTCAGAAAATTTATATATGCATTTATTTTTGAAACAGATATGCATCTGTTAAAAAAGGGTGATTTCGGCAAGTTTGTAGAGTCCTTGATTTCTAGGCATGAGGTGATCGCTCCTGTAAAGACGGATATCGTGAGATTCAAGGTGCTGGAAAAAGGGGACGGAGCAGAAGGCAAGGTTGTCTTTGACAGCCCGTTATATTCAGCGAAGGAATTCTTCCTGCCGATAAAAGAGCCTTTCTACTATTTCAAGAAGGGGAAGATCTGCGAGAGCATGGAAGACGGCAAGAACGCAAGGAAAAGGATATTCTTCATGAACAGATGCGATATTAATGGCGTCCACAGGAATGACCTCATACTACTGGACGATCCTGTCGACCCTTATTACAGGGAGAAGAGGGATAATGCCATCCTCGTCGAGATCCCCTGCGTGCAGTCGAAAAGATGCTCTTGCGTCGATATAGGCCTGATAGACTGCTATGATCTCAGGATAATCGATCCGGGCCAGGACAATCCCAACTATGTGCTCGATGCAGCCACTGAGAAAGGCAGGCACATGATAAAAGAGATGTACCTCTCGGCATCTTACCTTCCTAAGCAGGACATCCCTTCCCATCAGGCAAGGAACATAGCTGCAGAAAACAAGGAGGTATGGGAAGATTATGGCAAGGACTGCTTCAGCTGCTCGGCATGCACTGCTGTCTGCCCGACATGCACATGCTTCACGATAGACGGCTTCATGAAGCTGAACGGCGAGGAAGGACACCTATACCGGGAATTGGCCAGCTGCCAGCTGCCTGAATTCACAAAGGTCGCCGGCGGCTTTGTCTTCAGGAAAGACAGGGGATCAAGAGGGAAGCAGAGGATTCACTGCAAGTTCCAGTATTTCAGGGAGAAGTACGGCCATAACAGGTGCGTAGGCTGCGGAAGATGCAACGAGGCATGTCCTGTAAGCATAAACATTTTCGAGTATTTCGGGAGGCTGAAATGAGATCAGCAGCATCAGCGAACCCTTATGTCCCTGAGAGGCATAAGATACTGAAGGTAACAGGGGAAACGCATGACACTGCGACATTCAGGATAGACCTGAAGAAGAAGCACATGCCTGGCCAGTTCTTTGAAGTTAGCCTTTTCGGCATAGGCGAATGCCCCATCTCAATAGCGTCTTATTCTGAGAAATATGTCGACATGTGCGTGAGGGATGTGGGGAATGTCACGAAAGCGATGCACGGCAGGAAGAAAGGTAATTATATCTGGGCCAGGGGGCCTTATGGGAATGGATACCCTATGGACGAGATGTACAGCAAGGATATAATACTCATCGGAGGGGGGACAGGCACAGCACCACTGAGGGGAGCATTGCAGTATATCGACAGGCACAGGAATCTTTTCGGCAAAATAATCATATTCTTCGGGTTCAGGTTCCCGCACGACATGCTGTTCAAGAGGGATTTCAGGGAATGGGGCAAAAAATTCAACCTCAATCTCACAGTCGACAAAGTTGAAGATGGCGACAAGTCATGGAAAGGGAATGTGGGCCTTGTCACGGCATTGATCGACAAGGCGCGGATAAATCCCGATTCAGCAGTCATAATGTGCGGGCCTCCGATGATGATGAAATTCGCGATGCAGAGCCTCTCCAATAAGGGGATAAAGGACGAGAACGTCTACATCTCTTTCGAGAGGCTGATGAGCTGCGGCATAGGCAAGTGCGGCCATTGCGAGCTCGGCGGCAAATATGTCTGCAAGCACGGCCCTGTCTTCAGGTATGACAAGGCAAAAAACATGGTCGATTGACAAGAAATTTAATAAACAATTTAATAAACAATAAGTATAAACTGGGATATGACGGGCAAAAAAAGAGACAAAGAGCGTAAAAAGAGGAAAATGATCAAACCAAAAAAACCTACCGTAGGGATATTCTCTTTCACAAGCTGCGCAGGCTGCCAGTTCGAGATACTTGACTGCGAGGACGACCTTCTTGAGCTTTTCAGCAGGACTAATATCACCCATTTCCCGATGGGCAAGGCGAAGAACGATGAGGGACCTTTTGACATCGCCATTGTCGAGGGAGCCATAACGACGCCTGAAGAGGCGAAGAAGATAAAAGAGCTGAGGCAGAAGACAAAGTTCTTGATTGCCATAGGCTCATGCGCAAGCTATGGCGGCGTCCCTGCAATAAAGGATTTCTACACAGAGGAGGAGATAGAAGTGCCTGTCTATAAGAGCACGAAAGTGATAAAATCAATAAGGGCAGACGGCATAGGGAATTATGTGAAGGTCGATTACTACATGCACGGCTGCCCGCCGAACAAATGCGAGTTTTTGACAGTAATGAAGGACCTGCTGGTCGGAAAGACGCCCAGGCATCCTGAATATTCTGTATGCAAGCCGTGCAGGGAGCACAAGAACCCATGCCTGCTGCAGATGGGAAAGCCGTGCATGGGCCCGATAACGAACGGAGGCTGTGATTCAGTCTGCACTGACCACAGGATACCATGCAAGGGATGCAGGGGCCCGACAGAGGACGCGAACATAGATCCTTTGGTCCATCTGTACGAGAAGATGGGCTATAATGATGATGACATAAAGAAATTCTTCATAAGCTATGCAGGCACTTCGAAGGTCTTCAGCAAGATCGTCGGCAAGACATGCGATTTCCTTGCTGAGCAGAAGCCGCAGCAGGCCCAGCAGCCTCAGCAGCCGCAATCACAGCAGGAAAAAACAGAGGTAAACAGATAAGATGGCCAAGAAGAAAAAAGTATCCCTGCTTAAGAAGGCCGGCAGGAAAGCAGGGAAGAAATCCAAGAAAAAAATCAAAAAAACCAGGATGAAACCCATGCCTAAGAAAACTGGAAAATCAAAAACGAGAGGATCAACATCAAAAAAATCCGCTTCAGCGAAAAAGATATCTGCAGGGACAAGGAAGATAAGGCTAGATCACATCACGAAGATCGAGGGCCATGCAAAGCTTTCTGTGAACATCGAGGACGGGAAAGTCAAGAAGGCAAAGCTTGATGTCTATGAGAGCGCAAGATTCTTCGAGAGCCTTGTGTTATGCAGGAGATATGACGAGACAAGCCCCCTGACTTCAAGGATATGCGGGGTCTGCTCGCCTTCGCACGCCCTAACATCCATACTCGCGACAGAGAACGCATTCGGTGTGAAGGTCTCAAGACAGACAGAGATCCTCAGGGAGCTCCTGCTTTACGGGACGATATTCCAGAATCATGCAGTGCATCTTTTCGTGCTTGCGCTGCCGGATTACCTGGGGTATGAGAGTGTCATAGAGATGGCCTCCAAGTACAAGGATGAGGTGCTCATGGGCCTGAAGATAAAGCAGCTGGGCAATGAGCTTGTCACAGTCGTAGGCGGCAGGGAGATACATCCTATAACTGCGGTCGTAGGCGGATTCTCGATAATACCTGAGCAGAGGAGGCTTGATGGATTGCTTGAGAAGTTCAGGAGCATGAGGCCTTATGCAGTAAAGGCAGTGGAATTGTTCTCAAAGCTCAAATATCCTTATTTCAGGAGGAAAAGCCAGGCATTCGCCCTTGTCAATGACACTCATTCTTTCTATAATGGAGAGATAAACTGCGTCGGAGGGGTATGCATACCTGAAGAGGAATACCAGAATGTTTTCGAAGAGCACATAAAGAAAGGTTCAAGCGCAAAAGTTGTCCTGTACAGGGGAAAGCCTTTCTTCAATGGCGCTCTTGCAAGGCTGCTTGTAAATCCAGAAGGGCTGATGCCAGAAGCGAAGAAATACCTCAAGCTTGTCGATTTCAACAACCCTTTCCATAACAATCTTGCGCAGGCGATAGAGATACTCCACTGCTTCGACAGGATAATAGGGATACTGGAGAGCCTTAGAGTAGTGCATGAGGATCCAGTGCCTTTCACTCCAAAGGCAGGAAGAGGCATCGCATATACTGAAGCCCCCAGGGGATTATTGGTGCATGATTACACCTATGATGACAGGGGCCACGTCATGAAATCGAACATAATCACTCCGACTGCCCAGAACCTGAAGCAGATGGAGGATGACCTGAAGAAGTTCCTGCCTCCATTGCTGGACAAGCCCCAGGCTTTCATAAAGCTGCAGATCGAGATGCTGATAAGGGCATATGATCCATGCTTCAGCTGTTCTGCGCATTTCTTGGAGCTGAAGATAAGCAAGAAATGACATATGGTTGATAAATACTCTGTCAATGTCTGATCAATATATAACCCTGTCTTATCAATATATGATCTATACAATCCAAACACAAACTTTATATATATTCTTTATAAAATAAGGCATTATAACGCGTTAGAACAGCCGTTTCGGCAAAAAAGAGGGAATTTGTTGGCAGTAGTCAAGAAAGCAGCAAAAAAGACGCTGAAAAAAGAGCCTAAAAAGGTTTCTGAGCACAATAAAAGCCACATATCCGGCGATGTTTCTGGGCACATCCATCACGATTCCCATAACCTTTCTTATCCTAACCACAATCTTCATCATCCTTCCCATCATGAAGGCCACAAGAAGGCCAGGAGCGGGATAAAAGTCCTCAAGGGATACAGCATCCTGCTATGCTTCATATACATCTTCTATTTTGTGCTTGGCATCTACAAACCTAACCTTCTTTTCCTCGGCGGCGAGGCTAAGAGCTATGCTGCCCTGGTCTTGGATGTGATCCTTGTAGGGGCCCTCATATACCTCATCTATGGCATAACAAAAAGGAAGGGATGGGCGTGGTGGTTCTGCATAGTGTGGTATTCTGCCAGCATAATCAATTCGATATGGTCTGTCTATATAATGAGGGTGAATGTGTACAATATCCTCCACGAACTGCTGATACTCTCTTCAGTCTTCATAGTCCTGATCAATGCGCTGATAATATGGTATGCATATTCAAAACGGGAATATTTCATGAACCCCCATCACGGGGAAAGATTCGAGAAGAAAGACAAGATATTCACATATTCCCTTGTCTGCTTCTGGGTGCTGCTCCTGCTCATAAGCACGAGCATAGGGTATGATTTTTACAAGACTTCCACAAGGATGGCAGATTCTGTGATCGAGGAGCTGAAGGACACGACACCATTGCATGCGATAGAGATATGCGAGACAAAAGAAGGGGCAGAGAAGGACATCTGCTTCGTGGTGTTCGTGACGATATTCGAGAGATATGATCTCACCCCGATATGCGGAAGGATAGAATCAGACCTGTACAGGTTCAGCTGCATGCAGGCGAAGAAGGAATGAGATGTTTTCGGCAGGACAGGAAAAATATCAAAACCAAGCAAAACCAAACAAAATCAAATAAAACTAACAGGCATAACAAAACATAAACAAGAAAGAACAAGGATAATATGAAAGCGGAAAAAAGAGGTCCAGGTTTCAGCCGTGATTTCAGCAGTTTCGGCAGGCCAGCAGGGAAGAAAGGCCAGATAACACTGTTCATAATACTCGGCATAGTGCTCATATTCTCAACAGCGATAATCATCTTCATCAAGGCGCAGGCGAAGGAGCAGATGCCGCAGGTGCCCACACTTACAGAATCGCTGCCAGAAGAGATCAGGCCCGTGAGGGATTATGTGCAGGAATGCGCCTATATCACTGCCAAGGATGCGATAGAGATGATAGGGACGAGCGGAGGATACCTGGGCGTGACGCCTGGATCTGCGCAATACACATCAAAAAGATTCGATCTTGACATAACGGGCATGGATCCGACAAGCCATGAAGCGTTGACTGTCTCAAAAGACTGGCATCTCCCATACTGGTATTTCATGAAATCCGAGAACACATGCACATCGAACTGCGAATTTGACACGAAAAGGCCTCCCCTGCTGAAGACAGAGGGCAGCGATTCGATAGAATCCCAGATCGACGCCTACATAGCAGAAAACATAGACGAATGCATTGATAATTTTGCTGCTTTTGGCGAAGAGGGATATGTTGTTGAGAAATTAGGCAATATAAGCGTAAGGACGATGATAACTGACGCCAATGTGATAATCTTTATCGACTATCCTTTCAGGGTGACCATAGGTGATACATCATCGAAGATGACACAGTATATGGCCACGCTGGATGTCAACCTGAAGAGGATATACAATCTTGCAGGCGAGATAACGACGCTTGCTGCAGAGAACAAGTTCCTTGAGCAGCACATGCTGAATGTCATCTCAGGGTTCTCAGGGATGGATGAGGATGCACTGCCGCCGATGGCAGGCACTGAGTTCAGCTTCACATCGAAGAAATGGCTCAAATCGACAGTGGTAAGGAAGATACAGGACATACTTGCGATATACATCAACCTGCTGCAGGCCACACAGACCGAGAATTTCAGGGTCAATTATTTCCCTGACAACTCAGTCAAGACAGGGCTGTATGCGCAGATGGTGCTTCCTCTTGAAGAAGAGCATTATGACACCAGCGTTACATTCAACTATCTCGGCTGGCCGATATATTTCTATATCTCCCCTGGGGAGATGATAAGCGCAAGAGACGGCGTTTCAGTCCCTATAGCATCTTTGCTTGTGCCTTTCAAGAGATATGATCTTCCATACGACGTGTCTTTCCCCGTCATGGTAGAGCTGAGGGACACGACAGCCTATGCAGGCGATGGCTACAGCTTCTTTTTCGCTCTTGAGGCGAACATAAGGAACAACAAGCCAGTAACAGAGGATTTCGTGGCATTCGAGCAGATGACAGACGTGACGGCTCAGATGCAGTTGTGCAATGATAACCAGAAGACGAGCGGAGATGTCACAATAACAACTGTAGACACGCAGAACAAGCCTCTGGACGGCGCAATGATATATCTCTCAGTCGGAGAAGTCATGTGCCCTATGGGCGAGACAAGCCTTGACAGCGAAGGCAAACTGGCTTCATTCACAGGCAAATTCCCCATGGGCGCGATAGGCACATTGGTAGTCATGCATCCTGATGCAGCGCCTTACACGCGCGAGTTCTTCAGGGCAGGCAAGGACGCTATGAAAGTCGATAAGATAAGGCTGCAGAAGTATGTCGTGAAGAACGCGACTGCAATGAAGATGAACATAAACAAATATGGGGGGGATTGGCTGATAGACCCTGCGCCAAAGCCTCTCGGAGAGAACGAAGAGGCAGTCATCATGCTCGAGAAGGTCAAGGATAACCCCAATGAGCCGGATGTTGTCGCTGCAGCATCAGTGAAAGCGAACGAGAGGAGCGAGATAAGGCTTGTGCCGGGAAAATACAAGATGATGATAACGCTGCTGAAGGACAAGTCTACTATAGTCATGCCGAAACAGACTGTCGGAGGCCAGGAGGTGCCGGAGACCATCGTGGTAGCTAACGGAGTTTTCCCTACAGAATACGAGGCTTATGTGATAATAGACAATTCAATATACAATGCAAAAGAGATAAGGTTCAATGCACTGTATTTCAACTGGCTTGATGTGCCCCAGGCAGAGAGGACCCTGGATGATATGGAAGCATGGGGCAATACGACGCAGTATGCGACAGAGAACATAAACTACCTGTCGCCTGTGCTCAGCTAGGCCTTCAGCCAGGCTTTAGGACTATTCCGAAGTAGAAAATTATATAAACCGAAAGTATTTAACGAGGAAAAATGAGAAAAGATGTGATCAAGTGCATGGCACTATATATGAGCATGCTAATCATAATGCTGCCATTGTACATTTCTAATGTATATGCTGCTGATACGGGCAGCGTGATAAATGTCCTCAGCATAAAAGGAGCAGACGGGATAAAAGGGATAAGGAAAAGCTCAGGGGATTTCACAAAAGTGGATGTAGAGGTCTTCTCTTCAACACCATTGACTGCGCAGAACATACAGCTGAAATCCACAGCCCCGGGGGCAGCCTCGACCACATTCCAGACATGCTCAGACATCTCCCCTTACATGTGCACATGGCAGAGCCAGACAGGGAATCTTCCTGCAGGATCATACAGCTATTATGCGTGCATAGGAAACTGCAATTCATGCTACCAGTCCTCGTGCAAGAAGAAAGCCACTATCTATGTCGATGGCGTCGCTCCAACAGTCGAAACGCTTTCAGCAGACAGGCAGATGACCAATGGGGGCGCAGTGAAGCTGCATTACAAGATAACTGACAGGTCATGCCTGGCATCAGTATGTTCCGGGAAATGCTCGGGCATAAGCAAGGCAGAGCTTTATGACCTTGGCGAAGACGGCACGAAAACCAGCGTTGGCACGATAAGCATAAACTCTGATTCATGCACTTATGAGAATGACTATAATTTCATATCATCTTCTATGGCGAATGGAGAGAGAAGGCTCTGCATGGTGGCCTATGACAGGTTCATGCAGAACTCCAGCCTAAACCTCGGCGCAGGATGCATCGAGATGAAAAAAGATAATTTCCAGCCGTCCTATAACACAGTAAGGCTGATGGACCAGACAGAGAGCTATGATGTGAAATTCGTTGGCGATGCAGGGACAACATCAAAGCTTGTCATAAATCTCACCACATCAGCCCTTCTCGACCTCAAGGACAGGTCATTGACCGGAGACCTCACCCAGATAGGGGGGAGCAATGAGGAGAAGATCCCATGCAGTGACCTCGGCAATGGGAAATGGGCATGCTCAAAACTGGTGAACGCAAAAGCAGTCTCAGGAAGCTCTTCTGTCCAGATAAGCGCTGTCGATGAAGGCGGCAACAACAATACCCAGACGTTCTCTTTCAGCCTCACTTCGGATTCTGCAGCCCCTGTTGTCGATTCGATAACGACGGGCAATGAGATCAGCAAAGTGCCTTATCTCAGAGGGGGCCTTAATGTCATCTATGCGATAATCACTGAGACAGGCTCAGGGATGTCTTTCAGCAAGGCATATTTCGGAGTAGGTGATTCGAACAGGGCCACATGCAGCCCTGCAGGAGACAAATGGGTCTGCTATGCGAACATCACTGCATCAGGCGCCGCCATGGTGGTCAATGTCCATGGAGAGGATGACGCAGGGAATGCATTCGCTTCTGCAAAAAACCTCCTCATAGATTCGATGAAGCCCAGCCTCGGGAAAGTGATATTGACGAACACAAACAGCAATCCTTATTTTGTTACACAGGATGATATGGTAGTAAAGGCATACATCCATGACGACAGAGGTGTAGTTGGCGATTCAGGGGCATATAACATCTACATGACCCCTTCAGGGTTCGCTGACCCTAACCCTGTCAAGGCAGAGAGCTGCGAGAAGAACGAGTCAAGCACTAATGTGATATGCCAATGGACGATAATGAACATGGCTCCAGGCAAGGTGAAGATCAATTTCAACATAAGCGATTTTGTCGGGAATAGCATCTCGATGGACAAGTCAAGATTCAATATAGAATATCTTGAGCCTGCGACAGGCAATTATACATTGCTGCCGGATTCGCAGGTCGAAGTATATGATGTCGAGGGCAAAGCCGCTGATTACTGGACATCTTCCCCCGGGACATCCATGCCCGAGACAGTGGATTCTTCAACGACCGAGCTCATCGAGCACAGCGTCTGGATACCTGTCCAGCTGAGGCCAAGGGCATCCGCAGCATTATTCTCAGTCGAGCTTTCAGGATGCAGCAGCCCTGATTTCAGCAATTATGCAAAAGAAGCTGCCTTGATAAGGCCCACTCCGAGGTCTGACAGGCCTTTCCTGAGGGTCACACTAAAGAGAGGGGCTATCGAGACAGAGCAGATGACATTCGGATGTGCATTGAACATAATCTCAAAGCATAACGGCAAGATATCCCAGGTCGAAGTCGAACCATTCAATGCCACTGTTCTTGTCGTCTCCCACGGCGAATTCAGCAACCAGGTATTGTTCGAGATAATGAGGACAGCAAGAGGATGGCTCGTAAGGGCATCATGGATAGAGCCCATAAGCAAGATCATAAGCCTGTTCACGAAGATCTGCAGCCTCATACAGTCAGTCAGCACAGCGATAAGGGACGTCACATTGCTGCTGCATCTCAAGACAACGATCTGCGAGACGAACCCATTCTGCTGGCCCGGTGCGAAAGCGGCAAGATTCTCATTGAGCGGCATCAAGAAAGGTGAATTGGGATTGTGGGGCGCCACATACCAGTTCTGCGCTTATGTCAGCTGCAGCAAGACGATCTGGGGCAAATGGCTGCAGGGCGACAAGGGATTTGATCTTAGTAAGTACAATAAGCTGGCTGAAGAGGGGAAACTGCCGGGCGATGCCCCAGGCACGCTTACAGATCAAAATCAGGATGCAGTGAATCAATACATCCAGGACAGGTCTCTCGGCCTGTCAGGGAGATTGGAGAGGGGAGTGAACAGCCATCTTCAGGCGCAGGCTCCTGTGAGTGCTGAACAATTAAAAGGGTATGAATCTGCCTATAAAACTTCTGATGAAACATTCATAAGTGCCCAGACTGAATATGATACTGCCAAGAATAAAGTTTATATGAAAATACCTGTTTTAGAAGGTAATTTTGCCCCGACTACAGAACAAATCGAAGAAGAAATAAAAAAGCTTGAGGGAGGGGATAAAATACTCTCAACTTATTATTCAGCACAGACCCAGCGGCAAACAGCACAAACCAAGTTTGAACAAGCTAAAAAAATAGGAACAGACAGTTCAAGCATGAAAGCCCTCTTCTTCGGCACACAATCCGACAGCCTGCAGGCGATGCCCGAGGCAGAGAGGAAGAAATTAGGCATACAGGGTTCAGGGCTTGTAGGAGGGCTGACAGCATGGGGCAATCCGCAGAACAGCCTCATACTGAGCATAGCAACAGGATGCATCCCGGGCATATTCCTGAACCTGCAGAAGGCAAGGCAGATAGAATGCCAGTACCTGAGCTGCATAGTGAACGATGTCCCTGCGGGAATGCCGTTGGCAGCATGCACAAAGGTCAGGAATTTCCAGTGGTGCATGTTCATCTTCGGCGAGATCTTCCAGGTGATACCTTTCCTGGGCTCAATAAAGAACATATTATCGCCTATACTCAGCATGCTTAAGGATCCATTGACATTGATATTCGGCATCATGGGATATGTATGCGAATTCCACCCGTCTGACAGCCTGATGACAGCATGCCACCTGCTCAATTCGATAAACTCCGTCATAAACATAGTGAAGACGATGGAGGAGATAATGAACTCAAAGGACCTTTTCAACCTGAAAGGGACAGACAGCTGCAAGGAGACATTGGCCAAGGCCGATGGGATAATCCAGAAATCGCTCGGAGTCGCAACAGGCACTACAACAGGGGCCGCGAATGTCGCGACAGCAGCGGGATGAGGAGGAATAAAGTGAAGAACATGAAAAAACAAAATATTAATGGAAGCAGGATTGCGGTGCTATTCTTGGTTTCATTTGTATTTTTTATGATTTTATGTTTTGATGTGAGTGCTGTACCTTGTGAGCAATGTACTACCCCACAATGCAAAGCAACATGTGCGAGTGGTTCTACTACACAAAATGCTGGATGTGGTGTTAAACCCACAACAAGTTGTTCTGGGACATGGTCATGTTCAGGCACCAATTGGAGATGTGTTGCATCTTCTTCTGCAAGAAAAACAACTGTAACATTGACAAATGGAGTTTATGATTTTTCGAATCAACAGACAAGGGATATGTATAAAATCTATCTAAAACCTAATGGATTCTGCTGCGTTTATGTCGAAGATGGAAATGTAGTCGGTTTTTTAAAAAACCCAGGTGATACGAATTATATCCTAAAAACAAAAGAGACCAAGGCTGTTGCCGCTTTCTTTTCCAAAAATAGCAGGCTTTATTCATCTTCAACTATACTGAAAAAAGATGTAAAAGTTTTCCCGCCAGCTTCTGCTGCCAACTATTATAATTCAGACGAAGCACAAGCTGTAATAAACAACCCAGACAAGGTTGGTGCAGATGAAGTGCAAAACATGTTAGGGCTGGATATCTCTCCAGAACAAAAAACTAAATTACAGAATATCCTAATCGTTAAATATCTTGATGATAAGAATTACGGGGCTTTAGCGGTAATTGTGCCTAGCTTACCTGAGGATGAACAGAGATTCTATCAGGAGTTCATAGATCTAAAAAAGGCAGAACAAGCAAAAACACTGACCCCCGGGCAAAAATCAAGATTAGCAGAGCTATCGAGTAAACTTCCCAAAATAGCGCCTGCTCAACCCGCCGCAGAAACCAAAAAGATTCCCGAATACAACTCCATATCAGCGTATGTGAAGGTCGAAGGAGAGGACGGGAAAGTCGGCGGAGTCACCCACAGCAATGTCATTGTTGATGATGCAGGGAACACAATCACATTATTCCAGTCCAATGACGGGAAATGGTATTACAAGACAAAGGACTCAAAGGGGGATTTCCAGCCCTGCGATGAAAAGACCTGCGGCAAGGACCCAAACACTTTAGTCGCAAATACCATAACCGCCCAATGCACAAAAGAAGGGAAATTAGACGAAGAATGCCAGGCTAAATTTGCCGGAGCAGCAAAATCCCATGCTGCTTTCATGAATTTCATGATGGAGCAGCAGGAATTCACATTCCAGGAAGGCATCCAATTAGGCTCGAACCTATGGGCATTGGGAGTGAAATTCAAGCTCTGGAGCGAGGCAGACAATCCCATGTCCCAGCTCAACGAGTTCTTCACGAACTCCAAGGTGGGGTTATGGCTCTCAGGGAACTGGGAGAAATCCATCTGCTGGGAGACCACTGATTTCAACAATGCAGGCGACGGAGTCGCTTTTGTCCCTGGCACTGAGAATGTCGGAGCATGGGTTGCAGGAGAATACGTCCTTTACAGGCACCCAAGCCTTTCCAATCCTTCGCAGACCATCAATGAGTACATCTACAGGATAACATCCAGCGTGACCCCTTCAGGCCTTACTATGCATTCCGGCTCTGCAAACTGCATAGACCAGATACAGTTCCAGTACTCTCTTGACGGCCATGCCATTGATATGGATATGGACGGCAATACCAATGATGATATGGTCAGGTTATTATGCGATTCAGCCCCATATTCATTGACAGGCCAGAACACATTGGTGAGGTATTCTGATACTCTCTATGGCCTCGTATGCATAAACTTCCAGCCTATGTTCCTAAAGCCGGCATTCTTTTCAAGTCTTGACGCAGGCAAGCTGTGCGCGCCCATAGTCCCTTCAGGATATGATTATGGCACAGGATGCCAGTGGTGCCCAGGCATATTCACAGAATCCATAGCATTGAACAGCGCAGGGTTGGGGTATGGCAATACCTACGGGACATATGTCTCTCCTGGAGAGAATAGGCCTGGCATAAGCAATCCGACGAGCGCCCCAAGTTAAGCTCAGTTAATTTCTAGGGTATGCCATAATATGCTCTCTTTAGAAATCAATTCTTTAGGCTATTCACGCCCTTATTTAGGATTAAACTGATAGTAAGGATACCTATAGTCGCTTGAGACTTCTGAGTATGTGCCCCATGGCGTGAAAACCCATTTTCCCGCTTTTGGCTGGTACCCTGCTATAAGGAAATAGATATTGTTCAATGGATCCTTGGGATTTATGCTGTTATAGTTTATTATCGGATAAGTATAAACATCTGAATTGCCCGATGATACCTTGAACCTGGTATTTTGGCTGTCTGTTGATGCAGATGCTATGTTATTCGAACCCTCCCCATACCATATCCCTGTCGGGAGAAGCATGCCTGATCTAGGCATATCTGAAGGTTTCAATGTGCTCGTGACACTATTGCCGGAAGTGGAGATTGTTGCCGGAGGAGAAGTTTTTTGTGAAGTCACCCACCTAGTGCATGTTTGCACTCCCTTTCCAGTAATCCATCTAGCACATTCCGTCGCATAAGATTTCAGGCTGAACTTCAGTATATCATTCCTGTTAGGCAGGGTCCTGCCAAGCTCATTGAACAATATATCTGTTTTAGGGTACTCTCCTGCATAACTTATTTTGGTAGTATATTTTATGTTGCCATAATCTGTTTTTGGAAGCCCGGCAGGATTTGATGAATCTATGTTCCAGAACGGGCTGTCGAATTTCGACCTTCCAGTATTATAATAAGAGAACTCTTTCCCTGTTGCTGTCCTTGTCATGGTCGATGTCTTTGTGTCTATCCCTTCCCATGATATGATCGGCTTGAAACTCCCGCCTATCCCGATATAATCCGTCGTAAGCTCGACATATCTTCCCTGCCCCTTGAAATAGATCCTGTTCGGCGACGTGCTGAATGTCGAGTAATCGGTCTTGTAGCAGAACGGCGAGTTAACATACGCTTGTGAGCAGACCCCTGAGATGGTATTCCCTTCCTGCACCACATCCTGGCCTGTGGTCTCGAATCCGACCAATGAATTCGCGTCATAATAATATGATTTTTTGCCAGTGGGCCCTGCTTTTAGGATAAGGTTTGTCGGCGTCGCAGTCTGGGCATCATACTTGAAGCTGAAAGACCCCCCTAGCTGCCTTGTTCTCTTCTTGTTGGCATTGTCGACTATGATGATCCCGTTGCTATAGGCTCCTTCGCTTGAGACCCATCCTGTTGGTGAAACAGCTATCTTCCCGCCATCCCCTATATTTCCCAGGATACTCATCCCTTTGGTCTTCACAGACAGTCTTGCCGGACCTTGAATAGTGATCATATTGTCGTTCAGAGGCGCATTCGTAAGGTCGATCGTTATGCTGCTCCCGCTCGGCACGAAGGACACGCCACTCACATCTTTCGGGATTGTGACAGTTGCGCTTTGGCCCTGTATGGGAGAAGTGATTATTATGTTATTGCCTCCGCTGCCATCATCCTTGATCTCTATGCCATATCTTTGGCCGGGATATTTTTTGCTGTCCAGAGCGAATCTGTTAAGGTCTATCTCCCCGAAAGAGCCGATTATCTTCCCATCCTTGTATTTCAGCGCCCCATTGGGTTTTGTCAGGATCAGGCTCACGCTTGTCGTTGATTCTTGTACGAAATTGGTGAACGCAAGCCTCTTGTCATCATTCTCATTGAAATCTATGTTCTTGCCTGCGTCCGTCTTCAGGATGAGCTTGAGCTGGCCGGATTCGATAGTTTTCCAGTTTATCTTGCTGACATCAAAGCATGCTGTGTCTATGCTGCAGTCATCCCCTGCGCATCCCTTGGGCGTGGTGCAGCCTTCAAATCTTGTTGCCTGATCATCTCCGTAAGGGGCAGGCTGTGAAGCGGCTATGGCTGCAGGGATCAGCATAATTGTAAAAATGATGAAAAGCAGGGCCTTTGTCGTTTTCATAATGCCTCCTCCTCTTCATTTAGCCCTAAGTTTTGCTCTTCGAGACCTGCAGCAGCAGTCACATTCTCCTCTTTGTATGTATTGACGAATATGAACAATGGGTTTTTATCCAGTGTCCGGGTGTAGAACACCATGTTTGACGTGTTAGTGAGGTAGATGTCTATCTTCATGTCGAATTCAGACATGAAAAAGAAGCTTGCTCCTCCGCTTATCTCTTTCTCGGTCGTCTTGTAAGCAGCATCATGCAGATACCCCAGTCGCGAGGGGATCTCTGCAGAGAATTTCTCTATCCTGACCTCCCCAGTATCTTTCTTCAGCGTTATCGGGAATTCCATGTCCACTATCACTGAGTCAGGCATCACGGTGAATCTAGGTTCGAAATTGCCATATTCAATATCCATGCCCCTGCCCTTGAAATCATTGAGGCTGTTGATGCAGCCATTGAGGTTCAGTTTCAGGTACCCTGCCATCTCATTCTGCATCTCTTCAAGCGTGGGCATCTCATTGACACCCAAATAATATCCATGGCTCAATGTCTTGTTCTCCCAGGAATAAGGGTGCCTTGGTGCCAAAGGCCTTCCGCCCTGCAATGCGGTCTTGTTTATCGTTTTCTCAGCCTCCTGCTCAAGGCATGTCTGGACGAACACACCTACTGGCTTGAGCTCAGCGGGGAACTCTGCTGATTCAGAAACTGAAACAGCTTTCTCTGCCTGCGTCTTGGTCATCGCTGAATATATAAGAACTCCGACCATTATGACCAGTACAGCACCTAAGATGATGAACATAGTAAGTTGCGCTTTCTTGTTAAAGGCCATATTATCAGTCTCTTTTGACTTTATAGGCTGTGTTTTGGCTTTTTTATATATAAATGTTTCTGCGGGGTCTTCATGCTTCATTTTTATCCCCTGAATAATTCACGTTGAACATGGATTGAATATTAATATGACAAATGCAGAGGATTATAGGATAATGAACCGCTAACTTTATATACGAAAAACAATAACCCCCTTAATATCAGAATGAAGGAGAAAAAAGAGGCGAAAAAGGAGCATATACACAAGACTGAGCTTGTCGTAGGGCCGAAAGAGAAGCAGAAGCACCATATAGATGCTCCGCAGATGCCTGAGAAGAAGTCAGAAATGCATCCTGCTGCAGCGCACAAGCACATTTCTCAACAATCATCTCAACACGCTCAACACGCGTCATCTTATTCATCCAGTATCCTCCGCAGGAAAGGCCTGATCAGCGAATATCTGGCAAGCTGGAAAGAGGTAAGATCATTAAAATACCTGCTGCTAATCCTTCTTGATGTAGGATTGTATGTCGTGCTCTACCCATTGTTCTATCTGTTCGGACTTTTTGTTGGGAAGATACTTCAGCCTTTCCAGAGCATAAATGTCGACAATCTTGCTACTCAGACGCCTGAGCAATTGGGGATATACCAGCAGTCATTGTCAGGCATAGTCTTGTTCCTGTTCCTGCTGTGCCTAGCATTCTCGCTGTTGTTCATACTGATATGGTCATTGTCCAGGGGGATGATGTGGTCAAAGCTTCTCGACAGGAAGATAACATTGAGGTATCTAGGCAAGTTTTACCTCCTGAACCTCTTATGGAGCCTTGGCTGGGGGGTAATCGCCGCATTTTACAGTGTGTTTTTCTACAGGTTTGCAGGTTCAAGCCAGGTTGTAGGCACTATAATGACTATCGCGTTCATCCTGCTTTTCCTCATCATGACCTATTTCATGTATATATTATACTACATATTCACAGAAGGGGAGAATCTCATCTTCAGGTCCTTGAAAGAGGCGTTTGTGCTCGGTGTCACAAGATTCACATCATTAGCATTGCCTCTGCTCATGGTCATAGGGTCTGTCGTCTTGATAGGGCTGTTCTCTTACATATTCAAGCTTCTGCCCCAGATAGTCATGGAAATCCTCTCTTATATGCTGTTCTTCGGCGTTTTTGCCTGGATAAAGATCTACTGCTCGAATGCATTGAAAGAAAGGATATGAGTTCCCAGGCATAGGATGAAAAGATGAAAAGCAAGAGGCGATAATATGAAAAGGACAATCATGCTTATGTTGGTATTTCTGATGACGGCGATTGTTTTAGCAGGTTGCAGCAGCGGAAATAAGAATTCCGATGGCGTATCGATAACTGCAACCCAGCAGGCCCAGCCGCAGAGCCCATCACAGGACCAGCAGGCACAGCCCCAGACAACAGGCGGCATAACATCATCTTCCCAGGATACGCAGGCAGCTGCAGCAGCAGATATAAAGATAAAAAGCTACAGGTTTGATCCTGTCTCCCTGACGATAAAGGCAGGCACTACAGTCAGATGGACGAACGAGGATTCAGCGCCGCATTCCGTGATACTAGACAATGCAAAATCCCCCTTGCTCCAGAACGGCGGGACTTATCAGCACACATTCGCCGAGAAAGGGATCTATGGGTACAGCTGCGGGGTTCATCCTTCGATGAAAGGGGAGATATTAGTGCAGTAAAATGAAAAGATGGAAATGCTCTGTCTGCGGGTTCGAGTATGAGGGAGAAGCTGCCCCTGAGGAATGCCCGAGATGCAGCAGCTCTTCTGCAGAATTCAAGGAGTTCTCTGAAAAACAGAAAAACCAGAAGCTCTCTTACGACGGGAAGAAGTTTGATGTGCTGCTGATAAACGGCAGCAGCCACAAAGGACACAATACCAGCATACTTGCCGATATCGCAGAGCAGGAGCTGAAGAGAAAGAAGGTCAGCTATAAGAGGTTCAACCTGAACGAGCTTGATGTCCAGCACTGCTGGTGCTGCTATAGCATGAGGGATGATGCATGCACTTATCCCTGCAGGAACCAGCTTGATGACGTGCCTGCCCTGCATGAGATGCTGATAAATTCAAAAGCAGTTATTGTCGCATCGCCCATAAACTGGAACAACATATCAGCAAGGCTGAAGGATTTCCTTGACAGGCTCACGTGCATAGAGAATCTCCCTCTGCTCGGCAAAAAAAGCCCGACTTCCGGGAAGACATTGGGGATCATTGTGAACGGCCATGAGGACGGAGCCTTCAAGACAGCGATGGACATCTTCATCTATTTCCAGCAGATGGGCTACATCCTTGCGCCTTTCGGCTTCGCCTACAAGACCCACGGAGCAGACAGCAATTCTGAGACTGACAACGCATTCTTCAGCAAAAACAGGAAACTTGAGAATGAGATCAAAGGCGTTGTCAATAATGTTGTTGAGATGATGAAGCTTGATGCTGAGGGCAGGCTGAAAGATGGGATAATTCAGGTTTGCGAGTAAAAATAGGCATATGGTTTATAAAAAATGAGGCAATGATGCCCAGGGAGTGAAAAAATTCTGAACAACACTGGGTGTCTTGGGCTTTTTTAGGATTTGATTGTTCATTTTTAAGCGTTGTTTTAACTTTTTGCTCAATT
>PCXZ01000019.1:0-23346 GCA_002762985.1 Candidatus Woesearchaeota archaeon CG10_big_fil_rev_8_21_14_0_10_44_13 | reverse complement strand
CTCGAACGCAACAGCAAGGACCACTCCCTCACTCCGTTCGGAGTGGTCCGAATAATCATGCACAGTTGTGCTAGTCAAAGAAGCGGCCGTGAGCCATATAATGTGGTTGTGCGGTCATGGCGAACGGAATGTTGAAAAAACTGAAAGTTTTTGAAACTCAGAAAACCAAAGGTTTTCTGTTGTTGATTTTGGAATAAAATCAACTAAGAAAATTCGCAAATTTTCTGTTGATGGTGGTCGTGATGCAAAAAAGAATTAATAAAAACAGCCAAGAACAAAACAATCAGATTTCCACTAAAAAACTAAATCTCACATTCTCATTTCTGCCCATAGAACAATTCCTTCACATACTCCAATTCAGAGGCCTCATCAGGGCCCTTGTCGTCCCTCAGTTTCACGAGCCGCGGGAATCTCAGCGCATATCCTGATTTATACGACGGTGATTTCTGGATCTCCTCGTAGTTTATCTCAAGGACTATCTTCGGCTTTATCCTCACTTCCCTGCCTTTCTCGTCTATGACAAGCGGCTTCAATAGTTCAGTCAGCTGCTCGAATGTCGCGCCAGAGCCTTCAAGCTCTTTTATCCCTGTGCCGACTTTGCCTATCTCAAGGAACTCGCCTGTGTCTGCGTCCCTGCATGCAAGGACAAAAGAGCTCATCCATCCGCTTCTCTTGCCAGTGCCCCACTCTGCACCCACTATCACAAGGTCCAATGTTTCCATGACCGGCTTTATCTTCACTCCATAACCCACCCTGCTTCCTGGCTTGTAGATCCCGTCAAGGTTCTTCGCCATAACCCCCTCTTCGCCCATCTTCAGGCTTTCCTCATAGAATCTCTGGGCCGCCTTTGGGTCAGAAGTTATGAGCTGTTTTGCTATGACTATCCTCTTCGGCGCCTGCTTCAGGATCTTCTCTATCAATTCCCTCCTCTTCCTGAATGGCTCTTTCATCATGTTCCTGCCTTCAAAGCTGATGATGTCGAATACGTTCAGCTCGACAGGGAACTGCTTCGCCATCTTCTCGATGTCATATTTCCTCTTTATCCTCTGGGAGATGCTCTGGAACGGCAGGTATCTGCCCGTCTTGGGGTCATATCCTACTGCCTCAGAATCAAGTATGAATTCCCTGCCTTTCACATTCTCTTTCACATAGCCCACCACTTCAGGGAATTGCTTAGTTACCTCTTCCAGTCTCCGCGTATATAATATCACCTTGTTGTCTTTCTTATGCGCCTGGATCCTGAATCCGTCATACTTATACTCGAAAGCAGCAGGTTTTCCGACGCGTTCAAATGCATCCGCAACATCTTTGGCTTTCTGGTAGAGCATCACTTTTATGGGATTCCCGACGCCGAGCCCTATCAGTTCAAGGCCTTTCAATCCTTTTGCCTTGGCTGCCTCTGCAACCCTTCCGAAATCATTGCATACATCATAAGCATTCTGCACAGCCTCGCTTATCCTGTTGTATCTCTCCCTGTCCTCGGGCTCGATAGATTTTTCCTTTGGATTGTAATTGAGTTTTGCCTCTTTCCCGAAGAATGCCCATACGATCGCATCCCTCAATGTGCCTGAAGCGACTCCGACCCTCAGGTCCTCGAGCACAGTCCTTATGACATACCTCGCCTCGATCGGCTTTGCGCTGGCGAGAAGCTCAGCTATCAATTGTATCTTCCTGTCAACAGAACCCTGGCCTTCGAGCGTTGCAAGAGCCCTTATATTGTCAAACACCTTCTTTATGGTGAGCTCGCCCGAGAAAAGCGTCTTCTGTTTTTTCTTCTCGACAAGCTTCTGGGTCACATTCCCCAGATCGCCTATCCTCTTCCATTCTGATTCAGCATCCTCGATGCTCATCCCTGTCGCGACATTTATCGCTTTCAGCACCATCCTTGACGCAACGCCTATCTTTGTCTCATCCCAGTCAGCGAAAACCCTGCCCTGGAGCAGGAGAACTATGCATTCCATGTCCTTTACATCCGTTTTCTTTAGGAATTCAGAAATAATATGTGTTTTTTCAAGCCTCTTTGTTGTCGATTCAAGGGCTTGGTAGACATTCGCAAGCTCTATATATCTCATAGGCCAAAATAAAGGGTTTTAGGTATATAAATTTTGTTGAATTTGCGATTATCTGCGTTCATATGCTCAAAAGCCTATTACCTCCTTAAACCACAGAAAACTTTATAAATAAGCCCTTTTTTGTTTAACCTGATGGGGGGCTTATATTAAGCTCTGTCCATGCGTTATAATTAAGTTAAAAGGCTTTTAGGAGGAAAATAAAAATGGCAAGAGGCAATAAAGTACACATAAACCTTGTATTTATAGGACACGTAGACCACGGAAAGTCAACCACAGTCGGAAGGCTGTTATATGATTCTGGCAATGTAGACGAAGCTACGATGAGAAAGCTTACAGAAGAGGCGAAGAACCTGGGAAAAGCGGGCTTCGAATTCGCTTTTGTCATGGACAAGCTCAAAGAGGAGAGGGAAAGGGGAGTCACAATCGACCTTGCCCATAAGAGGTTCGAGACAGACAAGTATTATTTCACCATCATAGACGCTCCAGGCCACAAGGATTTCGTCAAGAACATGATCACAGGCGCTGCGCAGGCAGACGCAGGCGTCCTTGTAGTCGCAGCAAATGACGGCGTCATGGCACAGACAAAAGAGCACGTTTTCCTTGCAAGGACACTGGGAGTCAATCAGCTAATCATATCTGTCAACAAGATGGATATGAAGGGATATGACCAGAAAGTGTTCGAATCAGTCAAGGCAGAAGTAGAGAAGCTGCTCAAGACGATAGGATATGTCCCTGAGAAGATCCAGTTCGTGCCTACAGCAGCTTTCCCCGGCACAAACATAGCCAAGAAGCAGGACAAGATGGCATGGTACAAGGGACCTACATTGCTTGAGGCGATAAACAACCTTCTTCCCCCTGATAAGCCTACACAGCTTCCATTGAGGCTGCCTATCCAGGATGTATATAACATCACAGGAATAGGAGTCGTTCCAGTCGGAAGGGTAGAGACAGGAATAATGAAAGTAGGAGACAAAGTCATAATTGTTCCAGGAAGGGAAGGCAAGGGAGTGCATGGAGAAGTCAAGACAATCGAGATGCACCACGAGCAGATGGCCCAGGCAGAGCCTGGAGACAACGTAGGATTCAGCGTGAAGGGCATAGGAAAGAAAGACATAGCAAGAGGAGATGTCCTCGGCCCAGAGTCAAACGTTCCTTCAGTGGCGACAGAATTCACGGCACAGATGATCGTATTGAACCATCCGACCGTCATAACTGTCGGCTATACTCCGGTATTCCACGTTCACACAGCACAGGTGGCATGTCAGGTTACTGAGATAACAAAGAAGCTCAACCCGGCAACAGGCGAGACATTGCAGGAGAAGCCGGACTTCATCAAGAACGGCGATGCTGCGATAGTCAAGATAAAGCCTATCCAGCCTTTGTGCATCGAGAAGCAGAAGGAGATACCCCAGATGGCAAGGTTCGCTGTCAGGGATTCCGGCGCAACAGTCGCTGCCGGCATGTGCATAGATCTGGTAAAAAAACAGTTTTAATTTTTTTATCATCTTTTTATGCATGGTGAACCTGGCTTTATCATGTGGCAGGCAAAAGCAATGTCAAAACAGGGCATTGTTCGGCGATACAAATCATAAAGTGATCTTATGCAAAAAGCGAGAATAAAACTGGCGAGCACAGACATAGGGAAGATAAACGAGATCTGCGACTACATTAATGGCATCGCTGAGAAGACGGGCGTAGAGATAAGGGGTCCGATACCATTGCCTACCAAACGATTGAAGCTTACGACCAGGAAAGGGCCATGCGGAAATGGAACTGCCACCTGGGACCACTATGAGATGAGGGTCCATAAGAGGCTCATTGACCTCGGTATAGACGAGAGGGCACTGAGACTGATCATGAGGATACCGATCCCTGAAGGCCTGCATATCGAGATAGAGATGATGGAAAGTTAGTTTTGTGTTTTTATTCTAGTATTATTGAAGCGCACGGAATGGGACTTGTGAACCTAGTGAGCAAGTGCTATGCAATAAACCCTAAATCAAACAAAAATAAAATTAAAAAATTTACTTAAAATCCACAGACAGATAAGCCCCAGGCATCATCGTCCTCGGGTTTGTCGCTGCGTTCTCTCCGTTCTGGATGTTGTTTATGTCCATCGCAGGCCCTAATGACAGGATTGTCCCTGAGCCAGGCATCTTATATGTTACTCCTAATCTGATCCTGCTGCTGTTAGTTGTTGTCTGGCCGTCAGGGAATGTGAACAGCTGTTCCCAATTAGTCCTCCAGCCGAAGTTTCCGCTCAAAGGTCCGCTGTACCCTAAATCGGATTTCCATTCAGTATTTGGATCCTCATTGATCTTCCTGGTCGCAAGGGTGTAAAATAAGAAGCCGTTCTTGGTCCAGGTGTACTGTATTCCGAATCTTTCCTCTAAAGGGGCCCCTGTCGTAAGCTTTGCAGCGGCGACTATGTCGAATCCTTTGAAAATTTCGTAATTCAGATGCATAAGAGTCATCGAAGGCCCTACCATGTTATCGTCGGTAGTTCCATCAGCGTCGCTGTTCATGTCAATTGGTGTCCTGTTTCTCAGGAAATAGTCCAGTTTCCCTTCTATTGTGCCCCATATCTTTGTGTCAAGGGTCATGGTCTGGACATCCTCATCCTCGCCATACATTGATTCCACATTGACTCTTGGTCCTGCTTTTGCTGGATCCATTCTGCCTAGAATGAGGTAACCTGCAGCAACTGTTGTCATTACAAGATCTTTCAGTGTTATCTCTGATGTAAGAACCTTGCCGATATAAGGTACATTCTCAACAGTCTTGTTCAATCTTTCCCTTATTTTTCTTATTGACATTTTCTTTCCTCCATAGCTTCCGCTAAATATGTCCTCTTTTACAATCCTAGAACTACCCCCTATGCAAGGATAACAGGCTTATATAAAAACTTTATTTCCCCCTTAGGGGGTTAAAATAGAAAGATTTATATAGGAAAAATCCTAAATCAGCCTAATGGAAACAAGAATGCTGCTGGATATAGGCCTTACAGAAGGCGAGGCAAAGGTTTATATGGCCTTATTAGAGGCTGGAACGACCACTACAGGGTCCATCATAAAGAAATCGGGCATTTCTGCCTCCAAGGTATATGATATACTGAACAGGCTTGCAGAAAAGGGCCTTGTAAGCCACATCATGAAGGCAAAGACAAAGTATTTCCGGGCAGCAGACCCAGACAGGATAATCGATTATCTTGATGAGAAAGAGAAAGAGATTTCTGCAAAAAAAGAGGAGATGAAAAAGCTCATCCCGCAATTGAAGGCGAAGCTTGACACTGGCGGGAAAAGGGAGGTAGAGGTATTCGAGGGGAAGAAAGGCATCGAGAACATCTTCTGGAGCATAATATCAGAGCTGAAAAGAGGGGAGGAATATTATGTCATGGGCGCGAGCTATTCCTTCGGAGACCAATATATAGTGGAATTCTTCAAAAAATACCATGCTGAGAGGGCTAGAAGAGGGATAAAAGTAAAGATTATGTTCAACTATGATACAAATTTCATAATTGATGAGATAAAAAAGATTTCAGAGATAAAATTAATGCCCCAGGAGATAAAGACGCCAGTCCAGATTGTCGTGTGGAAAAACAAGATATCAATAATCCTCTGGCAGAAGAAGCCGATCGCATTCACTATCGACAATAAAGAGGTGGCTAATAGTTTCAAGATATATTTTGACTCGTTATGGGGCCAGAACATAAGGACCTATAAGGGCTATGATGCCTTCAAGAAAGTCTGGCTTGAGATGCTCCAGCAGGGCGATACACTCTATCTTATCGGAGCAAGGGGGTATTTCTTTGACAAAAGGCCAAAAGACGCAGAGGACATTGTGGAAGCCGCGAGAAAAAAAGGCATGAAATGGAAGAATGTCGTCGATATCGAGACAAAAGGGCACAGGATAACGCAGATCGAGTTTGCTGAAACCAGATACTTCAAAGAGAAGATCACTTTCCCGGGCGTGCTGTGGACGTGCGGCAAGAGGACCATAATCGTGAACTGGGCAAAGGGAGAGCCCATCGCGACAGTCATTGACGACCCTGATATTGCAGATACATACAGGAATTATTTTGAGATATTGTGGGGGATGGCGAAGCCGGGGTAATTTGCATATGTTAACTAAACTCTCTTGTTTTTTCCTCAAAAATTAACCCAGCCGCCGCAAAATTGATGTCCCACCCGCCCTATATCCCAAATGTGCTCGCTTGGATAATATGATGGCACAACCATTAAAATTGGCGCAGTTGTGCAGGTCAAAGAAGCGTCAGCGAGCGATATCTGGGGTTGATTTGATCATTGCGAGCGGAATGAGGATAATGCAAAAAAGCATCAGATTACACAAAAATCTTTATAAACGGGCCAAATACCCCCTATTCATTGCCGCGGTCGCATAACCCGGTATTGCGCAAGCCTGGAACATATACAGCCAGCTTGTTTCCTTCGGGATATCCCGGAGCCTTTTAAGAAAAGCCTCGGGAAAACATAGCGGGCGTAAAATCGCACAGCGATTTTAGCCCACTTAGACCCAAATGGCCATCTTTAGGCGGGAAATTCAAATCGGGGGTTAGGCATAACCTGAGTGAAAGTCCGGGCCGCGGCGTATTATTTTGACCCAAAACTTTAAATAAAGGAACCCTAAAAACAAGGTTTAATAATGCTAGCGGGGTGAGAATGAATGGTCAGCAAAGCGAAAATGAGGAGAAGGCTGAAAAGAGCCGCCGTAAAGAAGAAATACTCAGACATAAAAGCGACAAAGAGCAAGAGAGTTGATGACAGGGTAGGTCATATTACGGGTCTTGAGAAGCCTGAAGGGCTTGTGATAAACGAAGAGGAGATCACAAGGAAATATGTCAGGTCCTTGGGCAGGTACAAGAACAAGAATCTTGAAGATTGAATCGCATTATTTATTATTATTTTTTTATTATTCTCACTCTTTCTTCTGCATCAGATCAATATCTTAGCTATCACCATATAGGATCCTGCAGCGATAAGCGCAGAGATAGGTATTGTGAGCAGCCATGCCCAGACTATCCTTCTTGCAGTCGCCCATCTGACTGTCTTGAAGTTCTCAACAGTGCCAACTCCCATTATCGAGCCTGCGATGACATGCGTCGTGCTGACAGGGATTCCCAGCCATGCAGTCACAAGCAGCACTATCCCTCCTGAGCTCTCTGAGCAGAAGCCTTCGAACGGCCTCAGTTTGGTTATCTTCGTTCCCATTGTCTTGACAATCTTCCATCCGCCGAAATATGTGCCGAGGGCGATTGCAGCATGGCATGAGAGTATGACCCAGGTTGATATCTCAAACTCTTTTATGTAGCCTGCGCTGAAAAGCAATAATGTTATTATCCCCATGCTTTTCTGCGCGTCATTCGTGCCGTGGCCTACGCTGTAGAAGAATGATGAAGCTAACTGCAGCCTTTTGAATATTTTATTCAATTTCAGGGGATGGTGGTTCCTGAACAGGTTTATTATCAGGATTGCAAAAAAAGCAGCTCCTATCATGCCCATGACTGGCGCCACAAAGATGAAAAAAAAGACCTTCATTATCCCCATAAAGTTCAGGTATTTTATCCCTGTCGTCACAAAAACGCTCCCTATCAGGCCGCCGATGAGAGCATGGCTGCTTGATGTAGGAAGACCCATCACCCAGGTTATAAGATCCCATATTATCGCTCCTGCAAGCGCAGCAAGTATGACATAGATGGTTATTGCAGATGGATTCACGATCCCTTTCCCTATCATCTTCGCTACAGCTACGCTGAATACAAATGCGCCCACAAAATTCGCCAATGCAGCCATAAGGACTGCCTGATGCGGCTTGAGGACCTTTGTTATCACTACTGTCGCAATCGCATTCGCAGCGTCATGGAAGCCGTTTATGAAATCAAACAATAATGCAGTGAATATGCCTATCAATACCAGAGTCGCTGTGCTAACCATGTTTGACCACTATCTTTCCTAGAATTGCCCCCACTTTTTTGCACATATTTATCGCTTCTTCTACAGATTCATATATCTCCTTGAATTTGAGGATATCCTTGGGGTTATGATTGTTCTCAAACATCTCGCCTACGCATTTAAAGAATAATCTGTCCGCTTCAACTTCAATATTATGCAGCTCGCCTATCGCTGCCTTTATCTCATCATACTTTTTCAAGTGGTGCATGGAATTCTTTATTATTGTGCAGCATTTCAGTATCTTTTGAGAGAATTCAGACATGGGTTTTGGCATCTTCGTGACTTTGTATATGAGTATCTTAGTCGTAGTCTCGTGGATGAAATCAAGTATATCATCCATGCCCTGAGTCAGGGCGAATATGTCTTCCCTGTCGATTGGGGTTATGAATGTCTCATGCAGGCTGTCGATTATCTTCCTTGTTATTACATCCCCTTTATGCTCTATCGCCCTTATTATGTTCCTTCTCTCTATTATCTCATACTCCTTGAAATTGTTGAAATTCGAGATGAGAGTATTGAATTCATCAGCGCCCTGCAGAAGTATGTCTGATTGAGCAACAAGCATCTTTATGAACTTGGTTTCCCTCGGTAATAAAAAATCCAGTATGCCCCCCATAAACCGGTTTCTTTAAGGGGTGTTTTTAAAGTTTTCGTTTTGGAGTAGTAACTTAATGGGGATATAATCTCTCTTTTTGCATCACTTTTGTACCATAAACTTCCTTCTTTCTCAGCCTCACAACAATCTTTATATACAAAACCTCAAACTGAAGCATTATTGCGGCTGTAGTCTAACGGTAGGATCCTGCCTTCCCAAGGCAGTAATCCGGGTTCAAAACAGACGTGGTCCACAGATCCTGCAAAGGATCCCAAACCCGAGGATGCGTTGCATGCTCACTGTTGAAAGTCCCGGCAGCCGCATATTACTTAGTAGTTGAATGCGCCCACAAAATTTATATATGAGAACGTCTTATTAGAGTTCTATGGCTGAGAACGATATATACGACAGCAAGGGCAAATTTGAGTCATTCAAATCAAGATTAGATGAGTATCTTGAAGCTCCTATGGGCAAAAGAAAGTATCAGATAAAGAGCAAAGGCAACATCAAATATTTCGATATTCTGTTCAGGAAATTTGAGGCAAGGGATATTTCTTTTATCAGAAGGATGAGGCTGATGAAAAATTTCATGATCATAAACCATGTGATAAAGAAAGACCTAAAGGGAGTTTCAAGGGATGACATTGACAAGCTGATGGCTTATTTCAACAACCGGAATTTCAGCCCAAAGACAAAGAGGGATTTTGTCATAGACCTCAAGTTTATCTGGAAGCAGATACTGCCTGAAAAGGATGAGAAAGGAAGGATAGATGAAACATTGATACCTTATGCTGTGAGGCATGTAAATGGAAAAGTGGATAGGAGCAGGGAGAAATTAAGAGGAGACAGATTTTCAATAGATGAATTTGAAAAGCTGATTTCTGCCTTCAGCGATGATGTGAGGATGCAGGCATTATTGACATTGGCTTTGGAAAGCCTGGCAAGGCCGCAGGAACTTCTCTATGTCAAGATCAAGGATGTGGAAGTCTTTGATAACTATGCGAAGATATGGGTTTCAGAGCATGGCAAGGAAGGGACAAAATTCCTGCGTTCCATTGATTCGTTCAGGTATGTTGCAGAATGGTATACAAAGCATCCATTGAAAAGAGATCCTAATGCTTTCTTCTTCATCACTACCGGAAACAGGAGCAAGTACGAGCAGCTTACGCCTTCTGCTGTCAATAAGAAGTTAAGGGAAAAATGCAGCCTGATCGGGTTAAGGAAACCTCTTACTTTCTATTCTCTGAAAAGGAACGGAGTTACGATAAGGAGACTTAGAGGAGACAGCGATGTCAATATCCAGCATATAGCAGGATGGACTTCTACAAAACAACTGAAGACCTATGATTTAAGCAATCAGGAGGATTCTTTCAAGCTTGAGCTGGTCAGGAGAGGGATAGTGAAGCCGGACAAGAAGTTCAATGAATTCCAGCCTTTGAATAAGAAATGTATCTTCTGCGGTTTTGATAATGGATTGGGAGAATCAATCTGCGCAAACTGCAAGAGGCCATTGGACAGGGAGATCATTGAGAATGAGATGAAGGGCAAGGAAGAGGAGAACAGAAGGCTTAATGAGAAGATGAACATGATGGAGAATGCAATAGGCAAGCTTCTTGTGATGGCCTATAAAGACAATCCTTCTGAAGCTAGTGAGTTAGCCAAGAAGTCATGGTTTAAGCTTGTGAAGGTTAGGTAGGAAAAAGATTATCCTGAAAAATGACAACTGAACCAAAACTCACAATCGAGCTCGTGCCTTCCACAGTCTGGTACTCAAGCATGTACCAGTATTACAAGAAAACAAACAATCCTAAGAAGTGGTCTGAAATCAAAGAGGCATTGTTTGCCAAGGAAGGGTATAAATGCTGGACCTGTGGGAAAGAGACAAGACGTTTGGAAGCGCATGAATTCTGGGGTTATGATGACATTAATCATATTCAGAAATTAGAGGCAATCCATCATCTTTGCGGCCTATGCCACAAGATCAAGCATATCGGCCTGTGGCTTCATACTGAAGATGGCGCAAGGATGCTCCAGAAAGAGAGGCTGACAAAAGAGGATGTCGTTGGTCATTTCTGCAATGTGAACAGCTGCCCTAAAGAGGACTTTCATAAACACGAGAATGAGGCGTTTAAGGTTTGGAATGAAAGAAGCGGGCATCAATGGAAGCAGGATTTTGGGGGATATAAGGCTTAAATCGCTTCTCTTTCCAGCAATAATTCAATGGCTCTGTTGAAGGCCTCATTTATATCCTTGTATTTGCCTAATCTCACAAGTCCATAAATCTCATCCAGTTTCGTGTTTTTTATCGCTATTATTTCATCCATTTTCCTTGTACAAAAAGAGCAGTATAGGGATGCCTTGCTTTTCTGCGGTTACCTGTTCAATCCTCTGCCCCAGTTCGCCGTAATTGGGGTATAATTCGGCCCTGTAAAAGATGCTATTAGGCTCCCTTAAATCAGGAAACTGCTCTATTATCCTCCTCTTCAGCCTTATGGTGTTGTTAGTCCTTGTCTTATCATCATAGAATACATGGCCGTCTGTTATAATGGGCCTGTTTGATGGTTCGATCATCGTTTGGGACATGGGCCTATTAAAGGGAAAGAAGTTTATATATTGGTGGGATACAGAAAAGGTACCATTTTTGGTACCTAATTGGGAAAAATTTTTAAATTAAACCGCCTTACGATACCAGTTAAGGGGTGTTTATATGAAAAACTTAAAATCAAAAACTTTAATGTTAGTTTTCCTATTAATATTATCTTCTTTTCTATTTAGTGCATGTAACCCTAATAAACTAGTTATATCTGGGGACAAATCCGAGATGAATCTGGATATTACTGAAATGCAACCTTATTCAATAACCATATCAAACCAAAGAGGCACGACTAAAGAAAATCCTTCTTTTTCCAATATAGATATAAAGATTGAAGGTAATACTGATCTTGTGGATTTAAACAATAAGACCATAGATGGCAATAACCTAGCTGGAGGAAACTCTACTAAGGCTACCTTTAATATCGTTGGGAAAAAAGCAGGTTCTGGCACTATCTCATTTTATGCTGAATCTATTGAAGGTAAATCCGAGCCAACCTCACTTAAGATTTCAGTAACCAAACCCTCCTTAGACATTTCATTTGGTAATTTTTTTGGTGGCCTAAACCCAGGTAAAAAGGAATCAAGGGAAGTTAAACTAACCAATAATGACAAAAGATTGTATCAGTTTGGGAAGGTAAGAATAACTTCTAATCATCCTAACTGGGTTAAAATAGAACCTGGTGAAGGATATAAAGCAGAACAGCAAGGAGGTGTATTAGAATTAAATAAAGCGCTGGATATAGAGAACAGAATTCCTTTTTATATTACGGCAACACCTGATGCTAATACTGCCACTTTCACATTGATTTTATCAGTATTATATAGTCATGATGGATCTACATATATAGAAATAAGCCAAAACACTAAAGAAATGAGTGTAAGTTGAAAGCTACTTTTTAAGATAAAATATATAAGTAGGTAGTACTTCTCAATAGTAATGGAAGAAATAAAACTTCAATTGTTAATTGCATTTATCCCGCCCATCATTACTTTAATTGGCGCGTTTATAATCCTGGCCATAAGAGATATCTGGCTAAATAAAAGGAATATTGAGAGGGAGAATAGGAGAAGGGTAATAGAGAATAAACTGATTTATTTATATTCCCCTCTTTATGCTAATTTACAGATAGGGACTGCAATGTTAAAGAATAAAACCTTTTTTACGACTACATCAACTAATGATAAAGGAAAAGAAGGAAAACCTAAAGAATTGATTGATGAGATTATTTCAAAATACTTTTTCTTAGCAAGTAAAAGATTACAACCTTATCTTGCTAAATTATACGGTGTTGGTTTTTACAATATAAAAAAAGAGGATGCGGATAAATTAATGGAATTTCTAGAAGAAGATTATAACATCTTAAGAGATGAGTATTATGGAAAAAAATGAAAGTATAAAAATAACTAATATAAAAGAAATAAGTTATAAAGATTTTGAAGACATGAATTTAGAGTTTAAAGATTTAACCTACCCCATGATGGTTCAGCTATGGTGTGTTAGCGATATCCCAGATGCAATGATAGCAGAGAAATGTAAAGTCAAAAAGGAGAAAATCGTTTATCTTAGAAAAAATAAATATAAACTCACGTTGTATAATATTTCTGAGCATATTAGAAATGTTTATGGGATAAATCCTACAATAAGGGAAGAGGCAAATGCCATAGTTGCATACGCTTTTAGAAATGGATATATAGAAGACCTTCATGCTGGAAAACATTCGGATATATTAGAAGATAATTCTTATAGTAGGATTACAAATGAAGAAATGAGAAAGCTTATGATTGAATGCTGCCAAAAGATGGCACAATTATTAGAAATGAAAGAAAAAGACCCTAACAAATATTACCTATTTATATCACAATATCACAATATGTTTTGTAGTAATTGGATTAAATAAGAGATATTCTAAATTTTATTTTAGATATTTTGTACAATTAGCCCCACATTCATATAATCTAAATAGCCACTGAAGATCTCCTGTTGGGAAAGCAAGATTTAATCTTGTCGAGGTAAACAAATCTATTAAAAATATGATCAAGGTCACTACAATAAAAAAAGAGTACATTAAGAATAGAGTCTTAAATCTAGATTCTTTGACTGATAGGGTAAATATTATGTCCCAGAGTAATATTATAAATATTGCCCACAAAGTTATCTCAATTAGAACTAAATCTGAATATATGCCTGCCATGTTAATCTCTTTCTTAGCCGGAATTTCTAAATTTAGATATTTCTCTTTTGAGGGTAAATCACACCAACTTACTGCCCCAGAAGCTTTTATCTTAACAAAGAATACATTATAAAACTTAGGTATAGCATTTATTAAATTAGGTGTAGATTGATTTCCACAGATGCCATACTTCTGAAGCCCATTATAATGAGCATTCTCGTGAAAATGTGTTGATAATAAACCTAAATATGGTGGAATAACTATTAATAACAAGACCCCTATTAACAAATGAACAACCCATTTCTGATCTTTTTTGACATCAAGATTTTCCTTCATAAAAGCTATAATCTTCTGTTTTTTTGCCCATATCTTTCTCTTAATAAAATCATATACGGATTTCAAGATTTGATACACTGCATAAAGTAAAAAGATGTATATCCCAATCTGGGTTATTTGATTAATAAAATTTCTTGTTTCATTAGCTCCTTGTAAATCTTTCATTAATTGTAATCCTGCCACAGCAAACAATAAGACCGTAGCCCAAAAAAGATTATTTGTTGCCTTATTAAGCTGTTTTTGACTTAACATAGCAAAGAATAATTTAATCGTTTCACTAAATTGTATAGTTTCTTTCTGCGCTTCTTTCTTAGTTAGGTATTCTTTAACCTTTTTATATTCTTTATAAACCTCATCTAAATCATCATCTTTTTTTTCATCCATATTTATTATAATATATGGGGCATTAATAAATTTAACTAATCAACTATTTATAAAACCACACCAGCACAGGCAAAACACCCTTTCTTGCTATCTCTTCTATTCTTTCCTTGAATTTGTCTTTGTTCAGATACAATTCCATAGAATAATCAGAAGCAGCAAACATCGAGCTTAAAGGCCTCTTTATCTCAATCCTTTTCCTTCCATCATTATTTATGATCCTGCCCTGTACCTTTAATACCTCTTGAAAGGGATTGACGGCCTCCATAATAACACCAATCCCTTATACAGGTTTTGGGTTTTTAAACGTTTGGTTGATTAATCAACTATTAGTTGATTTTGGGCAGAAAAAAACGAAAGATTTAAGTAGTTTCACTACAATATGAAAATATATCATAATTGTTTAATCTTTGACAAGACTTCTTCAACATTCCCATTATGGACTAAGAAGAAATGGAGTTTGCCCTTGCCCAGTTTTTCCCATACTTTAGCAACCTCTTCTTTGTATTGGGTATCTTCATTACTTACCCTATCCTCTCCTTTCCATTCCAATGCTAAGATATTGCCTTTATTTGTCAAGGCTATAAAGTCAGGATAGAACCTATTCTTCTGCCAACCATATAGATAAAAAGGGTCTTTCTTCTCTCTATTTCTTATCCAGAACTTTATGTTAAGTAGGGTATCCAAATCCAATCTTTCGACAAAACGCTGTTCTTCTTTATTGAGCTTGTCTATCCGATTATAATAATTCCTATTGAATTCCTGCGGAATTTCCTCAGATAGGGTAATCACTTCAGGGAATTTCTCAAATTCTTTAACCTTAATCTTGCTTTCCTTTAGGAATTTATCAAATCTCTTCTTTGAGTATTCTGTCAAGATCGAGTTTATCAATTCATCAAGTTTCGCCAATAAAACATAACGATTTACAGATAAATCGGATATTGTATATCCTTTTATCCTATCAATGGCTTTCTCTAAGAATTTAACTTTATCTTCTTTGTCAAGCATGGTAAATCTTAGTTTCTTGTCCAGCCATTGGATAATCTCATTTTTTGAGCAGTGTTTATCCTTATAGGTTATCTTTAGAATCTGTTGTGCTCCTCTAAACCATTTATCATTCTCTTTGATGTCAATTATTGCCCTTCCATCTGCATCATAATGGACTTTAAAGTCAAAATCTGCGTCTTGTTTGTGCAATTCAAAATCTTCCCCTATAAGCTCCTCAAAATTCAATTCTTCATCTTCAAGAGACATCAAAGGAACAGCAAAATCTTCTTTTACCCTTCTTTCAACATCAAATTCATATTTCTGCCTTTTTTCACTCGCATTTATTAAGTCATATTTGCTATACCCATTGCTCTCAAGGCCAGAGATTATTTGTGTCGCAGCCTCATTGAAATTCCTTGCTGATGCAAAAATATAGCTTCTGTTCAAGTCCTCATTCTCTTTTCTTTTTGCATAAGGCATCCTCATTATCCTACCGATTATTTGCTCTACTGCAATCTTTGAGCCTATGTTTGCAACAGAGATAAGAAGATAAGCGAATGAACAATCCCAACCTTCTGCTAGAGCATTTACTGTTATGATATAACGGATTTTACAGCCTTTGGCGAATAAATCAATCCCTTCTAAATCATTGGTCTTTGAAGTCTTTATTGCAATCTCTTCTGCTGGGATTTTCCTTTCTTTAATCAAGAATTCCTTAATCTTGCTTACTGTGATTTTGTTCTCATCTTCTTTTTCTTGTTCTGCCTGGAGCAAAGCAATAGGCCTTATCGGCTCTTTCTCTTTTTTGGCAATCTTCTCTAATTCTTCTCTTCTTAATACGCCTTGAAGCATTGCAGCCTGCCATTGGGTGTGGCTCTCTAAGACTAATGGAAGCTTAACCATCTCCTCATCTTTAAGCTCAGAAGAATGGATATCAACCAAAATATTACTTTCTGCTCTCGGTGTTGCTGTATATTCAATTACAAAGCTTGGATTTAATTCCTTAAGGAATGTTATTGAGAGTTCTGTTTTTGTCTTGTGCCCTTCATCTATGACAATTAAGGGATTGCTTAATCTTATCACATTAGCCAATGATTTTATTATCCCTGATTCATCTTTCTCCAGAATATCAGATTCTTCTATGTTCTCAAAATGATTGATCAAAGCCCCATTCTCCTGATAAACCTTATATTTGGTTTGCAGTGATTTCTCTTTCCTGAAAGCATCAAGGCTTGAGATGATTATGCAGAGATTATCCTCGACATCCTCTTTCCTTATCTTTAATGCTTCCTCATTTGAGAATATCTTCACATTGTTATCAAAATACTCATCCAATATCTTTCTATGGATATCCTTTCTGTCTTTAAACTTCCTTAAAGTCTGGCTTTTGATGGCCTCAGAAGGTACAAACCACATGACAATGCCCCTACCCATCTTTTCTTTGAGGAATGAATCCATAATATCTGTTATGGCATTGCAGCCAACCAATGTCTTGCCCCCTCCTGTCGGTATCTTTATGCAGATAAAAGGCAATTTCTCTCCAAAGAATTCGTCCTTATACGCTTCTCCCTTCACAGAGATGAAAGCGTGCTTAGGGCCAAACTTCCCAATCTCAGCGAGATATCGCTTGATCTTATCTAATGTTTTTTGCTGGTATTTTTTGAGTTCCATATTAATACACCTTGACCTCGTAAGGAATCTGTTTGAATTGGATTTTTAGTTTATCCAAAGTCCTACTATCAATAAGACATTTATCTGCATAGATGACCTTTTTCTTGTCATTCTTGTTTATCTTTTTCAGAAAATCTTTGTTGAGGATATTCTTGCCTTTTTCCTTGAATAAGAGATAAAATTCAGTCTCGTTATAATCACCAATTAAATGCCTATCAATTGCTTTCTTATCCAGATTCGTGCTTGTCTCGGTAAAATATATATAAGTTGCGAGTTGCTCAAAAGTGCATTCTTCCTCGATATGACCTTCTTCATTGAAAAGAGGTTTGTCTAATTCGCAGAATTCAAAGCCAGAATTATATCTTTCATTTTCTATTGCTCTCTTAACTCGTTCAGCAGTTACTTTTTTTGCAATCTCATCTTCTAATTCGATTAAAATAAATTTTCTAGTACCAGAATCATCTTTATTAATAGATAAGACTGCGTGGCCTGTAGTTCCTGCACCAGCGAATGAATCTAAGATAATATCATCTTTATTAGTTGCTATTTGAAGTATTCTTTTTATTAATCGTACGGGTTTTGGTGTTTCAAAAGGCAGATTCTCTTTATTAAAAATAGCTTTGAGTTCTTGCTTTGCTTCCTGATTATCTCCTGCAAATTTTCTATCCCACCAAGTTATAGGGACAGTTCCCTGTTGTACCTCACTTAGAAATATTTTTACTGCGGGAACATTCTCTCCACTTTTTCCGAACCAAATGCGTTTATCAGCAATCCATTTTTCCACAGTTTCTTTAGAAGTTACCCAACTTCTGCCTTTAGGTGGTAGTACTTTTCTACCAGAAGGTGTTGTTATAGGATAAATATCTTTAGCAGTCATTCTTTTAACAGATAAATCGGCCGCTTTCCAAGGCCCTCTTGAATCATTATCTGGATTCTTATATCTTGCATCTTGTTCCTCACTACGAGGAATAAGATTTCTATTCCATCCGCTATTTTCTTTATTGCCGTTTCTTTTTTTCTTAGCATAAACAACAATAAAATCATGCATATCTGAGAAGTATTTGGCATCATTTTGTGGGGAATATTTCTTTTGCCAAACTATATTCGCAATTAAATTATTATCACCAAAAATATCATCTAATAAAACTCTCAAATATCCTTGTTCATTATCATCAATACTAATAAAAATAACTCCTTTATCACTTAATAAATCCCTAAGGAGTTTTAATCTCGGATACATCATGCAGAGCCATTTATCATGCCTGCATAAATCCTCAGCTTCTCCACCTACCACCTTACCCAGCCACTTCTTAATCTTAGGAGAGTTTACTTTGTCATTATAGACCCAATTCTCATTTCCAGTATTGTAAGGCGGATCAATATAGATACATTTTATCTTGCCCTGATAGTAAGGCATCAATGCTTTAAGAGCCTCTAAATTATCTCCATGTATTATTAGATTCTGAGAACTTTCCCCAACAGAAGCGGATTTGACTTTCTTAAGAAGCCTAAATGGAACCTCTTTATCATGGTTCACTACTGCTTCTTTACCTATCCAGTTTAATGTCGGCATTTAAACCCCCTTAATGTAATCCATTTACAACGTATTTACAATACATAAACAAAAAGTGATATATAAAGCATTCGTTAATAACCCATTGACAATGGTTAGTAAATACACGAATGTAGCACTGCCAGCAGAGCTGATCCAAGAGATAGATGGGGTTGTGAAGGAAAGCGGGTTAGGTTACACCTCAAGAGGCGAGATTGTAAAAGAGGCTGTGCGCAGGTTTTTGAAAGAATTGGCAGAATACAAGAACATTAAGAAGAAATAAGGGAATGCTTCTTTTTCATAGAATAGGATATTCTTGTTTTACTTTGATTTTTTCTACATATCAACCCTGATCATATATGAAAATATACCCAATCCATACATCCAAAAACCAAAATTCACTAAGATAATACAAACATTTATATATTACTTCTCCATAATCCATCAAAAAACTTAAATAACATCTAAAAAACTTAAAATGGCATTGAATTATTTTGAAATGAACGAGAATGAGAGCAAAATACTCCAGTTCCTGGCCAGGAAGAGATGGTACGGGCAGGCTATGATAACTGAGCTGGGCAGGGAGTTCAAAAAGTCATGGAACACCATATCCACTGCCGCCAAATCACTGGAGAAGAAAGGCCTGATAGAGAGGGATAACGGCTCATTGAAGATAGTGAAAGACAACAAGGCCAATTACCATTTCAAGATGTTCATTGATCATCTTTCTATCCTCAGCCTTGATGAGAAGGCAAGAAACATAATATCAGACACCTATTCCCATGCTGAATCTGTGGCAAACAAGGCAGGATCAAGACTTCTTTCATTAGTTGTATTTGGCAGCACTGCATCAGGCGAAGCAGAAAAGGAGAGCGATATTGACCTGCTGATCATCCTTGAAGGCCCAGAAAAGAAAGAAGAACTGGAAAAGCTTAAAGGAGAGGTAATATCCAAAAGACATATAGAATTCGGGAATATAAACATCATTGTGATGGATAAAAAGGAGTTTGAGGCAGGCTATCTTGATGCTGATGACCTGATTGTAGGGATATTGTCAAATAACCTCATTTTTTATGATGATGGATTCTTATGGGTATTCATGCAGAGAGAATTATTCATGCCTTCCCGCAAGACAATATTCATCAGGACAAATCAATTGGAGAAAAATAAGGAAAAATTATTAGAATTAATCAAATTAAATGACAATGAAAAATTAAAGGAAGAATTCTATAATTATCTTATAAACGAGGCGAGGATAGAATTATTAAGAAAAAAGACTCCTGCAATAACAAAAAAAGATGCAATAAGCAAGATAGCAAAGTTTAATAAGGAGCTGTATGCTGAGATAATGGATATAGACAAAGGAGACATAAAAAAGAAAGTGCTGGACCATGTTAGCAGATGAAGTCAAGGCAAGGGTTGACAAACAGATATTGCTTGTTGAAGGGAAGCTTAAGGATATAGAAGGCCTGATAAAAGATGGCAAGAAGGATTTGGCAGTATACTGGCTCTTCAGCGTGTATGAGAATATCGTTGAGGCAATACAGGACATAAAAGACAACAAAAAGGATTTCCAGCAGATAAAGAACCATTCCCTGAAGATAAATCTCCTTAAGATACACACAAATGACAAATATGCGGAATGCCTTGAAAAACTGAACAAGGCAAAGAACATAGGCGCTTATGGCCATTATGCAGATGAAAGATATTCTGCGCCCATAACTGACAACGATGTCCAGGACTGCTATGCCAATGCCCGAAATCTGCTTGAAGATCTCAAGAGCATGAGAAAGACTGCTGATACTAAAGGGTTGAGCCATCAAGGTTCAAAATAAGGCGCTAATCAGCCCATATTACCCACCCAGCATATATGAAAATATATCCCCTTTATATATCTATCTGGCCTAGATTCAACTAAATACCACTAAAAAGCGAAAGGTTTATATATTAGTTAGGCCTAGAATCAACTATGGAAACAAGGGATATTCTTCAGAAGTTAGCCGGAATTCAGACTATTGAGTCGGTTAGGGATATACTCAAAGTGAACAAGAAGAAAGCAATATACTACATTTACAGATTAAGGAAACAGGGTTACATAAAGACAAGAAGGCAAAGCAATAACAGGAGGGTATACAACATCTCATTTGAGAACAAATTGGGCGGAAAGAGCTATTATGAGATAATAAACCAATATTCCCCCATAAAGATAGCAACCCCTATAATCTACAAGATATACGGCAAAGAGCCAAGTTTAGAAGAGACTCTGATCTATGCAATAAAGACAAAAAGCTTTAGGACGATACAGGCATCTTTAGCTTTGTTCAAAAAGATAAATAACTGGGTGGAACTATACAAATTAGCAAAAGAAAACCACATAGAACGGCAGGTTGGGGCCTTATATGATCTTGCCCATAGAATAATGAGAGTAAGAAAGATGGCAAAACAATTCAGAAACAATTCCCTGCCAAAAGAAGGATTTAAATTTGGATATATCATTCCTGAACTAAAATCAAAAGATTTTAAGGAAATCGAGAATATATGGAAGATTTACCTTCCTTTCAATATGAAAGATTTGGAGGAATACAAATGATAACCCTAGAACAACAACAAAAGCTATTATTAAACGTATCAAGAAGGTTAAAAAAGAAAGTGACTGCTTATGCTATTGGCGGGACAGCCATGATGTTTCTAGGGTTCAAAGATACCACCCTAGATATTGATCTTGTCTTTGAAAATGAAGAGGATAGAGATATATTCAAAGAAGCAATCAGATCATTAGGATATCAGGAAATGGATGGCATCAAGGTCTACGGCGTAAAACGGAACAAACCTGAGATGTTCAAGCTGGAGGATGAGCGTTTTGATCTATTTGTCGTGCAGGTGATAGATTTTATATTCTCAAACAATATGAGGAAAAGGGCTGAACAAATCCGCCAATTTGAAGACAACCTTATCTTAAAGATTGCAGACCCCCATGATATCATACTGATGAAATGCGCTACAGACCGTGTTAAGGATAAGGACGATGCAAGGAAGATAATCAATTCTATTAAGATTGACTGGAATATACTGATTGAGGAATCCAAGCATCAGATAAAGCTAGGAAAAGATAGGGCCGTATTTGATTTAGGCTGTTTCCTTGAAGAGCTGAAGAATAAGATGAAGGTAGATATCCCTAAGGAAGTATTGGACAGGCTGTTCAAGATGGTTGAAGAGCAGGCCAAGAAGAAGCAGAAAGATTAAGGCGGTTCAGGAGATGGTTCATTTTTACACCAGTTGGTGTACTAAAACACCACTGATATACAAAACTTTTCTTTTTCAGGCCGAGCAGGGTCTGCGAGGCCGTCTTGGTTCAAAACATGATGTAAATAAGACTTATATTACCCGACCATTTTGAACCTCGAAACGCTTGTTTTCGGGGTTTTAAAGCCATTTCACCCAAATCCTTTCGGTGCATTTGGGTGCAGTCAGCTCCAAGACCTTTTCCTTTGCCCGTTTAGGCGATAAGCAGAAGCTCTTCTTTCCATCAACAAGATGGCTATACCTGCTCATGACTTTCCTTGAGCAGACAAAAATCCACTGGCTGAAGTTCCTTTCCAGCCATGGGATTTTTGCTGCCAACTGCTCAATCTTGTTAGTGCCTGTCTCAATCTCAAGCCCCAGCTTGTAATCATTGCAGATATAAGCCACATCAGCCCTCTTGTCTCCCAAGCCGTATTCTGTCCTTGAATTGGGGCGAAGCTCTGCAAAAAGATGCTTTGCAGTGAAATGATAAGGGCTTTCTTTCCTGTTGTTCTTTATGTAAAATCCGCCTATGCAGAGATGGCCGTCAAGCTCAATGCCTCTGTAATGCTTAAAGCCCTGTGCTATTGCCCTTAATCTTTCTTCCTCGCTTAAATCTCTCACACGATAAAAGGATTTTTCCAGCTTTTTGCCATGCCGTTCTATGATTGATTCTTTTATCTGGATTTTGCTGTCCTTGATTTTCTGCTCTTTTTCTTGCTCTCTCTTTTTAGCCTCTTCATACTCGGCCTGTCTTTTGGTTCTCTCTTTTTCTTCCCTTTCGTTATTTTCCTGCTTTATCCTCTCAGAGATGATCTCTCCAACTTTTCCATAGAATTTACTCAGGTCATACTTTGAGGTTATTTTCTCTGGCAGTAAAGAGATGGATTTCTTTATTTCCATTAATCTCTCTTTTGCATAATTTGAGGAATAATGGCCGAAATTTGTACCCAAAATCTCTTTTAGCTGTTTCTCCTGTTTTTGCAGCTTTTCCTCATCTGCTCTCTTCTTCTCTAAATATTGCTTCCTTTTCTTGTAGACTAAGATTAAGAGCATTACAGAAGAGATAATAAGGATAACCCATATTCCAACTTTAATCCAGTCTATCTCTTGAAAAGGCCTTAAAAGCTCATCTTGATAAGATTCAAACCATTTGTATAGGGCAATAACAACTGCGCAAATTATTACAAAATTCTCAAAAGAGTTATTTTTGGTTTCCATCTACATACTGCCTTAAGTAACTCGAAAAATATTTAAAGAACCAGGGTAAAAAAGTTATAGGAGAAATCATAAGAAAAACATTATAAAATCGGCTGCGCATTAAACTACTAGGTGCTGTGCACGGCAGCCGCATAAATAATCCTTGATAAATTTTATAAATGGGGGGGCAGGTTAAGGATAAAAATGAAAAAATTACTGATAATCTTGACCATATTATTGGTTCTAGCAGGCTGCAGCAGGCAGGAGGAACAGGGATGGAAAGAGATCCCCATAGACACTTCCAGCTGGCTGCAGGAAGACAATACGACAAACACGGGAGGTATTACAATGCCGACAAAAGTGCATGCAGAGCATATATTGGTGAAGACGAACCAGGAAGCGAATTCCATACTGTTCGACCTGAACAGGGGAGCGAATTTTGAGGAGATTGCGAAGAACAGATCGCTCTGTCCGAGCGGAAAGAACGGCGGTGATCTGGGATGGTTCGGAAGAGGGATGATGGTAAAAGAGTTCG
>PCXZ01000034.1 GCA_002762985.1 Candidatus Woesearchaeota archaeon CG10_big_fil_rev_8_21_14_0_10_44_13 | reverse complement strand
GGGTTGAGCTCAGCGAACACCCCACTTGGCTTTCGGTGCGAATGGACGAAACCACTCCGGCTGATTTCAATCCTCCTTTATAGATTATCTTTATGTTTTTTTGATGATCAAAATCCAATATATCCTGTAGAACTAACTATCTCTTGTAGAAACTAAAGATTTTGTACGCTTCTTTTTCCCACTATTATGGGAATAGGTCCTGCACCATCTATCTTGAATGCCTCTTTAAAACCCAGTTCGAGGGGAAGAGTATGTTCAAGGGTACTTTGCCTTGCCTCAAAATAAATCAAATTTTTTCCATTGCCCTTTGCATCTTTGCGCGCCATTTCCATAAGCCGTTTGTAAATCCTGCTCTTTTCTTCGGTTGCAGCGTAAAATTCGCTTATGACATAACCCCCCTTAGGTTTATCACCTTCGCGTTTTTTTTCACAGAACATGTATGCGATAGGCTTTTCACCATTGAATGCGACAAAAAGAGAATAACGGCCCCCCAAACCCCTTATTATATCTGAAATCGCCCCTTCATTGTTGGAAGGGGGGAAGTATTGCTTCATCAAACTTACAACTGCATCAAAATCATCCACTGCTTTTGGGCTGTCAACCGCCACAAAACAAAACTCATCCACTGATGCGCAGTTTTTCTTATTTGATCTCGATTTATCCTCAACCATAAAATCAAATCCTCATTATTCCGATATAAATTTTGCTATTTTTAGCATTCAGCAGTCATGAAAACAACAGCCCTATCTTAGGTTAAATATATAGGGCTTGTCATCCCCCCTGCAATCTGCTTTTATTGGAATGACTTTTGAGGGGTTTAGATTCCCTTTTGGACCAACGGCAAATGCTGACGGGGTTTCATCTCCGTCTACAAGCAGGGCATATCCTTCCGGCTTTACAGCATTAGGCGAGAAACCCTTTGCTCCGCATGATATGATGACCTGGATATCAAGGATATTATTGCCCATATACTTTTTCAGGACAGGGATCTTATTATCATCACTGCCTATGCCCCTGAAATGATCGGAGCATATCTCTATTCCAATGATCTTCCCGCCATAACTGAATACGCAAGGGTATGTGCCGGGCGTAAATTGGTTCTTCCCCATCATGTGTTCAGGAAGATGGTCCATATCAGAATAACCTCTTCTTGCGAATATTGACATCTTGTTATATCCACTGATCAATTTCTTATCCTTTGTAATGACCTTACCATCTATCCCCATTATGTCTTCATCTTGTCTTATTCCTCTCCCTCCCTTAAGTATAAATGCCTGGTTATACAGCTGATGGTTCTTTTCCCCCTTAATTCCATCCTCAATCTCATCTGCGTTCTCAAATCCCCCCCTAATTATTGTCGTGCCGGGGATCAGGAGAACATCCGGATCGGTTTTGCTTAGCTCAACAGCTTCCTCAAACGGAATGTTGGTGTATTCCGGAGCGACAAGAAGGTCCAGACAGATTTCGTCAAGAATCGCCCTTATGCCCAGAGCTGCTTCTGTCTCTCTTTTCCCGAACGTCCTTATAGCATATAATCCTACTCTCATTCGTATATGGAAGATATTGTTGAATATAAATCTTTCTATTTTTAACTACTTTTAAGTAATTATAAAAACCCTTGCCCTTTAAACCCCTGAGCCCTTAAAAAACATTTTTAAAGCCCGGCCTGATTGCAAGGCCATGGCAAAGAAAACATGCTTCGAACGCGCAATATTCTTCAGCTGGTACTGCTCTATCGGCGATTGCAAATACTGCTATATGTCAACGCAGCAGAAGCCGGGCAATGGAAACAATGGAAAGATAGCCAGAAGGACAACAGAATCCCTGCTTGCAGAGCTTATCTTATGCAAAAAGCTCGGCTGGAAGATAGGCTTTGTTTCCGGGGGCCATAACGCCTATAAGACAGAGGACTTCAGGGAGCTGCTGAAGAAGATGAAGGCTATCTCTGGAGAGAAGTTCTGGGTGAACATAGGTCCATTGACAAGGACAGAGCTTCTGGAGTTCAAGCCTTACACAGAAGGTGTTGTCGGATCGATAGAGACGATCAATCCGGAAATCCATGATTTTGTCTGCCCATCAAAGCCAGTGGCGCCATTCGAGAAGATGTTTGTTGAGGCAAAAAAGCTAGGGCTGAAAAGGGCGATGACAATAATCCTCGGATTGGGCGAAACATTAGATGATTATGGCATACTGTCAAAGTTCATAAGGAAGCACAGCATAACAAAGATACATTTCTATGGCCTGAATCCCCAGAAAGGCACGATATTTGAGGGATCAAAGCCGCCTACAGCAGGATACCAGGCAGAATGGATAAGGAAAACAAGAAAGGAATTCCCGAAGATGGACATCCAATGCGGCATATGGCTTGACAGGCCGGGGTATGTCTCTGTACTGCTGAAGGCAGGCGCTGATTCAATCTCAAAGTTCCCTGCGCTGAAGAGGTTCGGATCGAAAGAGGCAAAGATGATTGAGACAGAGGCGAAGAAAGCAGGCAGGAAGTTCATGGGAACATTGACAAAGATGCCGAGCATTGATGTTGATAAGGAAATCAAAAAGTTGAAGTTTGACGATGAACTGAAGGGAATGATAAAGGTCAAGCTTGAAGGGTATATCAGGATGATGCAGAGATAATCTCCTTATTTCTATCCCCCATATCATCAATCCAGCTATTGCTCATCTCATTCGTAACGTAAAGTCCGTCACTCACTCCATTCGTTCCTTGACTTTGAGATACTCGTTTTACTCGTATCTCAAAGCATCCACAGGCTTCAGCTTCGATGCCTGTATCGCAGGGAAAAGACCCGACAATGCCCCTACAAAGAACGAGAACAGCAGGCAGCCGATGATCAGCCAGGCCGGGAATATCGGATACAGAAGAGAATATCCCGCATTTGCCGCTATGAATCCGCCTAATCTGGCTATCAGATAGCCCATGAAAATACCCAATGCCCCCCCTACTGCCCCTAACAATCCGGCTTCGAAAAGGAACATCATTGCAATATCAAAATTCTTTGCACCGACAGCCTTCATTATTCCGATTTCCCTTGTCCTCTCCAGGACAGCAGTGTACATAGTATTGGCAATATTGACTGCGGCGACAATAAGCGAGATCAGGGCAATGAGCACAAGGACACCGTTCAAAACATTGAATATTGTAGTAAAAGTCTCAATCATCTGTTCGAATGTCTGTATGTAGAAATCCTCCTGACCCTCTTTCTGGCCCTTGTATTTCCTAAGCTTTTCAGCAGCCCTCTTCGCTACCTCCTGAGGGTTCATGTCAGGATTGACCCTTGCGATAGCATAATCATACCTGTCTTTTTTTGCAGGGAGTAGCGTTTCCATCCCTTCAATCGTGAAATACACCTGGGCATCATCCTGCGGATTGCCTATGGGTTCATAGAATCCTACAACCTGGACATCAACACCATTGACCTTGATTATATCCCCCACCTTAACGGGCTTCTTGAATATCTTTTCAGGAATCCTGTAATTGTCCCCTAAGACAACCTTCATCTTGTCGCCTTCCTTCAGGTCCCTGCCTTCATCTACCTTGATATTTATCATCTCCTCTATCATTGCCTTCTCCTTGCCCTGCGACAGGCCTACAGAGTAGGCATATTTTTTCTGCTTGTTGAATTCAACCTCAACAACAGAAGCATACATGCCTGTTATCTCGCTTATGCCTCTGACCTTGCCGACAAAATCAATCTCGCTCTTGAGTATCTTGAATGTATCATCAGTGCCTGGAGCGCCGACACCTTTTGCATAAATCATAATCTTGTCAGTCCCCATCTGAGTGGAAAGGTCATTGATATAGCTTGAGAGGCCCTGGCCGAAGCTCACTAAGGCAAAGATAGCCATTATACCTATGAGTATCGAAAGCACAGTCAGCATGCTCCTCATCTTCTTGTGCTTCACGTTCTCAAATGCATATAACAGATAATCGAGCTTCATTTCGCATACCTCAGTGCATCAACAGGATGCAGCCTTGATGCCCTCCATGCAGGTGTTATCCCTGCTACACATCCGATTAAGAACGAGAACGACAAAGCGCCTGTTATCAGCCACCATGCTATATCCGCATGTATGAGATCTGTGCCGAGCTGCATAGCTCCTATGAAAGCAAGGGTTTTTGCCAGTATCACGCCGATTATGGCCCCTGCAAGACCTCCGCTGAACCCCAATAATCCGGACTCGATGAAGAACAGGAGGAATATGTCCTCGTTCCTTGCGCCTATGGACTTCAGGATGCCTATCTCCTTCGTCCTTTCAACAACTGCAGTGTACATCGTGTTCATTATGCCTATGCCCCCCACTACTATCGATATGCCCGCGATTATGTAGACGAAAAGCTGGACAGCGAACAATGTGGATTCAAGCGTCTTTATGGCATTTATTGAAAGCTCGACAGTGAAATCCTCCTCGCCCTCCTTGACGTCCCTCTCTTTCCTCAGCAGTTTCTCTATATCCTCCTTGACATTGTTCATGTCAGCACCTTTCTTCACCATGACCATTATGATGCTGGTGGTGTCCTTGTCATTGAATATATCCCTCATATCATCTTCATTGACTATCACAGCATAATCCATTAGAAAATTCCCGAGATTCTTCGCTATCCCGACAACTTCGAAAGCCTTCCCTTGTATCAGGACGGTATCTCCGACTTTCACGAGCTTCCCAAAAACCTTGTCATCCTCATCATACTTGCTTCCCATCAATACTTTATACTTGTCTCCATCCCTTAGAAGCCTTCCTTGATCCGCCTTCAGGTTGATCCTTTCCTCAATATCCCCCCTATGCTGCCCTGAGGGCATGCTGCCTGCTACAGTGAATGTGGCCCTGTCATTGAACTCAACCTTGGATGTCTTCAGGAGCCTTCCTATGGCAAAATCAACGCCATCGACATTGGCTATCTTGTCGACATAATCCTGCTTCAAAGGCGTCACGACACCGGTTCCCGGCGGCCCGTACTGGACTCCGCTTGCCTGGATTGTTATTGTATCAGTCCCAAGCATGTTGAACTGTGAGGAGATTGCAATCCTCAACCCTTCTCCAAGACCAATCAAAGAAACGACTGCAGCTATGCCTATGAATATGCCTATCAAGGTCAGCCAGGACCTCATCCTCCTTTTCAGTAGGTTGTTCACGGCCAGCTTCAGGTAGTCAATCAGCATATTATCACTTCATTCTGCAGACTATGACAATCACAAAAACTGCAATAATCATAAAATAAATAATAAAAACTCGCAGTTCGGAGCCACTGGAAATTTTTATTTTCATAATCAAAAACCTTCGGTTTTGGTTATCCCTTCCTAAAATTTATGGGCATTGTGCTCCTCGCTTTGATGAGCGAGTTTTTAGTCTTGAAAATCTCGCACTTGGCGAGATTTTCAATAAAAAGCAAAAAACATATTGCTACTTGGATTCCTGGGGTTTCTTTTTCTTCTTGCCTTTCTCCCATCTCTTGTAGCCGTACCATCCTGCAGCCATAAGGATGATTATGAAGACCACAAGACCTGCTTTGCTCCCCCCATTAAGGCCCCTGTGCTTCATGCTGTATGCATTCAGCTCAATAGAAAGGTCCTTGGCATAATCTACCCCGTTCGAATCCTGATATTCTATGTGCAATGGCAGATTCAGCTTGTCCCCTTTATCGAGCTTGTTCACATAAAGCTTGAAATCGGCAGTCTCATAGTCATCAGAGTCAAGATCACCGACATAGACCATGTTGGCCGATATGAAGTCGTATTTTTCAGACGGCTTCAGTATTACATTGAGGAATTTTATGTCCGTGATGCCCTTGTTCACAAGCTTCACGGTGATGTCGCCGTTCGATTTTGCAGAGTATACTGTGTCCTCGGATACGAACACATCCAGATCAGGCACAGCGCCTATCATCAGCCCTATCACATCATCTTTCGTGAAATTGCCGCCCACTTCATCCTGGTATGTCACCCTTATCGGCACTTTATATGTCTTTGATTCTGCGTCAGCGAATGCCCTAAGCCTATAGGTTATCTCTTTCTCCTCCCCAGGTTTTATGTATCCTATCCTCTTTTCTGTTGAGGAGTTGATCGGCACGAGAGGTATCGCATTATAATATGAATCGACCAGCACTGCCGTAGGCACCAATGATGAGGGGTTTTTAGCTATTGTAGACATCGACAGGTCCAGCTTGAACAATACATCCCTTATCACTGAGCTTGCGAGATTCTTGATCCTTATAGTGACATAAGCCTCTCTGCCAGGAGCGATCATCTCAGGCTCCGAGAGCACTGACTGGATATCAAGGACCGCTTCGCGCGCCTGTATCCTTATCTTGACAAGGCCTTCCTCCCATTCCATATCACTGTTCACATACCTGTACCTGTATTTGAGGTAAGTATCCCCTTCAACAGCAGCCTCGCTGACCCTCACCTTGTAATGCGCAAGGACCAACGAGTTTGCAAGCACAAGCCCATAATCCCTTCCAGCCTGCTCATTCGTGTCTATGCTGAATGGGAATTCAGGCACGATCTCGAAAGTGAGGTCAGTTATGTCCCCATCCCCCTCATTGCCTATCTTCAGCCAGAGATCCATGTATTCCCCCGGCGAGACAGGGAAGGGCTCATATTTGAGCGTGACTATCTGCAGGTTAGGCGTGCCGGTCTGCCTTTTCAATGCGACACTCTTAGTGTCAGAATAGGCTGCGAATGCCATAGGCATAACCATGAGCATCATGACCATCAGTGCAAAGCCCCTAACAATCCATTTTACGATTTTATCTTTCATATCCCCTACCTCATTCATGTTTTTTATGATGTTTGCCTTTTTTCGTGCTTACTATCCTGCCGTCCTTAAGCAGCTCTATCCTTTCAGCACTCTCAGCGACATGAGCGTCATGCGTGACCATGATTATGGTCTTTCCTTTTGTTATATGAAGATTGGTCAGGAAATCTATGACAGAATCGCCAGTCTTGCTGTCAAGGTTTCCAGTGGGCTCATCTGCGAGTATGACATCAGGATCATTCGCAAGCGATCTTGCAATAGCAACCCTCTGCTGCTGGCCTCCGCTCATCTCAGAAGGCTTGTGATTAATCCTGTCGCCCAATCCGACGAGGTTGAGAAGCTCTTCTGCCCTCTCCATCCTCTGCTCTTTTGTGGTATTCTGGAATATCATGGGCAATGCTACATTCTCCAATGCAGTAAGTGTAGGTATGAGGTTGAACTGCTGGAAAATAAACCCTATTTTTCTCCCCCTTATCTGGGCTAGCTCTGATTCAGTCATGTGGGAGATGTTCTTGCCGGCAAGAAAAATCCTGCCTTTGGTGGGGATATCAAGGCAGCCAACCATGTTCATCGATGTGCTTTTTCCAGAGCCTGAAGGCCCCATCAATGCGACGAATTCACCCTCCTTTATCTCGATATCAAGGCCCCTGAGTGCAGGGACTTCCACATGCCCCATGGTGTAGATCTTCCACACGTTCTCAAGCTTTATGATGGTCTTTTTCGTTTTACTTTCTTTCATTTTCCTCATCAATCTTCCTTTTTATCATGAACTCGAAGCCATGGCTCCTGTTGGCGAATATCTTCTCTTCTACCCTTTTGTCAAGCCAGTCAAGCAGGTCCTTCTCGATTGTTATCGTGATCCTTTCCTTTCCTTTAGCCTTCATTTTGTCTCATGCACTTGTATACATTATTGATTTTAGGGCATTTTCATACCAATACATACTAATTATTACTAAATATTACTTCTACTTATTAAATATGATAACCTATATATAAATATTTTGTTTGCAGAAGATAAACCAACCCGATTCCATCAAGAAAAACCTTGGCAATAATCATAAAAAATTTAAAAAGACCCCTTTTTAGGGCCTTATAATGAAGAAATTCAAGAAAACGGGAAGGATGATGAAGGAATCTGTGGAAGCTGAGCCAGAGCGGAAAAAGCTGATCTCTACCCCCACAATATTCGCCATAATCATAATAGTGATAATGGTGGCAAGCGGGATAGGCTATATGTGGGAGGGGGGCAATGCCATAATATACAATGAATTCAAGTTCAATGAGGCAGGAGACAGGATATACACCAAGATTGACGGCAAGAGGATAGATTTCTCAACATTGCCTGAAAATGCAGAGATGATAAACGCGAGCAAGGAGGCATTCTGGGTCATAAAGAACACGAAGATGGTGTATATGACATCTGAACCTGACAGCCTGTTCAAGAAAGGCATAGCAAGCGCAGAGTTTGAGCTGCAGAAAAGCCTCGCTCAGGAGGGGATATATTCTGTCTACGCATTCACTGATGCGAATGAATTCAACATCACGCAGGTTACATGCAGGAATGCAACCCTGAATGTGCCGGTAATCTATTTCATGAATTCAACAGAAACCAGGATAACATATGATGATGGGTGCATCATCATGTCAGCAGAATCAGATTTTGCGTTTACAGCCCTGAAAGACAGGCTGATGTACGGTTTTTATGGGATCATCGGATGAGTGCGGATCAGACTCATTATAAGATCCATAATCAGACTTATATAAATAAATTGAGTAAGGTTTTAGAGAGGAATCGCAATGAAAAAAACAGGCAAGAACAATAAGGGCAGCAAGGCAGGAAGCCAAATGTCTCAGGGAAAGAATGCGGGCAGTGGCGCAGGCAGCCCGGAAATTTCTGGAAAGAATTCTGGAAAAAACAAGTCTGCAGATGGCAGGGAAGATAAAAAGACAGAAGTGAATTTCATCCTGCTGACACTCTTCGTCCTTGGCATTTTTGCAGTCATATTCTTCGGCATAAAAGTCCTGGACAAGCCCAAGATCGTCACAATAGACGAGCTTCACACGCAGAACATCAAGGGCGAACTTGATCCTGACCAAGGCTATATGTACAAGGGATTCAGCTTTGTTTATGCGAATGGGATGTGGTTCACAAAGGCAGTCAATTCCAATGAGAATAGGATGTACAGCCTTCAGCTGCATTACGGGCCAAGGCAGGCCGAGAACATAACTGTGGACGGCGATATAAATCAGTTTGCGGCCTTTAACGGGACTTATATCACATTCGATCCTGTGGGGGCCGACCTTAGCCATGTCGGCATGGCAGCAGGAGAATTAAGCATAGCATCTTCCACTTTCTTCAACAAGCTTGTTGTAGCAGCATGCACAAAGAACGAGACAGAGGTATGCAGCAAGAGGGAGATTGTGAACTGCGAGAACAACAACCAGAACCCCATAATCTATATGGAAGAGGCAACACTGACAAAGATCGTCCAGGATGGCAATTGCATAAGGATACAGGGCAATGGCTTCGAGCTTGCAAGGGCAGTAGACAAGCTTATCTACACATGGATGGGCATAATGTGATACGATAGCGTGATATACGGTGTTTGCCTTATGATATAGGACGCAATCTTGACGGGATATAATATCTCCGGATATAACCTATTGCAGGTGTAACATAATATGGCAGAAGCTCAGCAGAAACAGGAAAACCAGAACTATGATCCTCTTAAAGAAGAGCTTAAGATAGAGTCATTCTGGGAGAAAGAGAAGATATACAAGTTTGATCCTCTGTCGAAGAAGAAGATCTTCAGCATAGACACCCCTCCGCCGACCGTTTCAGGGAAGATGCATATAGGTCATGCTTTCTCATATTCCCAGCAGGATTTCATAGCCCGTTACAAGAGGATGAGGGGCTTTAATGTCTTCTATCCCTTCGGCACAGACGACAACGGCCTTGCGACGATAAGGCTTGTCGAGTCGATGAAGAAGGTCAAGGGGACCATGATGGGCAGGGATGAGTTCATAAACCTGACCCTCGAAGTGCTTTCTGAAGTCAGACCGAAATACATATCCGATTGGAAGAGGATAGGGACGAGCGCCGATTTCAGCATATATTACACGACGATAGACAATCACTGCAGGAAGATATCCCAGAAATCATTCATCGACATATACAAGGCAGGCAGGGAGTACAGGAAAGAAGCGCCGACATTATGGTGCCCTGAATGCCAGACAGCCATAGCCCAAGTAGAGATGGAGGACAGGGAATTTGAAAGCTTCTTCAATGACATAGTGTTCAAGCTTGAGGACGGCTCTGACCTCATCATAGCCACTACAAGGCCTGAGCTGTTGCCTGCATGCGTAGCGATATTCGCGCATCCTGATGACAAGAGGTACAGGAAACTTTTCGGAAAGAAGGCAAAAGTTCCGCTGTTCAACCACGAAGTCCCTATACTTCCTGACGAGAAAGCGGATCCTGAGAAAGGCACAGGAGCAGTGATGTGCTGCACCTTCGGCGATCAGACAGACATGGAATGGTATTACAAGCACAAGCTGCCCCTTAAGGTAGCCATAACAAAAGATGGCAGGATGAATGAGTTGGCTCCTGGCTATGAGGAGAAGACCATAAAAGAGGCAAGGAAAGCGATAATCGAGGACCTTAAGAACCACAAACTGCTTCTTTCCCAGACACCGATAAAACATGCGGTGAATGTCCATGAGAGATGCGGGACGCCAGTTGAGATACTGCAGACAAACCAATGGTTCATAAGATATCTTGATCTCAGGGATAAATTCATGGAAGCAGGCAACAGGCTTAACTGGTATCCTGACCATATGAAGAACAGGTATGACAACTGGATAAAGGGCCTGCAGTGGGATTGGTGCATATCAAGGCAGAGGCATTTCGGGATACCAATACCGGTGTGGTACTGCAGTAAGTGCGGCGAGGTGATATTGCCTGACGAGTCCCAATTGCCAGTTGACCCAGTCAAGGACAAGCCAAAGAAAAAGTGCAAGTGCGGATCTTCTGAATTCGAGCCTGAATCAGACGTCCTTGACACATGGGCGACAAGTTCCTTATCCCCCCAGATTGCAGCATCGCTTTTCCCTGACATGTATGACAAGCTCTACCCCATGGACCTAAGGCCGCAGGCGCACGACATAATCACTTTCTGGCTTTTCAATACATTGGTCAAGAGCCAGATGCAGAACAATATAAACCCATGGAAAGATGTCATGATTTCGGGCTGGGCGCTTGATCCGCACGGCAAGAAGATGTCAAAATCAAAAGGCAATGTAGTAGAGCCGCAGGCCGTCATAGCAAAGTACGGGGCAGACTGCCTGAGATTCTGGGCCTCTGGCTCGAAGCTCGGAGAGGACCTGCCTTATCAGGAGAAGGACCTTGTCACGGGAAAGAAGATGATCACAAAGCTGTGGAATGCCTCAAAATTCGCAATGATGCATATCGCTGATTACAGATGCAGGAAGATGGACCTGAAGAGCATAAGGCCCATTGATCTATGGGTGCTCACGAAGTTCAACAACATAGTTAAGGAATGCACAGAATACTTTGACGGGTATGAATACTCGAAGACAAAAGCAGAGGCAGAGAAGTTCTTCTGGCAGATCCTCTGCGACAATTATCTCGAGATAATCAAGGACAGGATATACAACCCTGCAAGATACAGCAAGGAGGACATAGAGTCTGCTAAATTCACCCTCTATACTTCATTGCTCGGAGTGCTGAAACTGATGGCGCCGATAATGCCTTATATAACAGAATCAATATACCATCTTCATTTTGCAAAGCTGGAGGGTGTGAAAAGCATACATGTCAGCAAATGGCCTGAGCCTGACCCCGGACTGATTGACGGGAAAGCAGAGAAGGCAGGAGATCTTCTGGTCGATATACTTGCCGTTGTGAGGAAGGAGAAATCCGCAAAGCAGGTCTCCCTGAAGACGCCTGTGAAGCTGACAATAGATATCAAGGCCGAAGACAGGAAACTGCTTGAGATCGTCCTGGATGACCTGAAGGCAGCCTCGAATGCCCAGGAGATAACCTTCGGGAAGGCCAGCATGAAATGCGCCAATTCTTATGTCAATGTGGATGTCGAGATAATAAAAGAAGCGAAGAATGGATAATCCAAAACAGGCTTTCGTCCCAGTTTCTTGGCGAAAAAAGGCCGTGATTCCTGCAGAATCTCCGTTAATTTTATATACCTAAATAAATATCTGAAGTTTTTTATGGGTAGTAGTGAATAGGAGGGATTGAGAATGATAATGAAAAGAAGACCTATAATAGACGAAAGAGATCACATAAATGAAGGGTTGGAGTTTTATCATGAGGAGAAGGCAGGTGGTGTAATGGCCCCTTGTGAAGTTGTTAGCCCAAACCCACCAAAAAGAAGCCTTTATTGCGGGGATACAGGTGGAGATGCTGATTTACATTCACACCCCCAGAAAAATTATTGTCCTCCTTTAGATGGATTATGGGGCGTGTTTCTTAATCCCAATACTTCTGGAGAGAATCTGACAATAACCAATCTTGTAGGGGAAGCATGCGAATTATTTGATCTGAAAGTCAAAAGAAAAGATATGTTAGATATGAAGGCGAGAATCGAAGAATCAGGCATACCTAAAGCTGATATAAAAGAGTTCCTTAACTATCTCTGGAGGGAAGGTGCGAAAGGGCAACATATTGTGGTTGAGTATTCCGAGGGACCGACAGAATATTTTGCAGTACCTGATCCGGCTTTGCATCAAACACTATTCATAAATTATAGGGTAATTGACCATATAATGCAGGATAGGCCCAAAGAAGGGTTCAACCTAAATGGAAATCAAGGCACACACACATTATTCGATCACCCTAATGTGAAGAGATATGAACTGTTCGGCGGAAGAATTGTTGTGGCAGCCCTTAAAAGTACATCTTTAGAAGAGCGTGCTGAAAACACTATGCGTGATTCATGCAAGGATGGTCCGATGGCAGGCGCATATTCTGGAGGACATGCAGGAAGACAATCAGAACGAGGAAATTAAACTTTTTTTACCTTTGTTCCTTGAGGCGTGTCCTCAAGGACATAACCTTTTTCTTTTATCCTATCCCTTAATCGGTCTGCCTTCTTGAAATCCTTGTTTTTCCTGGCCTCCTCCCTGTCTTTTGCGAGCTGTATTATATCCTTCGGGACATCTTCTTTCTCTATTTCCAGGATTCCCAGGACTTTGTCGAAATCATCCATCTGCCCCATTATAGTTTGGGCGTCTTTCCTGCCTATCCTGTCCTCTGCGATGAGCTTATTGACCTTATTGACGAGCTCGAATACCGATGCGAGCGCAGAGCTTACATTCAGGTCATTATCCATGGCTTCTTCAAACTTCTTCTTGATATCCCCTAGGAGCGTTTTTATCTCTTTGTTCTCCTTATCTCCTTTCAGCGTCCCAAGCTTTTCCATGAAATCCAGCAGCCTCTGCACAGAATGCTCTGCAGCACTGACGCTTTCCTCTGTGAAATTCAGATGAGTGCGGTAATGCGCTGACAGCAGAAGGTAGCGTATGGCCTTCGGCTTATAGCCCTTGTCTAGGAGATCCTTCAATGTGTAGAAATTGCCGAGGCTCTTGGACATCTTCTTGCCGTCTACCATGAGGTATTCATTATGCACCCAATAATTGACGAATCTCTTGCCTGTTGCAGCTTCAGACTGCGCTATCTCGTTCTGGTGGTGCGGGAAGATTAGGTCTATGCCTCCAGTGTGGATGTCAAAGCTCTTCCCAAGGTATTTCATGGACATTGCGCTGCATTCAATATGCCATCCTGGCCTTCCTTTTCCGAGTTCTGTCTCCCAGAAGACATCCCCATCATTCTTGTCCCAGGCTTTCCATAATGCGAAATCATTGACCTGTTCCTTGTCGTATTCATCCTGCTTGACCCTTGCTCCTGACTTAAGGCCTTTTGTGTCTATGTGGGCCAATCTGCCGTAATCCTTGAATTTTTTCACTGAGAAATATATCGAGCCGTCATCCCCCTTGTATGCGAAGCCCTTATCCATCAGCGTCTTCACAAGTTCAACCATCTCTTTTATGGTCTTCGTGGCCTCAGGATAGAAGTCCGCTTTCCTGATGTTCAGGGATCCTATGTCATCAAAGAACGCTTTTTTGTACCTTTTTGTGTACTCATCAAGGCTGATCTTCTCCTTCATCGATCCTTTTATTGTCTTGTCATCCACATCTGTAAGGTTCATGACCTGGGTGACCTTAAAGCCCTTGTATTCGAGATACCTGACTAATATGTCTGAGCATACATATGCCCTGAAATTGCCTATATGGGCGAAATCATAGACTGTAGGGCCGCAACTGTAAATCTTTACTTCTCCGGCCTTTATGGGCTTGAAGAGCTCGGTCTTGCGGGTTAATGTATTGAAGAGTTTCAGCGGCATAAATAATCAAAGAAGAAGGGATATTTTAAATGTTTCGAAACGAATCAGGCCTAACAGGATTTTCCACAATAAGTCTTTTGGAAATTGCACCAGTTTGCATCAGTTACTCCTGCAGGCCTAACAAATCTGTTACAATCTACTCTTACTTTGTTTCCTTCAGTTATAACCTGCAATTGCACGGTTTTACCTCTTGGATCACCATATAATGCTGCTGCTACCATCGCTTGCATGCCGCTTTTAGCCGTAGTTACCTTTCCAGGCGTTTGCGATCCTTTAACATTAGGGTTATCCGGTAATTTAGTGATATCAACCCCCACAACCTGGGTATTCCCCTCTCCAGATACATATTGGACTGCAGTTTTTGGGAGATTAGTTGGAGGAGCAGGTAAAGATGGTGTTTTTGCAGCAACAGGCGCAACTGGACTTACTATTGCAGCTGATTTGGGTCCGCAAATTCCTGTTGCTTCATTACAAACTTCATCCTTTCTAGGACAAGCAGCAGGACATATAGGTTTAGGAGCAGTAGCAGGAGTAACAGGTTCTGCCGGCTTTACGGACGCTGCTACACCAGCCGGTTCTCCTGCACCTGTATTCTTCGGCTCAGCCTGGAAGTCCTCTGTTGCCACAGGCCTGTTCGCCTGCTTTGCGACTATGACTGCATTCTGCACTTTGCCGGAATATCCGCTGCTCACTACGCAATTATAAGCGCAAAGGGTATTATCGCCGAAAACACCGTCAACTCTCAATCTACTCTGGCCGAATACGCAGTTGCAGCCTGCCCTTGTGTCAGCAGGCAGAGCATTGAATGTCTGCTGGAATTCCCTAACTCCAGTTCTTGTCATCCTTCCATACCAGCCGTCGATCGTCCCCGTGTTTATCCCCATCAGGCATAGGTTCTGCTGTATCTCAGAATTCCTGTTCATTCCCTGGCGGGGGACATAAGCGCAGTATTCCATCATGACATTTGGCCCAAGCTCCTGCCATCCTTTATTCCACGCTTCCCTGCAGACTTTCCACTCTGCAGCCGTCTTAGGGGAATTGCATGCTTCCTGCAATTTAAGAGGGATATCCCCTAAAGGAACACCAGATGCCCCTGGTTCGATTTCACCAGGCTGTCCTGTGCCTAAAATTCTTGTAGGATTTACGGGCGAAGGTATTGGGAGGCTGTACACATTCGGATCAGCGACAATCTTACCTATCTCTTCATTGAACTTATTGCACGCATCTGACTTATCTTCAGGTTTGCAGCCTGAGAAAGCACTAACCCATTCGAATGTTTTTTGCGAAGTTATTGTCGGGTCTATCGGAGCGAATATCAGGGCGGTTTTTGCGATATCCGGGAGCTTGTTCTGTTTCATGTAATCAACTATCTTATTTTTTAATGCGGCACTCGCCTCTCCGCTGCCCAGATTGCCCATGCCGAACACAACCCCTCCTGGCATCATCAGGACAGTGCCGTCCACTCTTGCCACATTATCCCCTTTGCCGGGCGGGATGCCTTTTATCCCATCTACTCTTGTATAAGTGCCTGCCTGGTTGGAATTCCTGTCCTCAGCTACGCTTATGCCCCCATCCTGATTCAGGCTGAAAGTGAGTTTTCCTATATTCGGTTCTGCGCTGTTTGACTGGTATAATGAGCCTAATCTTCCTCCTTCCTGTTTCCTTGCAAGATCGGGCTTCCATGCACCTATGCCGACATCCACCCTCTCAATGCCTATGACCTCTGTGTCTATGTCAAAAGTGCCTGCATAGGCACCTGGATTGATTGCCACCTGTCTCCAGGGTTCATCTTTCTTCCCTATCCTTGCAGCGACCTCTATGCTGCCTCCATCAGCAGCAAAACCTACAGCGCCTGTCGGCAGAAGTATGACCGCATTCTGGCGCAGATCAAGCTTGTTTTTCATCGCAAGGAATGCCTGCGAATATTCAGACGGCATCATCCCATCAGATGTATCCACATTCACGCCCTGTGGGACCTCAAAGCCAACATAGCTTGTGCCTTTAAGGCTTCTTGTGTACCCATTCCCGAATACCGCTGTGCTGCCTTCATTCAATAATGCGCTGCTCAGCTTATTGTTTGAATAGCCTACTGTGAATCTGCCTGAGAAGATGGGGAATACCTTGCTTAAATCACATTTTTCATCGGGGTTTTTACTGCATATGGTGTAATCATAATATGTTGCGTCTCCCTGGCTGACTGAAACGATGCTGCTGTCTGATGCAATAAACCCATTTGTTATCCCTCCTTTCCCAGCAACAAGCCTGCCTAGATGGTCAGGGGGTTGGGGGGTGAAGAATATAACTCCTTCTGTCGCCTTATTTATCTTTAAGCAGGGGATATTATTTGCTGTCCCGCACTTTGTCAGCTCAAGATTGATTTCCGCTTCTGTTGGTAGTGCTACATAAGGTATGATTATCTTTTTCCCGTCCATGTTAAAAATACTTGGGTATTTACAGTCTCTAGGAGCTATTTTAGCGTTTATTTTCGTGAGTTCTATCTTCCCGCCCTCACCCTGCTTATAGGTTATCTCTCCGCTGGCTATCAATGGAAGGTCCCCGATCTTCAATGGGCCATTTGCCACAATGATTTTGCATTCGTTGCCTTTACAATAAACATTAAGGCCTTTGCAGCCGTCTTTTGCGCTTTTGTCGCATGTAACATCCTGGCCGTTTATCTTCAAATTAAGAGGCAATATTGCCGTGTCGCTGTAAGAAACAGAAACAATGTCCCCCTCTATCTTTATGCTCTGTACGCCCTGAAGAGGGTAATTGTATCTGTCGCCTACTGTCAGCGTAGGAGGCAGATCCTCGAATCTTATGTTCTGTCCGACATTACCCAGGATGTTTATGCTTTCAACAGATACCCTGCATATTTTTCCCAAAGCGATTTTCAAGTTTTCTTGGCCGAGATCGTTCAATTTTCCATTCGCACCGGCATAGCCGAGTATTTTTATTGCAGTACTTGGGTCAACACTGCCCGGGATCTTTATTTTCGACCAGTCTATCTTCTGGATGCATTCATTGCAAGTTGCCAGTATCTGAGCAAGGTCGTCAGGCTTTACCTTGTCCCAGTCTTTGAATCCTTCCAGGCATTTAGCCATCTCTGATGGTTTTGTCTGTTTGTCATCAAGGCATTTTTCATAACCGACTTGTGCTGTCTCTTCTGCAGCAATAACAGCTCCTGCAAGCATCATCCCGACCAGCATCAAAACAATCAGTCTTTTCATCTTCTCACTCCAGCGCAGTCCCTTCAGGATATATTTCCACATGCAGTGTTTCAGCAGTCACAGCCCCTTTGCTGTCTTCTGCCTCTACAACAACATCATAGACTCCGACATCATCTTCCATTGGCGTAAACCTTATCGAACCGTCATTCCCGATTAAAAACAAGGGTGTTATTGCATTATAGATAATCTTGTCGCCTTCAGGATCGACCGCTTCTATCCTGGCGCTTACATCCTCTCCGACAGCAGCAAGTATGAACTCCAGGTTTGTGAAGTAAGGAGGCCTGTTGCCCAATTCCTTGTCCTTGCCAAGCCTGCTCGCGAATAAGAACCTGTAAGGGTTCTCTGCAGAATAATCAAAATCCCTTATCATATAGATGAGTATCCTGTCGTCATAATGGAAAGCAGTCACAGGCAGATCAAGCTGGGAGAGATAAGTAAGGTCTATGCTGAGAGGATCTTCCATCTCCTTGGCAATCACTTTCCTTCCTGCGCTCAGTATCCTGCCTAATCTTATGTTCACGTCACCCGAGAAAGATGATATTGTCTTTTGTATGTCTCTGTCGTTCAATGTGACAGGAAAATCTATATTGAATATGACCTTGTCAGGCAATATGTCTGCACTGCTCTCCACTTCACCGAATGTTATGTTCTCATGCAGATCATCAAAATTGTTCAGGCAGGAGTTGAGGTTCTCTTTCATATACCTGTCAATCTGCCCCTTGACTATCTCATCCTTCGGGGCGAAATTGTATCCTGCGATGTACCAGTAAGCAGTATCCCCATAATAGGCCGGCAATGCCTCCACATTATCAAAATAAAGATATCCACCGCCTAATCCGAGATTCACCAAGGCATCCTCGCCGACCTTCTTGACGCATTGGTCGACAAAAATCTTCACATGAGCCATCGACGCGGGCACTTCCTCTGCTTTAGGCTGTTTGATATAGACAAGAAAACCTATTGCGGCAAGGATTATCAATCCAACCACTATGAATACGCTCAGCTGGGCTCTTTTTTGCATTATAATGGCTTTTAACCCTCTTTCATATTTAAATTTTACTGTCTATCCATCATCCTATCATCAGGAGAAATCCATAACCTCAATATCTTCCATCCTCTTTGAAACAGTCTCTGCAATGTCAAACTTCTTCTCTTCATCCTCTATCAGTCTCAGATTGGACCTTGTGGCAGGGAACTGGGGGACGAGCCTGCAGCATCCGGGAGGCTCTATAGAGATCTCATAAGTGCCTATCTCCTTTGCGATTGCAACAGTCTCCTGCTTGTCATTGCACAATATGGGCCTTAGGATAGGGACCTTCACGGCCTTCGAGCATACAGTCAGATTATCCAATGTCTGGGAAGCCACCTGGCCCATGTTCTCTCCCGTTATCAGGAAATCACAGCCCTCTTTCTTGGCGATGCTCTCAGCTATCCTGAACATCATCCTCCTGCACATCAGGCAGGTGAACCTCCGGTCTATCTTCCCTATGATGTCGCCCATGCTGAGGCCGTGTTTCACGACATACAGCCTCTTTATCCCTATGACTTTGCATATCCTTGCTGTCTTTGTTATCTGCCTTGCATCTGTGAACGGCCTGTTGTCGAAATGGACGCCTACAACTTCAACGCCCTTGTCGATCATCAGTTTTGCAGCGACAGGGCTGTCAATCCCTGAGCTTATCAATGCAAGCGCTTTTTTCCTTGATCCAGCCATAAACAGCCTAAAAACAAAAAGCTTTATATATATTTCCCAAATAAACTTATAAAGGGTGTTAAAATCAGTAAAAAGGTTAAAAAAGACCAGAAGGAGCCAAAAGAGCCGAAATCATTCTTCTCCCTTAAGAACAGGTATTTTGTATATATGCTGATCCTCATGGGGGGCGTAATAGCCGACATAGGCGTCCTGATAATAAACTCAGAAAGAAGGGCATTAAGCGTAATGCTCATAGTTTTCGGAGGATTGCTTCTTTTCTTCTCCTTATACCTCATAGCCAATGACAGGTTCGATGTTCCCGGGCTCAAGGGGATAAAATAATAATGAGGCAAAGGGAAAGTAATGGCCTAAAACATGCCAAAAATCCATAAAATATAAAAAGAGATACGATAAAAAACAGCAATAAGGGGTGCATAAATATGGTTAAACAACACATGACGCACGAAAAAAAAGTGCATGAGATCAAATCTCAAAAAGTTTGCTGCAGCGACAAAACATGGAAGATAGCAGCAGTGGTTCTGGCGATCCTGCTGGTGGTTTCCGTGATAACCAATGGATTCTCAATCTCATCAGCAAAAGAGCTGCCGAAGAAAAAAGTCTCAGATATGACTCTGGACTTCATAAACAAGGCAGTCCTGCAGGGCCAGACAGTCGCGACGATCGACTCGATAAGCGATCTCAAGGGACAGAGCTGCCTATACAACATAACGCTGAACATACAGGGAAAGACCTTTGAGTCTTATGTCACAAAAGACGCATCGATACTTTTCCCGCAGGCGATAAATATGAAAGCGCCTGCAACAGCATCAACAGCAGATCAGCAGCAGCCTGCAACAGACATACCAAAGGCAGACAAGCCTGAAGTGATGCTTTTCACAATGGCATATTGCCCATACGGCAACCAGGCAGAAGAGGGGATCATACCTGTGGTCAAGGCGATGGGATCTGATGTAGAAATACAGCCGCATTATGTGATATATTCAAATTACAGGGGAGGAGGAGCTGATTATTGCCTGGACCAAGATAACAAATATTGCTCAATGCACGGCATACAGGAGCTTAATGAGGGCGTCAGGGAACTATGCCTGTACAAATATGACAAGGCAAAGTTCTGGGATTACATCTCTGATGTGAACTCAAAATGCACCTCAGCGAATGTAGACAAGTGCTGGGAAGCTGTCGCAAAGGCAAGAGGCATAGACACAGCCAAGATAAGCGCATGCCAGAAGGACGAGGCACTTGCATTATTGGCAAAAGAAGTTGAGCTGAACGCAAAATACAGCGTCCAGGGCTCGCCAATGCTCATCATAAACGGGGCAGAATACAGCGGCGGAAGGACACCAGATGCTTACAAGACAAGCATATGCTCTGCTTTCAGCAAAGCGCCGGCAAGCTGCGGACAGCAGTTGAGCACAGAAGGCGCACAGGCTGCAGGAAACTGCGGCTAAATTTTTATTTTTTTACCTTTCTTTTTTTGATATCTTAAGATTTTGACGTTTTCAAAAGAGGCAATAAATGCAATTCATAAAAAAGATAATCAGGCAAAATTATTCTCTCAACTCTTTTATACCATCATTCAGGCGCATCAAAGAGAGATACATAGAGCTGCCTATCCCTATCCTGTCAGACATACTCTTCCTCGTCCTGTACGGGTTCATCGTAATCGGCCTAATAGGCCCATTGGTATCCAACCAGATGTTCAATCTGGGCATTGAGCTCACAAAGACAGAAAGCCAGTCTGCAACGCTTTCCGAGATAATATTCCAGGAGAGCGCAAGGCCCATGCTGATCAAAGTCGCTCTTCTTGTCATATTGATGATAATCCTCATCTACATCCTGTACTGCCTTTTCGAGGGCTTCAGCTGGTGGTATTCATGCAAGATCGCATCAACAAGGGAACAGGCCGAATTTTCGGATTACCTCAATGTGTTCTATAAGACGAACTTCTACTGGTACTCTCTTGCGATAATCTACAATATAATTGCATTTGCAGGGGATTTCCTCTCAGGGCAGGAACAGGCGCAAAGCACGTTCATGACATTGGCGTTCTTCATATTCCTGTATCTTGCAGCAATCTCGTATTCAATGCTGCCGGGGATATACGGGTTTGCGAACATAAAAAAGGCATTTTCCATCGGCATAAGGGATATAATGCATGTATTGCCTGCATTCATCATCATCGCAGTGATATTCCTCGTGATAAACCTAATAATGTATTATTCCATTGGGATAAGCAACATACTGTTCCTCATGATAGGCGTATTCATGCTCATGCCGGCGATAAGCTGGGCAAGGATATATTCAATCCTTGTCGTGCAGGCGCACTCAAAAGCAGGAAAATAGGCAGATACAAATCAAAGCAATTTGGGCAGGTGATAATATGGCAAAAGCAGGCGGAAATCCAGGCAAGGACGGGAAGAAAGTAAGCACAGGAGCGAACATAGTGAAGGTATACTCAACGCCCACATGCCCATACTGCGTAATGGCAAAGAATTTCCTGAAAGAGAACAACATACATTTCCAGGAATTCAATGTCGCGGATGATGCGGCAGCAAGGGACGAGATGGTCAAGAAATCAGGGCAGATGGGCGTCCCGGTGCTGGAGATAAATGGGAAATTTATAGTAGGGTTTGATAAGGATGCATTGAAAAAAGCGCTTAAACTTTGATTTTTATGGTTTAAATTTCTTAGTTTGCGGATTAAGATTGTACGTTTTGTTTAATCAAAAACCGGCCCGCCCCAATCGGATAAACTGACAGATGTCCTAAAGATAATTCCGACTAAAGTCGAAATTATCAGACTTGCTTCACTTCGTTCAGCAAGCACCCTGCAACCCCGATGTGCCTGATTCACAAACTGGAAGCAGAGGAATCTAATCGTGCGCATTGGGGCGGGAAAAAGAAGCCTCAGCGAGCGATATCTCCGGGTTGATGTTATCATCGCGAGCGGAATGTTGATTTTGTTCCAAAATCAACCAAGAAAATCCACAGATTTTCTGTTGAGGGAAGGTGGCGCACAAAAGTATGGAACAAAACATTCAAAAACAAACAAATCAGAAAAACCGATCATTCAATGACTCCCTCATCTTTTCTTCAGACTCCATATCCTGAATGTCTCTGCCATCCTGTGGGAGCCTGTCCTTATGCTGTTATCCATTATTATGAAATGTCTCTCCATCATCTTTGCGATATCCTTCTCAGGGAAAGTGCACCATTTCTTCTTAAATGGCTGCCACATCACATAAGCCCTCTCAAGCAGTTTGCTTATCTGCCTGTCGGGATGCCTGAATTTTCCAGGAGAATACATATACTTGCTGATCCATCCCTTCATTATTGCAGTGTCAGTTATATTCGTTTTTTTGTTGTATGTATTATAGAGAAGATCCATGAACATCCCCATATGCAGCTGTTTTGAATATTTGTATCTGGAATATCTGCCAAATATCCTCTCGGGATTTACATATCTCTGATGTTCAGGCATGTGGAAAATCCTGTGTATGAAATATCCTTCTTTTTTCAGAACCCTAGATATCTCTGCCAAAAATATATCTTTTTTATTCTTTGGTATATTGCCCTGCGCCAAATCCCCGACAACAATATCAAAATATCCTCCAGAAAAAGGCATCTTCAGCCAGTTTCCCGTGAATCTATGCTCCTTTGACCTTGTCTTCCTTAATTTGGTCATCTCCCTTATCATGTACTTGCTCACATCGATCAGGGAGACATCTGCCTTTATCCTTGCAAGCATGTCCCTGAGCTCAGGGGTCGCCCCAAGGACCAATACTTTTATTTTCGATTTTTTACCTTTTGCGAGTTTGCCGCTCTTTTTTATGTAATTCAGAAAAATCCGTACCTCATCCCTTGTCGGCCTGCCAGGTGCAGTGTAATACTCATCCCATCTCTTTGCAAAGCCTTTCCACGGATCAGCGTATCTGTTTGGCATTTTTTATCGCGATGATTCCTCGTCTATTTTTCCGTCACTTCTTCTTGCACATGAATATGCAATGGTCCTTCTCAAGAGGATCAAGCTCCCTGTAATCGACAATGACAAAATCCTTCGATCTCTCAAGCATGTCCCTTATCTCATTGAATACGGCTTTCGGCTTCTTTGCTATATCAACGCTTCTTGATTTGACCGCAAGGAAAGCGAAGCCTTCTTTCTTGAGGAACATCCTGCAGTTCTTCAGGAATATCTCGGCCTGGTTTTTCTGCGCGATATCCTGGTAGACATAATCCACCTGCATGACCTTATGGAAATACTGCTCAGGATGGTTCGCATCTGCCATTATGGGCGCTATGTTCTTCCTGTCCTGGCTTACGAAGACAAGATCCCTGACGACCCTTGGCGCGAAGTCAAGAGCAAAGATGAATCCTCTGCCTTCAGCGCCATCTCCGACGATATCGCTCATGAAGCTGGGGGTATAGCCGTGGGAAGCTCCTAGATAAAGGACAGTGTCCCCGGGCATCACTCCGATCTGCGAAACGCCCTTGGCGATTGCTGCAGCCAATTTCGATTTCTTAGGGTCTATCTGCCTGTACTCTGTTCCCTGGTCCTTGAAGACCCTCTCCTCGAAAGGCCTCCTGCCAGGGGCTATGCTTCTTGTGAAAAGACGTTTTCCGTCTGTGTACAATCCTTTGAGCCTGTGAGGGGTTATCATTTTCTTTTGTCCTTACCTTCTTCCAAATTCTTTTTTGTCTTTTTTGCTTTCATTCTTGGGTTTGAGCTTCTCCTCAACCTTCTTCCTCAGCATGTCCCCTACGAACTTCCCCTTGAAATAGTCCACCTTGACTGCTATGCTTATCTTGTCAGCAAGAGCCCTTGCTATCCTGCCATGATCCTTCATCGGGGCCTTGCTCATGAATTCGTGTTGGGAGATGTAGCCGTGTTTTGGCATCCTGCTTCCTGTCGTCATATGCCTGAAGAAAGCCTCCTCTGCACCGAGGACCTGGATGGTCGATGAAGGGAATTCCACAAGCCGTTTCAATGATCCTGCCTTCCCTAACAGTTTAGCAGCAATCAGCGTTCCTGCGACAGCCTGCATGTTCGGGCAGTAATCCTTCATCATCCTTTCAAGATACATCGTTTCCTGCTCTTTCAGCCTGTAAAGTCCTGAAAGGTTCTTTGCCAATGTGACCACGATCTCTATGTCCTCCTTCCTGAACTCGCCGCCCATGCTCTCATCTTTCCTGAGGTTCAGCTCCCTCATCAGGTCTTCACGGCTTTTCCTTGCGATCAGCTCTGCAAATTTCTCATGGTCCTGTATGCTCTTCGAGAATTCAGGCAGGTAATAGCTGTACCATTCCCTGAGCCTTTTTGCGATGGTATTTATTATCTTCTCAAGCTCCATCACGCTGCTTATGGTCTGCATTATCACTGTATCCTCATTGACAGCATGCCTTATCTTGTCCTTTGTCAGGATCGTGTTGTGATGCCTAAGCCTCTCAAAGACAGACCTGTCCTTTTTCAGCTCCAATGTTATCTTCTCATAGGTCTTGTCGTCAAGGCTTGATTTGATTCCCTCAAAAGATTCTGTCCTGGGCCCGATGACAATGAAATTGCCTTTCCTGTGCTTTGTGATAAGGCTTTTTTCTGCAGGGATGAACCTGCCCTGCTCGATCAGGTTGGAATTGGCAAGGATTTCATTGTCTTTGAAGATGACCTTGTCTATCATGAAGAACTTCTGGTCGAATACATAGCTTCCGATAATGTTGGTGTATAGGTAAAATTGAGGCATATTTTATCAATAAGCCATTAATTTATAAATATTTTGTAAAAACCCTTTTAAAAGCCTTAAACGGGCTATTAAGCCAGTATAGACACTGTATAGTCACTACAAAGATATATAAATAAGGGCCCCCAAGCCATATATCGGATATATATGATAGAGATAAGAATCCATGGGAGGGGTGGCCAGGGAGCCGTTACGACAGGCCAGATAATAGCTATCGCCTCATTATATGACAACAAGTATGCCCAGACATTCCCTTTGTTCGGTGTCGAGAGGCGAGGCGCTCCAGTAGAGGCATTCGTAAGGATAGACAGTTCTCCTATCAACCTTAGAAGCCAGGTATATAACCCTGATGTTGTCATGGTCCTTGATCCGACATTGGTATATTCAACAGATGTCACGAAAGGCCTGAAAGATAAGGGCACGATAATAATCAACACATCAAAGAAGCCGAAAGACCTCAAGATAAAGGGGGATTACAATATCCACACAATAGACGCAAGCGCAATCGCACTGAATATATTCAAAAGGCCGATAGTGAACACGCCGATACTCGGAGCTTTCTCAGCTGTCACGAAATTAGTGAGCCTTAAGTCGATGATGAAAGCGATAGACGAGAAATTTGCAGCAAGCAAGGGCAAAGCGATGGCAGAGATGAACAAGAAAGCAGTGAAGGACGTCTATGACATGGTGAGATAACATAGATAAGCTGGATAATACACGAACAGGATAATATCTATATCAAGGTAACCAGATGCCAAAATCAAAAAAATCAAGAAACTCAAAAAACTCAAAGGAGAATGAGCAATTGCCTATCGGGGCAGTCATAACAAGGCCCGGCTCTTCGGTAAAGAACAAGACAGGCAGCTGGAAGGAATTCAGGCCGGTCAGAGACGAGAAGAAATGCATACGCTGCGGTTTCTGCTGGATGTTCTGCCCAGACAATGCCATAAATGAGAAGTTCGAGGCTGATCTGGACTACTGCAAGGGTTGCGGGATATGCGCAAACGAGTGCCCTGTGAAATGCATAGCCATGGTCAAGGAAGAGAAGTAAAGAGAAACAAAACGATCCCGATAAAATGATCCTGATATATATCACCTGCAAAGACAAGAGAGAGGCCGAAAAGATATCAAAGCACATGCTGAAGAAAAGGCTGATAGCATGCGCAAACATCTTCCCGGTAAAAAGCCTTTACAACTGGAAAGGAAGATTGTGCAGGGCAGACGAGGCCGTCTTGCTCGCAAAGACCAATGACAGGATGTACGACAATGTCAGGAAAGAGGTCAGGAAGATCCACAGTTATGAGATTCCGTGCATAATCAAGATGAAGGCCGATGCAGACAGGGAATATGAAAACTGGGTCAGTCACGAGGTAAGGAGATAAAATGGCAAAACAGGTAATGGAAGCAAGCCAGGCAGTTGCAGAGGCAGTGAAGCTCTGCAGGCCGGGAGTAGTCCCTATGTATCCCATCACTCCGCAGACCCATATAGTGGAGAATATCGCGGAATTCATCAATGATGGGGCCATGGACGCTGAGCTGATAGATGTGGAGTCAGAGCACAGTGCGATGGCTGCTGCGATAGGCGCCCAGATGACGGGGGTTAGGACATTCACAGCATCGGCTTCCCAGGGGCTGGCATTGATGCACGAGATGCTTTTCATAGCCTCAGGCATGAGGCTTCCCATAGTCATGGCAATAGCCAACAGGTCTTTGTCTGCTCCATTGAACATCTGGAACGACCACCAGGATGCGATTTCAGAGAGGGATTCAGGATGGCTGCAGCTGTATGTCGAAAGCTCCCAGGAAGCTCTTGACACGATAATCCATGCTTATAAGATAGCTGAGAACAAGGAAGTCCTGCTTCCAGTGATGGTATGTTTGGATGGTTTTGCATTGAGCCATGTATGGGAGCAGGTGGATATGCCCACAAAGGCCAAGGTCAACCAATTCCTGCCGAGGTACAAGCCAGTGAACCCTACCCTTGACACAAGGAAGCCAGTCACACTGGGGCCTGTCTCATTCCCTGACACATACATCAATTTCAGGAAGATGCAGCAGGATGCAGCAAAGAAATCCCTTGAAGTCATCAAGAAGGTGAATTCAGAATTCAAGAGGAAATTCAGGAGAAGCTATGGCAATGGGCTGGTAGACACCTATAAGTTGGCAGGAGCCAAATATGCGATAGTGGCTATGGGCACTGTATGCGGCACAGCAAGGCACGTTGTAGACAAGATGAGGAAGGAGGGCAAGAGAGTGGGCCTTATCAAAGTCAGGTCATTCAGGCCATTCCCTGTTGAAGACCTAATAAGCGCGACTAAAGGCCTTGAAGGCATAGCGATAATAGACAGGGACATCTCGATAGGCTATGAAGGGGCATTGTATTCTGAGATGATGGCAGCATTGCGGGGATCAAAGACAAAGATATCAGGATTCATCGCAGGCCTTGGCGGAAGGGATATAACTGCAGATAACGTCGAATACATGCTCAATCATTCAATGAAGGGAAAAGAGATAAGGGAAGAATGGATATTATGATGAGATGATGATGCAATAATTATGTATGCTATTATTTATTATCGGATGCAGGCGATAAGATGATGAGCGGAAAAAGGCAATAAAATGATAAACAACATAACGACTGAGGAGTATTTTGCGCAAGGCCACAGGGCATGCGCAGGCTGCGGCCAGGCCTTGGCAGTGAGATATGTTCTCAAGGGGGCAGGAAGGAACACAGTGGTATCGAATGCGACAGGCTGCCTTGAGGTGTTCTCAACACCTTTTCCGCAGACATCATGGAGATTGCCATGGGCACACGCGGCTTTCGAGACTGCTGCAAGCCTTGCTTCGGGCATCGACAAAGGATTGATCAAGCTGAAGAAAAGGAAAAAAATCAATTTATTGGCATTGGCAGGCGATGGAGGCACATTCGATATAGGTTTCCAGGCGCTGAGCGGAGCCGCTGAAAGGGGGCACAAGTTCACCTATGTCTGCTTTGACAATGAGGCCTATATGAACACGGGCATACAGCGCAGCGGCGCCACGCCAAAATATGCCTCTACGACAACAAGCCCTGCAGGGAAGAAGATCCATGGCAAGACGGAGTTCAGGAAGGACATGCCGCTGATAATGGCGGCCCATGGCTGCTATGTTGCGACAGCATCAGTCGCTTTCCCGCACGACATAATCAAGAAGGTCAAGAAAAGCTTTGAGCATGAAGGAGTCTCATATATCCAGATATTCTCCCCCTGCGTCCCTGGATGGGGTTATGCCAGCAACCTCAGCATCGAGATGGCAAAGCTGGCCTTCAAGGCAAAAGTTACGCCTCTGTTCGAGATAGAGGATGGCATAATGACACTGACGAACAAGCCATCAAAGGAGATCCCCGTTGAGGATTACCTGAAGACGCAGTCAAGATTCTCCCATCTGCAGCCCAAAGAGATAGAGGAGATACAGAAGAACATAGACAAGAATTGGGAGAAATTGCTGCATTGGGACGAGAATAAGACAAGGATAGTCTAGATTATGGTTTTTATTATCTTTTCATTGCATCCTCTTATATCCTATCATGTATTCCCGCATCCTATCTTATGATCGTGCCTATGAATCTTTTCCCGTCAAGAATTTCCTTAAGATTATTGATATTCCTTCCATTTGCGATTATCACCTTGGCCTTGTTTTTCTCAGCCATCTTCGCAGCAATAGGATCGAATGGCATATTCAGTCTCGGAGACCATCTATCCCCGACTAATTTCCTGAATCCCTTCCATGAGATCTCTTTTATCGCTTCTGCATCCCTGGATTCCTTCGGGTCTTTTGTATAGACATAATCGACATTAGTCAGGTTTATTATCATGTCCGCCTTGTATGTCTTTGCGGCCAGGACAGAATCAAGGTCAGTGCTCCAGCCCGGCTTCCAGCCTGAGCCGACGATTATCTTCTTCCCTGTCTTCACTTTTTTCGTCGGATTATCCACCACATCTTCATAAGCATGGCTTCCAAACAATGTTTTCACAAAGAACGCGTTCATCTTCGTCGCATTTATTCCCACCCAGTCGAGGGCTTCATCGCCGGGATCCGTTATGGACATTATCGCATTGTTGTACTGCTTGTTTATGTTGCCGCCGCCGCAGATAATCACAAACCTCTTCGCTTTTTTGCCTTTTATCTGGTCGAGGATAAATTTCCGAAATCTCTTCAGGAAAAAAACATCAATATCATCAGGAAAGATCAAAGAACCGCCAAGAGATATGACATATGTTTTCATTCAGTTTCACCCAATCCCCAGTATTGTCCATACTATTGTCAAAACAACGCCTGCCCCGAACAGGCAGCCCGCAAGTTTCCCTGTTGCAGATATCAATGCAGTCCTTTTGTCATCAATCTTCAGCTTCCTCATCCTTTGCGCTTCATGCCCTTCAAATATCCCTGCAAATCCGTCTGTTATGGCATTGCCTACAGCCCCCCCGACTATAGCACCCCAGACGCCGAAAAGCTCTGCGCCTATCAATGCGAATACTGCGAGGATGCCGTTGTCAATAAGTCCGAAGATTATGTCGGGCCTTAAAGAGTGCAGCGGGATTTTGAATATCAGTGCAGACACGAACGAGACAATACCAAGGAAAATAAGAAGGGGGCCTATAATGAATTTCTGGTTTGCAGAAAAAGAAACCGCTATGATAATCAACAGTGTCAGCAGTGCAATGCTTGTTACAGCAGTCAATAACTTGTCTTTTGCCATTTCTCTTTTTTATATCTTCACAACCTAAATTCACTTCTTTAGCAGTATCTCTGCCATTGCAGCATAAGCCGGCCTTGTTATGAAAACGCCGAAGCTCACTCCCGCTATGGTCGTGAACGCAAATCCTTTCAGCATGCCCGCGCCCGCGAAAAGCAGAGGTATCATGGCCACAACAACAGTGAGATAGGAGCCCATTATTATGAAGAAAGCCCTTTTCATCTTCTGCTTCCATCCAGAGCTTACATCAGCCTCTCCCTTCAGGATTTCGTCAGCGATCACTATCTGGTCATCCACCCCAGTTCCTGCTGCGACTATTATGCCAGCGATTGCCGCAAGGTCAAGATTCCAGCCGACTAGTGCAGCAAGGCCCAAAAGCAGTATAACCTCAAAGCTCATAGTGACGACCATTGGCAAGGCTATCTGCAGTTTCCTGTACCTGAAGAACACAACAACAGCAACTGCAAGTATGGCAATGGTCCCCATGAATATGGCGTTCTTAGTGAATTCGTCGCCCAATGTAGGGGAGATATTGTTTGTCTCTATTATCTCCATCTTGACAGGCAACGATCCTGTTATCAGTATAGTCTGGAGCCTTTTCATATTGTTCAATGCATCATATGTCGCCTCTTCCCTTGTCCTGCCTGCTCCTGCTCCTGCTATCGAGATGTCTGTCACTGGCCTTCCTTTTAGCTCAGCGCCTATGTTCAGGGAATCAACCAATGAATTATCCAGGAAGAGGTAGATCTTTTCGCTCAGGTATTGCTCGCCATCCTCTGTTATTATATCAAGATTTACAGTAGTGGCTGCCTGCCTCTGCGCTGCTTCTGGCGTTAGTGATATCGAGAACCTGAACCTGCATACCCAGCTTCCATCTGAAGAAATCCCGCAGCCCTGCTGGGGGTCTATTCCGGAGCATTCAGCGCTCCTGCATACATATGTTATATCTCCTCCTCCCTTGAAGACAGTAGTATTTGCGACTTTTGCCTCAAATTTCCCCTGCTTTGAGAGGAGTTCCCTCACGTCCTCTTCATTGGCTCCTGCTATCTCGACAAGGACATACTGGTTGCCGCTGAGGTCAGAAGTCTCCCTGACAGTGACATCGCTTAGGCCGTATACATTCAGCCTCTCTTTCATGTTAGAGAGAAGGATCTCCATCTCGCTCCTCTCAATCTCTTCCTCTGGTTTAAGCAGCACTCTTGTGCCTCCCTGGAGATCAAGGCCTTTCCTTATATTGTTTGTAGGAGCATCATACACCCTTAATCCAATGTCTTCTACGCCTTTGAACTTGAGCTCTGTTTTCTGCACCGTCACCTGTTTTTTCACTGTCTTATTGACCAGCACCAAAGTGCCATTGACAGTCTCATTATATTCCTGAAGCTCATCTACCATCTTTATTTCTGTCCCGTTCAGGTATATCATATCATACTCGGGCTTCGTGATCAGCTTGTAAGTCCCTTTGTTTGTCTTCACCTGTATTGTCCTGTTGACCTCAAGCGTCTTGACGAATTCGTAATATTCCTCTACATCGCTTATCTTCCTGTTGTTGATGGAAGTCAGTATCTCCCTGCTTCTCGGAGGGGCATTAGGTTTCGGATTTTCAATCCCTCCTATCGATGCAGAGCTGTTCTTGACTACATTCCTTATCGCAACGCCATCCGCCCATGGGGCAGGATTTATCGCTACTATGGCCAGCACTATGAATATGAAAGCCAGAACGATCCTGAAATTCTTGAACATCTTCTTTATCTTATACATCTTGCTTTATCTCCCCTTTCTCGGGCCTCTTCTCCAGGTACATCCTCAATGTGGTTACGTTCTGTATCCAGGTATAGAAGATATCGAATACAAGGCCTATCATTATTATTATCATTATCTGCCTCAATACCTCTGATTTCGAGAATATCAATGCAACACCGACAGCTGCGACTGTTGTGAGGGTCATAGTGAGGCCGGTTTTCAATGCAGAATAGACGCCGTCCATTATCGTGCCCTCTCTCCTCCTCAATACCCTTGTCGTCAGGAGTATGTCTGTGTCCACTGAATAGCCTATGAGCATTAGGTAAGCCGCTATACCTGCAGTGGATATCTTCATCCCTATGAGATTGACAACGGCTATGGTAGATGTTATTGTCGAGAATGCTGCCAAGCTGACAAGCAATGAAGGTATAGGGACCCTGAAATAAAGGAAGACTGTTATCGCCATGAACACGAATGCGAAGAATATCGCCATCAATATCTCCTTGAAGAAGCTTGCCCCCAATGATGAGCCTACCATCTCAATGCTGTAATCGCTTTTTGTTATGCCTAAGGTCGTTTCAATCATATTCTCGAAATTGTCTATATCTTCCTTGTCTGTTATGTCTGCCTCGATAAGAAGGCCGCTCTGTGTGCCTGCAGCAGAGAACTTCCTTACACCTATATCACTTCCCTTGAAATTATCCCTAAGCTGCTTCTCAAATGCTAAAAAATCATAATCAGAACTTGGCACAGTAACTGTTATCCCTCCTTTCAGGGAGACGCCTTTATTTATGAAATCGCCTGTAGTCGCCATCTGATAGCCTATCTGGGCTATTGCCAGCAGCAGCACCGTTAATGTGAGGAAAAGCAGTTTCTTGTAATCATGCTCATACAGGTGCCTTATCTTGCCAACAAAACCCTGCGTTTTTGGCCTTGCATGGGCATGGTGTTCAGGCTTAGAATCATCATTGGAAGCATGCGCAGCATCGCCTGCCTCTTCCTTTATCAGGCCTTCTTTCTTAAGGAGCTTAAGCCTTGCTTTTTCCCTTCTTAAACGCTTTTTAGACCATTCTTCCATTATCCTTGCCCCCTCTAGCAGAAAAAAGGTTTATTTATAAATATTTTGTAATGAAATACCTACTGAATATACATATCACATATGGGCCGTTATGGTGGGCTAATACTATCGGCGGATATTCAGGCTGATTATAATAGACAATCATAACCTACTAAAAATAACCTATGAAAACAAACAGCAGAAGATTTCTACTCCTCCATCTTCTCCATGAAAACCTTTTCAAGGGATTTCCCTTTTTTCACTATGCTTTTTGTCCTGCCTTCAGCGATTATCTTCCCATTATGGATTATCCCAACATAATCGCAGAGATCCTCAACTTCGTAAAGGTTATGCGAGCTGAATATTATCGTAGTGTCTTTTTTCAGCTCCCTAACAAGCTTCCTTATGTTATAGGCGACTTTAGGGTCAAGGCCTGATGTTGCTTCATCAAGCATTATTATCTTAGGATTGCCAATCAGCGTCTGGGCTATCCCCATGAGCTTGAACATGCCGTGGGACATCTCCTTCATCTTCTTGTCCTTATGCTCAGTCATCCCCACCTTGTCAAGCAGCCTGTCAGCATTTTCAAAGGCCTCTTTTCCATTGAGACCAGCAAGCTTGGAATAGAAGGTCATTATGTCAAGCGCAGTCCTATTGGCATAGAACTCTGCCCTCTGCGGCAGTATTCCTATCAATCCCCTTATCTTTTCCGGCTCTTTTATTATATCATTGCCATAGATCTCCACGCTGCCGGAGTTAGGCCTTATGAACGTTGATAATATCCCCAATGTAGTTGTTTTTCCGGCGCCATTCGGCCCTACAAGGCCGTATATCGCCCTCTCAGGGACATTCATGCTGAGGCCATTAAGGGCCTTATTCTTGCCGTAAAACTTCACCAATCCTTCTGTCTTGACGACAATATTCCCTTCCTTATCCTTCCCCTTATCCGCCATTCTTCTTTTCCCTCTTGTCGATTCAGATGATTGATCCAGATGATTTAATGGAACCTCAGTCAAGATCAGATTTTTTCAGCACAGCAAAACTTATCAAAAAATACAGCAGTGTATGCAGCAAAAGCACATTCAGGCCCAGTATCATGTTCAAAGAGATGCCTTTGATGAGATAGTCAAGGGCCTTTGTTGAGAAGTAAAACGGGGAGAAGAAACTTATATAATTGAAATTCATGGCGACAAGGAACAATATGGACACGAGCAATGACCATATTATGGATGCTGAAGGCGTCCTTGCCACCATCGAGACAGCGACTGTAAGGCATATGAAGCAGAATGCATATATGCTCAGGTAGATCCATGATACCAGGTAAGGTATGAAGAACCAAAGCCCGTTTTTAGAGTGCACATAGAAAAGCGCTGTTGCATACGCTATGAATATCATCATTGCAGACAGCACGAATGATGAGAGTATCTTGCCGCCCAATATCGAGAGCCTGTCCGTCCTATACGCCATGAACTTGATTGAGCCCCCGCTTATCTCCTCTGAGATGAGATTATAGCTTATTATTATAGAGAACAGCGGCAGAAGCCCCACTGAGATGTAATACGGGAGAAGTATGGAGAATGACTGCCTGCTGCCTGCAAGCGCCCATGCGAATATCTCAAAGACAGACCCAACTTTTATGCCTATGAACATTAGGAAAAGGTAGGATATTATTATCGCCAGCGCTTTCCTTGTCTTTAACGACTCTATGAACTCATCAAGAAATATAGTCCACACTCCTTTTGATATGTAAGCCATATTGCAAAAAAACCTCATATTGTTTAAATATTTTATGGAATATCTCAAGATGTCCGATCAAGATATTAATCTTATCAAGTTTTTTTATTGAAAATTGCCGGGTTTAATCTCTCATCTCTCGGAATATAATTGAAGCGACTATCAGATTATTCATGTCGTGGCTTCAGCAGCGGCTTCCTGCAGCACATACTGGTATGCCTGGCCTGCGTTCCTCTGCTCTGTCTTGAAATGGCACCATACATAATAGTCCGTGCCTGTCGCAGTCAGCAGAGCTGTGCAGTTGTCGCATTGCGTGCCTCCGCTCTTGGGATCGACGAATGTCGTGCCTGAAGAGGCCCCTGCCTGCGTAGGCGCATATCTGCATTCAAGAGCCTTCTCATTGTCGTTCTCCTGCCTCTTGAATTCAATGAAGAATTTCACGCTCATGCTCGGTACGGTTATCTTCTCCATGCTCTGGTTTATCGTTTTAGGGTCCTTTATTATGACTGTGCCTGGTTCGCCTTCTGTGATTGGCTTTATCCATTCGGATCTCTGCGGTCCTGCGTATTCTGTCCCCTGCTCAAGCCTGAAGCTGAATGTCTCATAATGTTCAGGATGGTCTATGCATTTGATGTATATCGGCGCGCCAGGGTTCTTCAATTCATCGAAAGGTCTGCTTGAATTGCAGACATATCCTCCTGCAAGGCCGCCGTAATATGTTGATTTCGGGCACTGGAACTTGTTATTCATGTAAATGAATTCCTGGTCTGATGTGCCATAAGCGCATTCAGACAGTTGATTAAGGTAAACATAGACCTCTTTCCTGCCTGCTTCATCAGGGCTCTGCTCTGTCCAGTTCTGAGGCTCGATCGCCCTTACAATAGGAGGCCCGTCCGGGACCTGTGCAGCAGCCAATGGATTGGGGCTGATCTTGAACCTTATGAAATCAAGGTCTACTTCATTCTCATTCCCCCCCCTGTCCCTGCATTTCACGAACGCATGGTATTTGTGCTGGGCAACGGCATAATTCAATACCTCATCGATGGCATTCTTCTGCGCCGTGTTCAGCCACTTCTCCACTTCCGGCTTTACTGTATTCTGCCAGAAATCAGTTATCTGCGAGAACATGCTCTTGATCTGGTCAGTCTTGTCTTCCATCTCATCGCAGTCATCATTGCTCAGGGCCATAAGGCCGATGTTACCGCAACCAGTGCTCGGATCCCAGTCATTGCAGTCATTGCAGTCATCAGTCAGGTCTTCCATATAAGTTATTATCCTGTTCGCCATGTTATTGAATATCGCCCAGATCTGGTCAGGATTGAAACTGATCATGCTCATCAGCTGGAGAGGCAATAGCATCACAGAGAGCCCGTCAGCAGTCGTATAAGGTATTGTGAGATTATGCTTTGTCCTGAAGCTGTAGTCTGTCGCTGTCCCTGGGAAAGGAGGGTTCATTCCGAACGATGCTCCGGGCACTACAGTGAGCATGCATTGGGTTTCCCTGTTCGTCTTTATCTGGAATGTATAATCTGTCTTCAATGCTTCGATTATCTCTTTTCCCACATAAGCAGTATCTGAAGAAGCCAATGTCGATCCTTTGGTAGTGTAGCCAGGCGTTATCTGGCCGTCGAACTGCACAACAGGCTTTCCTATAGTGGACGTCTCATATGAAGAGCATTTGCCCACTCCGTCTATCTCCTCATAATTGCAGTACATGCCAAGGCTCCTGCATTTGTATTCCGTGCATGGCCTGTAAGGATTGCCGTTGCATTTCTCGCAGTCGATCGCTGAAGTGCTCGGAGTCCAGACATTGCACATGCTCACGCCAAGAGCCGTCCATTCCATGGATTCACCATGGACTATGAGGTCCCATATGTCATCCTCGATATTGTTGAGCTTGTCCATGCCCCAATCGACGAACCTCTGGAAGAAGCTCATGATGCCAAGCATGGAATAATCATTCGGGGAGTTATGTATGAACATGTCAGGAGTGACTGTTTTCGGGTACCACTCTTTAGGATATGATGGCAGCTTTCCCGCCTTTTGGTACGTCTTAAGCGCGAAATTCTGCGCATTGGGGAGGACTAGCTCGTATATCTGGTTATTGATGAGGTTCGGCGCGCTCACGAATCCTCCGCCCATAGAGCTTGTGCCTACGCCGGGCAATTGCCCTGCTCCAGGGAATAGGTTGTTCAATGAGAGCTCAGGCAGCTTTCCGAGGTAATTCCTGTAGATGCCGCAGTCTCCCTGCATTGCGCAGTAGATGGCATCGAACTCGGTCCATTCCTGGAAGCATCCCGGAGCAGCGCATTCATAATAATTGTTCGCCCATCCGCAGACCTGCATCCCTTCCAAAGTATTCCAGAATCTCAATCCGGGCGGGACTTGAGGCGCGCAATGCCTCTCCTCATATGAAGTGACTGTGCCTGGTTCGCTCTGATCGCGAGGTTTCCCCAATAGGAAATTATCCTGGAATACATTCCAATAGCAGTCTCTCTTGCCTGTGTCTGTGCATTCTGCCTGGTTGCTCCCGAAGAGATGGCAGTCCTGCCACCTGTTCGGCCTGCAGACAGCCCTTGTCATCTGCCTTCCGTTTATGGTCTCTGCCTGTTCAACACAGATGTCTGTCCTGTAATCGCCGCATTCCTCTACGAGCATTGACCCGTCTACGCAGATCTGCTTGTAATGCCTTGAGCCCACTGCATCAAGGCCCTGGCCGCTCGGCCCTTCATACGAGCACCAGGACTCGCCGTTCATCTTTGCAGGGCCGCTGTAAGTGGAAGGATCGTTCACATTGTCCCCATACTCATATGTGCCGTTCATGCACGCATTGCATCTCCTGCCATAGCAGAGCCCTGTCCTGTTGTCGAACTTATCCTCTGATATGGGCTTGCACGTGAATCCGCTCTGCGCGCATGTCCCTGTCCTGAATTCAAGGCCGTTGTTCATGCATGAGCTCTTGTCTGCATTCTCAAAACAATTCCCGTCTTTCTTGTTGTTGCAGCATCCCATGTTCTGGTCATAAGCATTTGATCTGGCAGCAGCAGGAGATGCTATCATCTGCCCGCTGGACCCTAAAGACCCGAGGCCAGCAAGCTCAGGCAGCCTGTCATATCCCTGCAGCGCGAAATTGAAGACATAATGCTCTTTCTTCTCCCAGTCATACTTGCTCAGCTTATAGGTCACATCAGGATAAGGCCTGTGCTTCTGTATCAACACCTCTATGCTGTGGTTGAACATCCATCCTTCCTGGTTGAAATATCCCGCGCTGTTCTCGCTGTTCAGTATCTCCATGGCAAGGTCATACAATTTGCCGAGAGGATAATCGAACTGCACAGAATAATCCATCGTGTTTATCTTTGTGGCATCTTTTGAGACGACAAGAGGATAATTGACTATGACGTTGACATCATCAGGGGCTATTATCACCTTTGTGCTAGGCTGGCTTGATTTTATCTCATATCCCCTGTCCTCATAGAATTTCAGCGCCGGACTCATGCATGCTGCGACCTCGACAGTTATCTTGTCCTGAAGCTCTTCCTGCATGCTTTCCCTTGTGAGTATCTTGTTCACGCATTCAGTATAGCCAGGCTTCTGGTCGCAAAGATACCTGTATCTTGTCTTGTTATAGGTCCGGTATTCATTAACTTTCGGACTTATGGTCCCGCCGTACTTGGCGATCCTGATAAGCTCAGGATCAGAGACTTTTTTTATGCACGATCTCATCAATGTATCAAGGGAAGTCTTGTCAAGGGATTCCGGCAGCTGCTCGAGGAAATACTGATCGCTTGGGGCTTTTTTTGCAACATAAAGAACATAAGTGAGCGCAGCAGAGCCTATCAGCAGGATAAGCCCTATAAGGACAAATGCAGCCATCTGGCCTTTCTTGCACCTCTTTTTTCCGTTCATCTTATCTGCTCTTTTTTGATTGTGTTTTGATCGTGATATTCCGGTTGCGATATGATTATCTATAATCATGTACCTGTCTAAACGCCCATCTCACCAAGGTCATCAAGGGTCATGTTCTCTGCAGGAGGGGTTTTCTGCATTGACAGGCATGAGTTGTAAAGGTTTGAATCGACGATGTTCTCGCATAGGCTGTAATCCTTGTTCTTGAGCACAACCCTGAGATAGCACTGGTCCCTTATCTCCTCATCCTCTATCTTTGCGCATATCGCTGAATTATCGAATGATTTTGACAATTGGTCATAGCATGCATCCTTGTACATGGAATTCTCGGCCTTGCTGCAGATGTCCATCGCCCTTTCAGCATCTGTCTCTTTCGATGCCCGGTCCATTAGGCTTTCGAAATCAGAGGTTTCAGAGGCGAAATCAACCTGTTCTGCGGAGGGCTGCTCTGCTGCAGGAGGAATCTGGAAATCCTCTTCTTCTGCCGTTCCTGTATCCCGCACTGCCTCTTGTCCTATCTCTTCCTGAGGAGGGGGTGTTTCAGCGCTCACTGTCGGATTTTTTTCGAATGCTATGCCTTGGTCTTCTGCGCCAGTCCCTGTTTCGGTTATATCCGGGCCGGTTGTTCCTCCAGCCTTGCTGGAAGGCCAGAAATAGAACAACCCTGGCCCAAATATAACCAATGCTACAAGAATTATGAGAACTGCTGATGAGGGGAATTTCGAGCCTCTTTTCGTCGCCTTCGACAATGCTTCATTTATGTCAGGCATAGGATACCCTGAGGAGGATAATTGAGCCCTTAATGTGTCAGGATCAATGCCTCTGCCCAATGAGGACCTTATATAATCGACAAGGGAAGAAAGCCTCTGCTGGTTCACAAAGGACACAGATTCTTCAACATCCTTCACATTATAGCCCTGTTGGATGAGAAAGCTTTTGATTGAGTTTAAGTCATAGCCGCTTCTTAGCTGCTGCTGTATGTAACTCACAAGCTGCTGGTTCATGTACTGCACCTTCTACTTATCACAAGAAAGCAACGTTTCTTGTAGCATTTTAGGGGGTATATTTAAATACCCATTTAAATGTTTTTAGTCATTTTAGAGGGGTGAAGGGCAATATCTGCACATTATTGTTTTTTTGGGAAAAATAATGAAAAATACTCTTAAGAAGTTGGTATAGGCGTCTGGCAGTAAGGGAAGCATCCGGAGTCTTCGCAGTCTGTCTTTCCGTCGCAATCATTGTCAAGATTGTCTGCACAGTACCATGAATCGCCTTCAGGCTTCTTATAGCCTTCCACTTTTGATGAGCTGTAAGAGCACCCTATCCATTTGCTGTGCTGGCCAGCATCACATTCTATGTCTGTGCATGATTTGCATATCCTTTTCATGCCTGCGCAGACCCCTTTCTGGTTCTCGCATAATTTCTCTGCTCCTAGCGGGCTGCATTCGCATCCCTCATCAACCTCATAATCGCAGTCATTATCAATTCCGTCGCAGACTTCGGATGCCCTTGGATGAACCAAAGGATTGCTGTCATCGCAGTCTGTGCATTCATCTGTCCCTACAGAGACTCCCGGTTCCGAATCTCCGCAGTTGTATTTTCCAGAGCTGCACTCGAGATCATTGTTGCAGAAACCATCCTTGTCCTCATCGCATCCTTCGTCCTTGTCTCCGTCGCAGTCATTGTCATTTCCGTCGCACTTGTCCTCGTCGAACTGGTAGAGAGGGCCGTAAACTTCAGCATCGCATCCTTCCCATTCGCAAGTGTATGCAACGCCGGCAGTCCCATACACGCATTTGTCCTTTGCAAGCTTGCATACCCCTTCTATGAGAGGGCATGGCTGCGTTTCATAACAATCGCATTGCGGCTCAGGAGGCACTGGCGGCGGTCCTCCGCGTTTGCAGTAATAATCATTGCCATTCATTGCAGCATTTGTATAAGGATCAACTACAACCACACCTGCATATTGTTCAGACATACAACCGCAATCTTTCCTGCATCCCTTGTCGCAATTCAGGCAGCTCTCGCAGCATATGCACCTGCATTCGCTGCAGTCACAGCATCCACCTCCGCCCCCGCTTGACTGGCCTGCGCTCATCACGCTGAGAAAAATGACTGATATCAATATGACAGCAGCATAAAGAATTATCGTTGTCTTGCTTATCCTATTCGCTTTCGCTTCTTTTTCAGCCTTCTTTTTTGCCATCTGCATCTGCAAAAAGGCATTACTTCTTTATTAATTTTTTGGTTTTGAGAAGATTGTCGTAAGGCCGAAAAAGAAGATTCCAAGGCCCGATGGTATGACTATCAATGCAAGATAAGGCAGAGGGGTTATGATATAAGCGCCTATGTTTGCGATTATGCCTCCTGAAACCAATAATGCATAGGTCTTCGGCCTTATGCGGAAGCCTGTCTTTACCCTCTTTTTCGGGGATTCTTTCAATGAGTTTATTATGATCAATGTGGCTGAAATCAGGAAGAATACAATGCATATTATCTGCGTTGTCGTAAGGCCGAAGAAATAATTTGAAGGGTCATAATCCCCCCTGAAAAATTCTGTCGTGAACCTGCCCACCGCATACATGAACACGAACGATGATAAGACATAGCCATCCTGCCTGTTCTTCTTTTCTTTCCTTTCGCTAAGGCAGACCAGAACAACAAAAATTGCAAGGTCTACCAGGGAGTTATAGAGCTGTGTTGGATGTATTGGCACATTGTCTTTTATTATCGCCCAAGGGACATCTGTCTGGGAGCCGAAACAGCAGCCGGCGATATAACATCCCAGTCTTGCGATGAAAAATCCGAGAGCTATTGCAGGCGCAAGGATATCCGCATATCTCATATACTTCAACTTGGTGATCTTTGAGTAGACAAACGTGAAGACGATCCCACCTATGATCCCCCCTATCGCAACCCAGCCTTTCTGTTCAAGGCTTATCATCTGCATGAACCTTTCTACAAACCCCCCGCTTGCACAACTTCCGCCCCAGGGACCATAGAATGCAAAGATCCTTGATCCAACGAAAGAACCTACAAAAGCCAAGAGGAACATCTGCAGCATCCTGTTAAGATCAAGGCCCTTGTCGAAATTTCTTTTCCTTAATGTTTCTTTTATGATATAATATGCTGCGAATGGCCATGCGATGAGATAATGTGTTGTGAACCAGAAGCCTATCTTTAATCCGCCTATTGTGACATATTTCAGCATCTCATATTCTATCATTTTCAGCCCTTTTCAATCCCAATGGATTTTTTGAGCGGATATATTAATCTTATGATTTTTGGTTCCGGTTCAATTATGGCTGCTTGTGTAGGCCATCAGCCCCCTGAACAGGATCAATAATCCGAAGGCGAAAGGCGCAATCATGATCTCGATGTCCATGTTGACGAACAGCAGCGAGATTATGCTCAGCATGCCTCCGCCGGAGACGAGCAGATAGCTCAATTTCATGTCTTTGTCTATCTTCGGGACAGCCCCTCTGCTCTTCCCCTGATTCAGCAGCATCATCGTCCCGAAAAAGATGACCAATATGATCGATATGAGCTGGGAGAACGTGAATCCGAAATGATAGACATTAATCCCATAATCCCCCCTGAAGAATTCAGTCATGAATCTTGCTATGGAGTAGAGCAATATCGCCGAGAAGACCAGATATCCGTCATATCTCCTCTCTGCCTTGTGCCTCCTGGCCAATTCCAGCATAATAACGAAGACGATGAGCTCTGCAAATGCAGCATAAAGCTGCGATGGATGGATGGTTGTCCCGAATCTTTCGATCGCCCACAGGACATTGGTTTCTGCGCCGAAACAGCAGCCCGCAAGGAAACAGCCGAATCTGCCCATGAAAAGGCCCAAAGGTATCGCCGGTGCAAGGATATCGCAGTATCTCAGGAAATTTATCTTCTTCATCTTTGAGTACGCATATGAAAAGACCAACCCGAAGATTATCCCTCCGTAAGCGACCCAGCCCCCTTTCGGCGAGAACATGAGTTTTATCCGTTCATAGAAGCTTCCATAGCCCCATGGGCCGAAGTAATGGAAAAGCCTTGAGCCGAAGAGGACGCCGACAAAAGTTGCAAGCAGGAACTGCATCGCCTTGTTAATATCCACATCCTTATTGCTCTTCGCATTCATATATATGAAATAGCCTGCGAAGATCCAGGCGATTGCGAACATCACACCCCATGTGAAGATCGCGAATCTGTCCCCTATCTTGAAGAGTATCTTGTGGATTTCGTAAGGGATCATATCCTGGGATATCCTCCCTGTTTTATTAATATTATCAATTTTCAACAAAAAAATATATAAACAATGTTCGTTTAATGCCCTGAATGCTTTTTTCGAAGGGGATTCTTGAGGATATAATATCCAGGGCAAGATTTGACAGGTGGCTCTCTATCTTCCTTACATACGACTGCAACCTGGACTGCAAGCATTGCCTGTACAAGGGGAAGAAAGGCTCAATGGATCTTGAGACAGCCAAAGAGATGCTGAAAGAGGCGAAAGAGCTCAGGTACAAGTCAGTCAGCTTTTCAGGAGGCGAGCCTACAACCCATCCCAAATTCTTTGACATAATCGAATATGCTGCTGCATTGGGATTTGAGATGGACATTGTGACCAATGGCGTCAATCTCAAAACAAACGATTTCCTAAGATTAGCCAGGATAAGGAAGCTGGCTCTCACCATATCGCTCGATTCTTATGATCAGGAAAAGAATGACAGATTGAGGGGCAAAGGCTCCTATGAGGGGGCATTAAGGTCATGGGCAATGACAAGACCCTCACGAGCCAGCTTCATAACTCTCGTGACAAAAGAGAATCTTGCTGATATCCCGAGGACAGCAGATTTCATCTTCACTAAATTAGGCGCAGATAAATTGACCTTGTACAGGGCAATCCCCCAGGGAGGAGCCACAGAAAGGGAAACCCTGTCAAAAGAGGAAGACATGAACTTTTATTTCAATATGGCCTACAGGATCTCTCAGCTGTACAGGGAGCAGGGGAAGCAGATTTTCTTAGGGTTAGGCAGCCACAGCGAGGAAGTATGCTCTGTCCTGGACAGAGGGGTCATAGTTTTCCCTGACGGAAGCTTCGGGGTCTGCTGCAATATCCCTCAGCTAAGCTATTACAGATACAAGAAGCATGGCGACCTGAAGCATTTTTTAGAGACAGACTACAGGACAAAGTTGAGCGAGAGGATAGACAAAGCCACTTATGACGGCAGGCAGAAGAGCATAAGGAAGTACGGCGTTTCGTTCTGCCATGACTGCGTCTCTGACCTGAAGAAGGAGAAGATTATACAATAAATTTAAATACTCCCTTGCTATAACAATCTCATGCACGTAATATCCTTCAAAAGAGACGTTAAGCCTGGTTTATTCTCAAAGAAGACTGTCTTCAGGCACAAGAGCTCTGAAAGGAAGCTGAAGAAAGAGCCTCCGAAAAGAAAGTTTAATGTCAGGAAAATGACAATGCTGGCGATAATATGCGCTGCTATTATAATCCCCCTATTGGCTAGAGGAGTGAGAGCGTTTGTTGAAACTGCTACCCTTACAACTTTGACTGCTGGCCAATCAATCACTTCAATTACCTCATCTCTTTCCGCAGTTTCATCAACTTCGAGCGGTACTTTAGGATCAACAGGAGTAGCAGTCAAAGGCTCATTAGATGCTGCTGCTGTAGCGTCAACAGCAGGTTTTGTAGGATCATTGTTATTCTGGGTCATAATCGCCGTCATAATAATCATCCTTGTCCTGCTTCTCCTATACATGCTGGGCGTCATCAACTGCGACAGCTGCTCGTCTTGCGCTGGGGGGGGTGCGAAAGAGAACGTACAGCAGACCTCTGGCAGCTCCAGCAACACGCAACCGATCCAAGATGGCGTTGCAACAACCGTAAACCCATCCTGACCGCTTCCTGAAAAACGATTATTTTATATAAATCGGGCAACTTCTTTGGATGATGGGGAAAAACACGCTTAATCTCGCTCTTGTCATAGCAGGAGGTTTTTTGATCGATTTCGGCTTCCTGCACATAAGCTCAATCAAGTCATTCTCCCTGTCAATTGCAGCCATAGGCGCCATCATGTTCACTATTGGTTTTTGGAGGCTAAAATGATCCCTTTAATCCCGAAGGAGATGTGGGAATTCTGGCTGATAAAGACGCCCCCCCATTCTCTTTTCGCTTTCATAGGCATGGCGGTAGGTGTGCTGTTCCTGATCCGCATGGGCCGCAGGCAGAAGATCCATCCGAAGATAATGATAATTGAATCATTGTGGGTCTTTGCAGGGGCATGGCTGGGCTCTAAACTGCTGTTCTATATCGGGCCTTACGAAGCATGCAGCAGCGCCGGCATCTTAGGCATATTCAACAGGGGCTTTGTCTTTTATGGGGGGTTGTTCGGCGGAATCTTATTGGGGTATGTCTACACAAGAATAAACCGTTATAATTTCTGGAAGCATCTGGATTTCTGGGGCATGGCGATCCCATTGGAGATCTTCTTCGCCAGGATAGGGTGCTTCTTTGTGAATGACGCATTGGGCAGGATAACAGGCGTATGGTGGGCAGTCAAGCTTCCTGACGGCACTGCAAGACATCCTGTCGGCCTTTACCTCTCATTTTTCAACATCGTTCTGTTCGCCCATCTTTATTCCGGATGGCACAATAGGAGATTCTTCGGCCAGATATTCCTGAAATACCTTATGGTCTACTCAGCAGGGAGATTCATGATAGAGTTCTTGAGGGAATACCCATTCAACTATCTGGGCCTTACATTTTCACAGTGGGTAAGCATAGTGGTATTTGCAGTTTCATCGGCAATCTATCTTGTGAAATCAAGGAAGGTTTAGATAGCTCAATACTGCGCTCTCTTTTGCTGTGTTCCTTTTCTCTTCCTGGAATCTGCCTCTGCATGCTATCTCAAAGAGCATGTTATTCTGGACATTGACCTTATGCCTGCACTGGTATGTGCCTTCAAGGCCGCCTTTTTCACAGGCCATGGGTACCATCTGGCTGACGCTCAATCCCGGCGTTTCCGAGAACCCGCAGTCAATATCATCCCTTATGGACTGTATTATCATCTCATACTCATCCGCATTCACCATTATATCTTTCACCTTGGGGAATGTGAAGTATTGTTCGAACTCCATTGTGAGGTTTATTATCCTGTCATTCTCCCTGAGGTCTATTGTCATGGCATTTTCAGGGAAAAGATGAATGAGGGCATCGCCTTTCGTGAGATTGAATATGTACCTTTCGACTTTTAATGGATTATCCTTGCACCTGACATATATGTTTGTTCTTATGTCGCTTGAAGCATTGATATCCCTTGGTGTGCATTCATAGAGCTTAAATGCTCCAATCATCAGAGGCAGAGTGCATTCTGTCTCTGTCTTCAAGGGCATGGAGTCATAAGGCATGTCGCTTCCTGCAAACCTGCAGTTCGCAGGCTCATTCGTATAGAGCGAAAGATTTCCAAAACTGCTTATGTTCGTGTTGTTGACAGGCAATGCAGCCATCAGTACAGGGGCGCTTTCATCCTTCCCTATCCTGTATTTTATGAACAGGTCTTCAGTGTTCTCATTCCCTGCCTTGTCTATGCATTTGAAGAAAACAAGCTTGTTGCCCTGCTCTGTCTGCACTGCCACATCCCTCAGTGTATCGCCCAGGTTTTCAAAGGCTTTCTTTATGTTGGGTGCGATGTCATCATTCCACATATTCTCAAGCCTCTGTATGTTCTGCTCTGCAAATTCCTTGTTCATGCCCCCTTTGAATTCCTTGACGAATTTCCTGGCATCATAGATTATCTTTTTGAACTTATCGTCGTATGTTTCAAATGTGCCGAGCTCAAGGAAGTTATTCACCCCTAAAGACTTCATCAGGCCTATCCTGAAATCAGGGGCCTTAGGCACAATATCAACAAAAGTGTAATAATCCTGGAATGTGCCGGGCGCTGGAAGGGGTATCTGGTCGAATTCAGGCTGCGGCAATGACGTTACTTTGCATTTCACAGGTTCTGTCGCATTTATCGAGAATACCACAATTGTGTTCGGCTCAAGCGGCTTGCTGAACTTGTAACCAACTGTTTTTCCGAAAACATCCCTCTCTATCTTCACATCACCGAACACAACACCATCAAAGAAAATCTTAGGAGGGATATCATCCTTCTCAGAATAATCATAGCAGAAGCCTATTCCATTGACTTCCTCATAAGTGCATGTCTGCCCCAAACTCCTGCATTTGTATTCTGTGCAGGGCCTGTTCAGGCTGCCGCATTCCTTGCAGTCATCGCCTTTGTATGGCGCCTGCCACGGCATGCACAATGCTGTCTGCAGGACATGGATGTAAATCTTTCCAGTAAGCAGGTAATTAGTCCTGAAATCCTCGAATCTCCAGTTTGAAACCTCATCAAAATACCTCACTTCATTATTGATCAATTCGTTTATTGTTCCATGGGGGTTTTCATACTCTTTTCCGTCAAGCACAGGGGCATACGCCGCTTCCATCTTAAGCTTTGGCTTCATCTCTGTTTTCAGCTGATCATCTGTCAGGTAGACATAATCTGAAGGCGTGCTGTCGAAATTGAAGAATCCCTGTTTTGTTATCTCATCTTCTGTGTTCCTGTAATTCCCGCAGTCACCCATATTGTAGCAGTATATTGCGCTCGAATCGACCCATGATTTGCCGCAGGTATAATAGCCGCAGTCATACTGCTCATTCGCCATGGCGCAAACTTCCTGGCCGTTCTGCTGCCAATGCGCAAATCCAGGGGGGATGTAAGGCAGGCACTTGCCCTGCCTGTTGAGTTCAAGCCAGCCAGACCACCAGCAGTCCCTTGCAGAATTGTCCATGCAATCCTCCTCATTCCCCTGCTCTGCGCAGTCCTGCCATCTGTTAGGCCTGCATACTGCCTTAGGCACATCTATGTCTGTGTTCTCCAGGCATATCTCCTCACGGTAATCCCTGCATTCTGTGTAATAGATCTTGCCGTTTATGCAGCTTCCCTTGTAATGCCTCGACCCGACCAATGAGAAGCCGGGGCTCACAATGCCTTCATATTCGCACCATGATTCGCCGTTCTCCCTTTTCCCGCAATTCTTGCATTCATCGCCTTTGCATTCCGGCTCTGGCATGGTGCCCATGCCTCTGCATTGGGCGTCCTGGAAAGGGGCATTGCTCCATTCTCCTAATGATTTTGCGCAGTCTCCCTGATCTACATTGACATAGCAGTTATTGTCCTTTGTCCTGCAATATCCTTTGCTTACAAGGGTTTTTGTGGGCTGCCCTATCTCATAGATTGAGTATCTGCCCTTGATTGCGAAATTGAAGGATTCCTCTTTTTTGGTTGCAGCATCCCTGATGCTCAGCGAATAGATGATGTCAGGATAGGGCTTGTGTTTGGAGATGCTTATCTGGCCATGTTCAAGCATCCATCTGTCCTCGTCAAATTCCCCGCCCATAGAGTGATGGTAGACTATTTTTACAGCCAGGTCATACATCAAGCCGAGCCTTGAATCCACTTTTTCGCTGAAATCTTTCAGGATGACCTCATTGTTGTCCTTGGAGATTGTTATGGGATATATCACCTCAAAATCAACATCATCCACCCCTACAATTGTCTTGACATCCATGTCCTGCTCTTTCACATCATATCCCTGTTTCCTGAAATTCTCGAAATTCACGCATTTCTTGAGGCTGTTCTTCAATGCTGCATTTAGCTCCTGGGCCATGGAATTCCTTGTCACAAGCCTGTTAACACAGACGAAACCATCTTGGGCATAACAATGATAATTATATTTCATATTGAAATAATACCTGAACTGGTCCAAGTTCAGTGTTCCGCCCTGCAGCCCTATCTTGTCGACCAGGCCCCTGCCTTCTTTCTGTATGCACGCGGTAATGTATTCCCTTATCTTCGTCTCGTCAAGGCTCACCTCCATGCCTTTCTCGACAATCAGCTCTGCCTCTGTCTTTTTCGCAGAAGTGACTAAATAGAGTATGGCACCGGCCATGGCCAGCACGAGAATCCCTATTATGATGAAAGCTGCAAGCTGAGCTTTCTTGCTCTTCCCAGGGCAAAAGCCCCTTATATCTAAATCCACCTCTTTACACCTCTTTTTTTTGATATTCGGCTATGATTTACTTTATTTCAGCTATCATCCTCCAAAAGTTTTCATAGCCGTGAAGCACGATTCCGTCAAGCATCCTGCCTGCGAATTGCTCGTCAGAAAGCATCCTGCCGAACTCATCATGTTTTATTATGGAGATCTCCTTGCCTATATCTGCTGTCTTCGACATTATCTCAAGGTGCATCGTCACATTGTTTGAGATGATGAAAACATCCTTATCAGAAAGTATTATCGAGAGGACATCCTTCTCGCCTGTTATCCTGCCCAAGAACATGTTTATCCTGCTGTCAATCTTCCCTTCTTTCTCACGCTCTTCTTTCAGCCTGTGGGACAGGAGAGCAAGTTCGAGCAGTGTCCTGTGCCTGTCAAGGCTCAGCTTCAGGAGCTTGTAATTGCCTACTTTCTCTATCTTCAGCAGGCCGTCTTTCTCAAGGTCTTTTATCGTCTTATGGACAAGGGAATAGAACAGGTCAAGGTCATTCGATATCTTATTGCCCGTTATATTATTGCCTGGGTTCTTAGCTAGGTAAAGAAGTATCTTCTCCCTGTATGTGGCTTCTTTTAGAGGCATTTTTGCTTTCTCTTTTTCAATTATTCTTATATGAAAATTATCACTTTTTGTGATATTATTATCATAATTTATGATATATATAAATCTTGCGGATAGCCTTTGCCCAACCACAGCAATATTTAAAAACAAAACATATTTTACAGCTTCCAGGGGGTTAGAATGGAATTGCAGAGCTATCTCAAAGAGAGGAAGGAATTGGTAGAGAAGTCATTGAATAGGTTCCTGCCTCCTGAAAGCGCTTACCCCCAGTCATTGCATAAGGCGATGAGGCATTCTATATTTGCAGGCGGCAAGAGGATAAGGCCCATAATAGCATTGGCAGTCGCAGAGCTTTTCGGTGTCGATAAGGAAGATATGATGGCCACTGCCTGCGCTTTGGAGATGACACACACTGCTTTATTGATACTTGATGACCTGCCATGCATGGATGATGCGACGATAAGAAGGGGAAAGCCGTGCTGCCATAAGGTCTTTGGGGAGGATATCGCTGATCTTGCCGCGATAAGCCTCATCCTGAGGGCGATAGAGATCGTTGATGATATCGATGTGGCGCATGAGATCTCGTCCTGCCTGGGTTCGCAGGGAGTTGCCGGCGGCCAGACAGTGGACCTTGAGACCATGAACAAGAAGATCGATTTTGAGACCCTGAAATACATCCACGAGCATAAGACAGGCGCTTTGTTCATCGGAGCCGTTAAGGCAGCGTGCATAAAGGCGAAAGCCCCTGAAAAGGAGGCCAAGGCCTTGCTCAGGTACGCAGAGAATCTCGGATTGGTATTCCAGATAAAGGACGATCTGCTGGATATCGAGAGCACTCCTGAGGAATTGGGCAAGGACACGCAGAAGGATGAGAAGAAGAATACCTTTGTCACGCATTACGGAGCTGAGAAATCAAGGGAGATGATGAAGAATTATATGTGGGATGCTATCAAAGCCTTGTCTGTCTTTGAAGGGAAAGCCGAGATATTGGGGGAGATCGCGAGGTTTGTCGTTGATAGGAGGAATTGAGTTAAAAACCATAAACTTTTTATAATACCAAAAAATAGGTAGTGAATTACCAAAAAATAGGTAAACTAAAATGCTGACAAAAGAGCAGATAAAAATCATAGGCTGTTTTAAAAGAGACATATCTATAGGGCTCACCTTCAGGCAGATAAAAGAGCAGCTTAGGCAGAAATCAAACAACCTGATCCAGATTGCGTTAAAGGAATTCAAAAAGCAGGGCCTGATAAAGACAAAAGAGACAGGGGATGTGACGACCTATTTTTTGAATTTGGACAATAACCTGACATTATCCTACTTAAACCTTGTAAATGAGCTGGAGATAAGCAAAAACAAGATGCCGGTGGATGTGCTAAAGCGCATACAGGCAAAGGTATCGGGGTATACTGAATTTTTCATTTTAATCGTATTCGGCAGCCATGTCAAGGGCAAGGCAAAAGAGAAATCAGATCTGGATATAGCAATCATTGTCGAATCAGAAAAGACAAAAAAAGAAGTATCCCCTTATCTGGAGACAATAAAAAGAAGAGAGATTCTGCGTATAGACTATCATATCATGACAAGAGATGAATTCTTGGAAATGCTGAAAGTTGATTATGAAAATCTGGGAAAACAGATATACAAAAACAATATCGTCTATTATGGATTTATTGAATATCTTAATCTGATAAGAGGAAAATAGAATGAAAGATGAAGCGGAGTTATATCTACAAAGGGCAGAAAATGAGCTTGCAGCAGCCCAGATACTTTTTGACATCTCAAATAATCCAAAACTGCAGAAAGAGCAGTTTAAGCTGGAGAAAAACTTTACTTTTTACAGCTTGGTGATAAGCAATTCTTATTATTGCATATTTAACTCTGCCAAGGCGATATTGATGGAGGGGGATATAAAAACGGGGTCTCCTGAAGTCCACAGGAAGACTATTGGTGCTTTTGAGATGTATCTGGTCAAGACAGGCAAACTTGATGTTGAATTGTTGAAAATCTACAAAAAAATGATAATAAGGGCAGAAGAGCTTTTAGGTATTTTTTCAAGAGAGAAAGGGAAAAGGGGAGAGTTTACTTATCAGAAACTGCCCCAAGCCAACAAAGAACCCGCAAAAGAATCGCTCGATAATGCATACACGTTTTTTAAGAATATAAATAAGGTATTGAGGAAATGAATTTTAAATTCAGGATAATATCATACTAAAAAAAGGATAATGGGGGTTATAGCGCAATGAAGATACTATTTGTCAGGCCGCCCAGGTATATGTGGCCGTTCCATTCTGAAAACAGCTCTTTTTGGCAGCCCCTGGCTTTCGCATCAATGGCCGCGGTTCTCAGGGAGAATATTGATGATATAAAAATTGGCATAATAGACTTTCCTGCCCTGAAGATCGGCTGGAAAAGCGTCCCAGAAGCATTGAAAAGGGAGAAGCCGGATGTACTTTGTATTGGCGAAGAGACTGTCTCTGTGAACGAGGCTTTTAAGCTTGTCAATATCGCCAGATCAATGTTTCCAGAGCTTATTGTGATCGCCGGAGGGACTTATTTCACATACATGGCCAACGATTCCCTCAATAACCACCAGATAGATTTTGTTGTGAGGTTTGAGGGCGAAGAGACACTTCTTGAGCTTGTCAGGGAACTGAAAAAAGACAGGTCGAAGCAGGATTTGAGCAGGATAAATGGCATCGCATACAAGGATAAAGGGAAAGTGATTGAAACATCGTTAAGGCCCCTGATAAAAAATCTTGACAGCCTGCCTATGCCAGCATATGATCTTTTGGATATGGGCGCTTATGGCGGCAAGAGCAGGAACCATAGGAATTTTGTAGCTGTTGAACACAGCAGGGGCTGCACATGCAGCTGTAACTTCTGCATACTATGGAAGCAGATGGGCCAGCTCGATATGAAAACAGGGAAAGTTAGGCCCCATTACAGGACCAAATCCGTAAAAAGGACAGTTGAGGAGGTTGCATATTTACATGAGAAATTCAACAGGAAGACCTTCTGCTGGGTTGACCCCACATGGAACGTGAATCCGAGATGGAACAGGGAATTCGCTGAAGAGATGATAAAGACCGGCCTGGACATTGATCATTCAGTATGGCTCAGGGCTGATTTCATAGTCAGGGATGAGCAGAAAGGCATTTTTGGGAAACAGGTCAAAGCCGGATTGAAGCAGGTGATGATAGGTGTGGAGAGGACAGACAATGATGACCTGAGGTATCTTGACAAGGAAGGCTATTCATATGACACGATAAAAAAGGCTTTCGAGATAGTCAGGAGATATCCTGAGGTCTATTCTGTAGCGACATATCTTTACGGGCTGCCTAATGAGACAAGGCAGTCATTGAAAAGGTTCTATGATCTGCTGAATGGGATACCTTTTGACACCGGCGTTCCATTGCCTTTGACGCCGAACCCAGGCACAAGGTATTTTGATGAGCTTGAGAAGAAAAACCTTATAGAGATAAAGGATTTCAAGTACTATAATTTCATAAATCCTGTCGCAAGGTCGAAATACCTGTCAAGGAATCAATTGATGTTTTACATGATGCTCAATGAGCTTAGGATAAGGACAAGGAAAGAGCAGTTTGCAGGGTTGAATCTCGGTTCTTCAAGGAGGAAGAATGCCGTCAGCTCGATGTCAGGGCACAAGGCCAAGATGTCTTTCAGGTTCATCAGGGGGATGCTGAGCGAATCTTTGCTTGGAAGGAAGGTCAATTACAACACGAAGCCGGGGTGGTATTGATGGCTAAAATGACATTTAAAATAAAAAAACATAGTTATGACCCAAAAATCTTATTTGTAATTGTAAGCTGGGATAGTGAAAAGTATATAAAAAGTTGTTTATCTTCTTTATTTAAATTAGAGTATAATAATTATAAAGTTTTATTGATTGATAATGCTTCTTCGGATAAAACTTTAGATTACGCAAAGGGATATGGCCTGATAGTTATGAAAAATAAAAAAAATAGAGGGTTACAAAAAGCAAATAATAACGGGTTGAAATATTCAATAAACAAAGGGTTTGATTATACCTTTTTCTTGAATGTGGATACCATAATAACTGATAGAAATATGTTACACCTTATTTTAAACTATTTTAATAATGATAAAAGCACAGCAATAGTCTTTCCAACTTCATATTTACTGGATAACCAAGATAAAAAAATCTTTGAGAGCTTTTGGTTATTAAAAATCATAAATTCCTTAAAACTGGCGAAATGGAATTCTATGGTTGATGGGTGTGCAATGATGATTGATAATAATAAAGCAAAAGAAATTGGTTATTTTGATGAAAGACTCTTTTATTTTGACGATTTTGATTATGGGAAAAGAGCGAGGCTCAAAGGCTTTAAAACAAAGAGGGCTGATAATGTAAAGATATTGCATAAATGGGGGGGAACAATAAAACATTCCCTTTCCCCATTCGTCATATATAATTTTAATAATAGCCTATACATTTTCTTAAAGAAACATTTATCTTTTAAATTCCTATTCTTATTGTTATTATACTTTGTATGGTTAATTATTTTATTTTTTTATTTAATTATATCAGCATCATTTAAGATGATAAATAGTCAAGAAAATAATAATTCGAGATTCAAATCATTTTTTTATCTATTAAAATCAATTGGGTCTAAGGGGTTAGGACAAAAATTGAACTTTTCAGGCTGATCGAATGAAACCAACAATTATCTTCAAAAAAGTTTTTTATAAGAAACTCTGGAATGCTATTAATATAGCCTATTATCATTCATTTAATAAAGAATATGTCAATGCTTATCCGTTATATATTTTTATGGACCCAGGGAATGTTTGTAATTTAAAGTGCCCTTTATGCCCCACCGGACAGGGCGATAGGGGGATGAAACGCGGATTCCTGAAATATAGTTTATTCAAAAGGGTAATGGGTGAAATAGGGGATTATTCTTTATTCTTATTCTTATACAACTGGGGTGAACCTTTCTTGAATAAGGATTTATTCAGATTTATCAAATTAAGCAGAAAAAAATTAGTTATACCTATAACGAGCTCTAATCTGACTACTTTAGACAGAAACTCATGCAAACAATTAGTAAGATCCGGATTATGGTACCTCATAGTTTCGTTAGATGGTTTGACTCAGGAGACTTATCAAAAATATAGGATTGGTGGCGATTTAAACAAAGTATTAAAGAATGTACGCTTAATAAACTATTACAAAACTAGGTATGGCATTAAACGACCTAAGATAATCTGCCAGTTTATAGTGAATAAATATAATGAGCACGAAGTTGACACCATCAAAAAACAATATATTCGCCTAGGTTTTGATAAGCTATTATTATCCAGAGTAAGATCTGATCTGGGTAAGGGGGTTTTTGAAGATAATACTACTAAATTAAAGAAGTATCGCGATTGGTTCCCTTCTAATAAGGAATACAAACTTTATTTGAAAAATCCAAAAAACTGTAAATACCTGAACGTCTCATCGGCAATTAATTTTGATGGGGGCGTATTCCCTTGTTGTTTGATATATGGGGATAACCACACTTTCGGTAATATCTCTAACCAAAGTTTTTTTAGTGTTTGGAACGGTCCAAACTACTTAACTGCAAGAAGGATGATATTCAAACGAAAAGATATCACTTCTGATTTAGTATGTTCAAATTGCTTAAAAAATAAAACCTTTGAAGAGTTTAACGGTTTTCATTTCTTTTTGAATATGATTCTTCCAAACAAGATTTATGATCTGATCAGAAAACCATTTTAAGGGCATATAAAATGAAAAAACAAAAATTATTATTTATCAAATCGAATATTATCCCTGCATTGAATAGATTCTTATTCAACCGACCTTCCCCAATGTTCGTAGGTCTGTTTGTCACAAGAAACTGCAACTTGGACTGCTCTTATTGTTTCATAAAAAAGAATAGTAAGGACCCCCCATTAAATGATTTAAAAGAGAGGATTGATAAGATAAAGGAGATAGGCTGCAATATGGTTTATTTTATGGGTGGAGAGCCTACCTTAAGGAAGGACATTGTAGAATTGACCAGATATTGCAATAAACAAAATATGTTTGTAGTAATGGACACAAACGGCACCTTATTATCAAAAGAGCTGATCGATAAGCTTGCAGATGCAGGCATGAATTCAATGGTGGTCTCCTTAGACGGCATAAACAGAGCAAGACAGTCCAAGAAAACGCTATCTGATAATCCTTGCCTTATTGAGGACTTAGAATATGCTTCCATGAAAAAAGGCCTGTTCATCGCAGTAAATATTGTTCTTACTGGATTAAACACCCGCGAGGTAATCCCTCTCCTTGAGCGTATAACTGGTAAAGGCATAATAATAACCACCTGTTTGGTGACACAGCCCCCATCTAAATTCATATCTTATAGCAAAAATACAGTATTCAATAAAAAACAATTAAAAGAATTAGATTTACTTTTTGATACTTTAATAAAAAAGAAAAAAGAAGGTTATCCCATATTCGAACCTATACACTGTTATGAACATATGAAAGAGTTTATACGCGGTAGATATAATTGGAGATGCGGGGCAGGCAGGCATTTCTTCTCTGTAGGTTTGGGTGGTGAGATATCCTTATGCCCTGAAACGAAGTCTTTAGGCGTCAACATTAAGGGCATTGATAAAAATTACTACCAAACCTATAAGGGCATGTTCGAAAAAAGATTGGTTGAATGCAATAAATCCTGCGTAGAGAACTATGCCCTTTGCGAGAGTTATTACAGCAGCCATAAACTAAGATTTTTTTTGAGCTCATGAGGTCTTGATATGGGCGCTACTCTAATCAATAAAGGATTAAGGCGATTATTCTCTCCGATGATGAGCACAGAACGATTTGATATGGACGGAAGGAGAAATATCATTTTCAATACAATGAAAAATTTTCATACCCAGGGATACAATTTTGCTTCAGATTATATAACTAAATGTGATATTGTTTTGGATATTGCATGCGGGTGTGGCTATGGTTCGAATATTCTCTCAAAAAAAGCATTCCAAGTTTATGCAGTTGATATGGACCATGACACTATAAAAAGAAATAAAAAGCTATATCGCTCAAAAAATCTTCATTTTATCTGTTCAGAAGCTACGCAGACAAAATTAGCTAAAGGGTCATTTGATGTGATAGTCTCTCTAGAAACCATAGAACATATAAATAATTATGGCCTATTCTTAAAAGAAGTCTACAAACTTTTAAAAAAAGGAGGAGTGATGATCCTTTCAACGCCCAATAAAAAATTCAATGATGCCTTATTTAACACAAAAAAACCTTTTTGTAATAGTCATAAAAAAGAATTTAAAACGGAAGAACTTCTTAATATTATAAAAAATAAAGGTTTTAAAAATGTAGATGTTTACACCCAAGGAACTGCGATAACCTCTCAGAGTTTACTCACCTACATTACTTCTGTTTTAATTTTATTTAAATCTCCTAAAGTTATATTAAAAAAAGAAAATACTAGCGGTTTGTATAATTATTTTGTGTGTTTAAAATAAAAATTATACTATTTTTTAAGCAAATATCTTATCAAATCTAATGGGGGATAAACAAACTGTCTTCTTTTTTCAAATCTGTATAATATGTGGATAGCCATTATTGCAATTATAGATTGGATAGTCAATAATAAGAATATCAATTGATCAACACTTAAACCAAAAAATTTTGAATATTGGACCCTATATAAATCCACAAACAATCTTGAAAGTGGATATATCATCAAAAACCAGGTTAGAGTATATCCTTTAACCTCTTTTGATATTTTAATTTTATTTATTTCAATTAAAATAACAAAAATCACTATCCCTGCAAGTGAATAATACAAATTAATCGGATGCCTTGCTATTCCATTATCAATGACTGCCCAAGGCAAGTTAGTCGGAGTCCCAATCTCGATGCAATGGCTCAAGAAATCTCCAATCCTATAAAAAAAAGTACCTATCATGGCACCTAAACCCCATATTTCAGCAAGGTTCGTAAAGAATATTGTTAGATTCCCACACTTTTTTTTTATATTCTCTTTTTTATACAAACAATAAGCAGCTATTCCCAACCCCCCTCCAACAATCACCCCCACACTATGCGCCCCAGGATGGTAGATATTAAGGAACCCCGGCCCAGGCGTCAAAAAGAAAGCAAGCCATCCTCCGATCAACGCACCAGCACCCATCCAAAGTGCAGACATGAAGAACATATCAACATTCAGATCCTTCCTCTTCGCCTCTTTATAGGCAATATAGAACGCAACGACTATCGCAACAAAGGTCATCACAGAAGCCATGAAAGGCAAAGACCACCAGTTGTCGTTCGGGAAGTAGGGGATCGGCATGAAACAAAGAAATCGGGGCTTTATATAAATGTTGTCAGCCGCATAAATGCCTAAAATGTTACACAAAAACGTAACATTTATATAGTTAATGTTACACCTAAACGTAACATATGGAAATAAGCAAATTAAGCGAATGGAACCAGTGGTGGGAGAAAAAGTCCCTGCCAGACGAATTGAAGGGCAAGAACAGGCCGAAATACAGCCATCTGGTCGATTCTGTCAGGATAAGGGAGATAACAGTGATAACGGGCGTAAGGAGGTCCGGGAAGAGCACATTGATGTACCAGATGATAGCCAAATTGCTGGAAAAGGGAGCATCGCCGGAGCAGATTTTGTTTGTGAATCTCGAGGACAAAAAGCTTGTGGATGATTCGTTAGATGATATCTACTCGGGCTACAGGGGGGACATAAACCCGGACAAGAAGGCATATATCTTCCTGGACGAGATCCATAGAAAAGAGGGATGGGAATCATGGATAAGGAAAAAATATGACCTAAAAACTGACGACAAGTTCGTTATTTCAGGATCATGTTCCCATCTGTTGAGAAAAGAATATTCCACTCTTTTGACAGGCAGGAACATCACATTTGAGGTTTTTCCGCTTGGTTTTGAGGAATTCCTGTTATTCAAAGAAATTTCAATCAGCAAGGATAATTTGAAGAGGGGGGTAGTCCTGGAAAAAACAAAACTGCTCATCCTGAAGCATTTGAAAGAGTATATGGCTCTTGGCGGTTTTCCTGAAATCTTCTTTAAGGTGAAAGAATATAAGATTAGGATCCTGGAGCAGTATTTTGATGATATATTGTATAAAGATATAATTGACAGATATAATCTTAATACACAGAAGACAAAGGATCTCGCATTATTTCTCACAACAAACTCTACAGGCATAATCTCCCTGAGAAGTCTGAGAAACTCTCTGAAAATATCCTATGACACCATAAGGGATTATCTATCTTATTTTAAAGAGGCTTTCTTATTTTTCACACTGGACCATTTCGCCTACTCATTCAAGGAACAGAAGACGCTGCCATCGAAGATTTACTGCATAGACAACGGATTGAGGAATTCCGTCAGCTTTAAATTTTCAAGGGATGAAGGGAAGCTGGCTGAGAATCTGGTTTTTATTGAATTAAAAAGAAGGGAAAAAGATGTCTATTACTGGAAAAACAAAGGCGAAGTGGATTTCATGATCAAAAATGAAGATCAAAGCCTGACGGCAATGAATGTTTCATATACTGATGAGATTGATGAAAGGGAAATAAAAGCTCTCATGGAGTGCAAACAGGAATTAAGCAAGGTCAATGAACTGGTCATTTTGACAAAAGACACGGAAAAAAAGGAAAATGGCATCGATTTCATCCCCTTGTGGAAATGGTTAATCATATAATTTTCTTCTAAGTTCAACTCCTTCCTCTTCGCCTCCTTGTAGGCGATATAGAATGCCACAACTATGGCAACAATCGTCATTACAGAAGCCATGAAAGGCAAAGACCACCAGTTGTCGTTCGGGAAGTAGGGGATAGCCATTGAGCATAGGAAAAACGGAGCTTATATAAATTTTCTTAATATTATCTCATACCAAACCAAAACATTTATATATAAGTTAATATATATTAGGTATTAATTGATAAATATTTGTTATTAAAATGTTACACGAACAAAAACTAGAGCATTACCCCACATTGAACACCATCCTCATGGTAGAGAAAGCTCTCAAAACTATGGACGATAGCGTAATAACAATAGCAGAGCTCAAAAGAAGGCTCCCGAAGCAGGTGAACCACAACACACTGAAGGCAATCCTGGGATATCTTGAGGAAAGCAACAAGATAACTTTTGGTCTAAAAGGGATCACCTGGGTGCACAACACAAACCCATCATTAAAGAAAGCGATTTCGGAAGGTTTACGGTTATAGCGGAAGATTTTCGGATTTTTTGAGCAAGGCTTATAAAAACTAAATTCTGTACATATTGCATGAAAAAACTAGTCAAGGTCATATTTTCACCAGAAGCAGAACTAGTCTATAATCTATTAAATACAAAAACAACAAAACTAGACCGGATGCTTCTTGACGCTATAAATCAAAAAATAAGATTAGTGAAAATAGATATACATTATGGGGATCCTATCTCTAAGCCCCTAACCCCTGTAGAATATAAGCTAAACTATAACATAAATAACCTGTTTAGGATAGAACTTCCGGACTTTTGGAGAATGCTTTATACATTGACTTCTGGAAAAGATGAAAATGAGTTAATCGTATTTATTCTAGATATAATCGATCATAAAACTTATGACAAAAAATTCAGCTACAAAAAGAAATAATCTACTTCTTGATCGCCTTCACAAGCCCGTCGAACAATGGCGAAGGCTTCATCGGATAAGACTTGAACTCTGGATGCCCTTGTGTTCCCACCATAAAAATATGATTTTGGATTTCAATGAACTCCATCAGCTTCCCATCAGGGCTTTTCCCGGAGAACACAAGGCCTTTTGCCTCTAATTTAGAAATGAACTCAGGATTCACCTCATACCTGTGCCTATGACGTTCAGAAACCTCATCCTTGCCATAAAGCTTATGCACTATGCTCCCTTTCTTAAGCACGGCCTTATAAGCCCCGAGCCTCATCGTCGCCCCATACTTCGATTCTGCGATTATCTTCTTCTGCTCGGGCATTATGTCAATGACAGGGAATCTTGTCTTCGGGTCGTTCTCAGTCGTATTCGCATCCTTCATCCCGCAGACATTCCTTGCGAACTCGATCACAGCAAGCTGCATGCCGTAGCACAATCCAAGATAAGGGATCTTGTTCTCGCGGGCAAACCTTATTGCCTTGATCTTCCCTTCAACGCCCGATTTCCCGAAACCGCCGGGCACAATGATGGCATCATAACTCTTCAATCCCTGCAGCAATTTATCGTCCTTCTCATAATCCTTTGAGTTTATCCATTCAATCTTGGGCCTGAAGCCGTTGTTCCAGCACGCATGCTTCACTGCCTCAATGACAGAGATATAGGAATCCTCAAGCGTGAAATCGCCAGTGTCAAAATACTTCCCTATGATGCCTATCCTGGCCTCTTTTTCCAGTTTTTTTGTACTTTCAACAAATGCCTCCCACTCCTTCATCTTCCCAGTCTTGAAGACCATGTTGAATTTAGAGAGCACCTTTGAGGTGAAATCCTGGCTTTCCAATACAAGCGGCACTTCATAGATGTTCCTGACATCAGGGGATGAGATCACATCATCCTTGACTACATTGCAGAACAATGAGAGCTTCTCTTTCCTTACATCATCAAGCGGCATCGCAGATCTTGTGACTATGAAATCTGGCTGTATCCCTATTGAATTCAGGTCCCTTACGGATCTCTGCGCAGGCTTAGTCTTCATCTCACCAAGATTCCCGGGCACAGGAAGATAAGCGACATGCACAAAGACTATCTTTTCTCCCTGAAGCCTCATCTCCCTGAGCGCTTCCAGGAAAAGCACATTCTGGTAATCCCCTACAGTCCCCCCAACTTCAATAAGGCAGAAATCAGCATTGTTTTTCTCGGCAACTGCCTTGATCCTTCTTTTCACCTCTTCGGGTATGTGGGGTATGACCTCAACGCATCTGCCGCCATATTCAAGGTTCCTCTCTTTGTGGATCACGGTCTCATAGACCTGGCCAGTCGTCATATTCTGCTCTTTAAGGCAGTAATTCCCTATGAACCTCTCATATATCCCAAGGTCCTGGTCAGTCTCGCCTCCGTCCTCTGTCACGAACACCTCGCCGTGCTCAGTGGGCCTCATAGTGCCTGCATCTATGTTTATGTAAGGGTCTATCTTGATAGAAGCGACCTTATAGCCCTGCAGCGAAAGCAATTTTCCTATAGAAGCGGTTATCGTGCCTTTCCCGACGCCTGAAAGAACCCCCCCTGTTACAACAATGAATTTTGTGTGCATTATCCAACTAACTCTATTTCTTATTTAAATATTTGTATGGGCGAGAATATATTAAATCACATGAATGCGCTTATCAGGCCCTGGAAGACATGATACCCGTCGAACATAGGTATGGGCAGCATGTTGAATATGAACAGGAACATGTTTATCCTGCTTGTCAGGAAGAGGAACGCCCTCACCTTCCTTTTCATCTTGATATCCTTCTTCAGGATGATGAAAGGCACAATCCACAGCAGTAGATTGACGAATGGCCCTGCAAAAGCTATCATTGAGCTCTGCAATGGGGAAGTCAAGCCGCTGTAAGAGACATATGCAGGCACGAAGAATATGAAGCCGAAGTTCAGCAGTTTCAATATCACGCCTATGAAAAGCCATGTGTAAGCCGCATGGAAGACCGCAGTAAAGCCGAAACTCATGGCCACGAACTTGTGGCCCAATTCATGCAGTATTATCGCAGGAGCAGCCACAATGACAGCGAACATCAGGCTGTCAAAATCAAACCTTTTCCTGTAATGCGTCAAAGGGTCGTAATCCTCTGTCCTATGGGCTATGCTGCCGAAGGAATCATTGAACATATACCCGATCGCCCCGCTCATCACAGCTATGTCGAAAATCTCCTGCAGCGAAAAGATCATCTGATCATCCTCCTGAGGTTCTCTATCTCTTCCTCAAGCTTTTTCTTCGATGCCTTGCGCATAGCATGGTCTATGTGATGGTCTTTCCAGCCGTGATCTTTCAAATGTTCCCTTATGCGCTCTTTATCGAATCCCTTTTCAAGATGTTCCTTTATGAAATCAGCAAGCCTGTCAAGGCCGAGCTTTTCCTCTTCATCCTTCATGAATTCCTCTGTCTTCTCATACTCTTTCCTATATCTCTGCTCAAGCTCCTCCAATCTCCTGACTATCTTCTCTTTGCTCTCTTTTTCTATCGTCCCTATCCTCTTCCTGTAATGCATGAACATGAATGCTGTCGCTCCGAACAGCAGGACAACACCCGCGAACAATGCCATGTTGTACTTGCTCTGGACCTCTTTGACAACAGCCTTTGTCTCCTCGATCCTGCTGATCTCGCTCTTGCCGACATAGAACTTCTGGCTCGTCGTGGAGAATGAGCTCCCATATCTTGTCTGGACTATGAGGACATATTCCCCTTCCTTAACGCCTTCCGGGATCTTTATCGTCTTTTCAAATGATACCTGCTCCTCTATCGACAGTGTGTCCTTCTCCCTGGCAATCTCGTTCCCATACATGTCCTTTATGATATAATCCACATCAACATCGACAGGCCTGACCTTCTTCAGGTTGAATAATGTGACAAGGGCCTTTAATTGCAGGCCAGGCATTACCTCCCTGTAATCCGAAGGGATGTCTATGGTCGCGTCAAAGAACACATCAGCAGATTCAACTTCTATTATGACAGGGATGTTCTTGTATATCTTCTCGCCTTTGCCCGGGCTCGGAGCGGCTTCAACAAATATCTTCCCTGTATAGACGCCGGGCTGCTGGCCCGGAGACGCCTTGAACACCAATGTCAGCTCTTTTTTTCCCATTGAGTAGACCACAAACTCAGTCTCGGACAGCTCCAGGAAATCCCCAAGGTTTTTTACATCGAGAGCAACATTGAAATCATAGCTTCCTATATCCCTTATGCTTAGTTTCTGCTCGAATGTCGTCCCGACCCTGAGAAGGATTTTTATGGATTCAGGGTCTATCTTTATCGGCAGGGCATCATCCTTTGCCACAGCTTCTGCCCCCTCCCCGACACTCGCCTTTATCTGGGCTTTTTTGTCCTGGTCCATGCTCATATAGAATATGATTATATCCCCGACACCGTCACCATTGATGTCTATCTTTTTTGTCTCTTTGATATTCACTGTGTTATCGGCCCCTTTGTCTAATGAGACGACAATATACCCCTCTTCTACATTTTTTAAATAGATATTATGCGGCGTTACCCCATTGAACGTGAAAACTATCTTCTCTCCTGCATATCTTGTGAATATCTTCTCATCTAATTTGGAAAAATCTATGTCAAACATATTCACTCCTGATCCCCCCCCTCCTCCGGAAGCCACTGCAGCAGGCTTTTCCACTGTGGGGCATGAGCCGCAGTCTGTTGAGCAGCTGCTGCAGTCTTCCCCGGTCCCGCATGTCCCGTCGCCGCAGTATGCCTCCATTATCGTGAGCCCGATTATTGTGGAATTGGCATCATTAGAGCATGAGCTGTTGTCCTTAACTGTGATATTGATGAGATATGAGCCTGCCTGCGAGGACGTGGGCGTGAACCTTATCATGCCGTCTGTGGCATTTATGTCGAATAGGCTCGTATAATCATAGAAGGTCAGGTTTTCTCCTGCGTCCTTCACAGCATCTATATCGCATTCATACTCCTGGCTGATATAAGCCGTCAATGTGCAGGAATGGCTTATTGTCGGAGGCTTGTTGACGCAAGCGCCTATTGTCCCTGAGCCTTCGCTGGTCCATCCTGTCACATCCTGCATATTTATGATATGCCAATTGCCCCATGATGATATCAATAAAAAAATCACTACAAGAAAAGCCAGCATGTTGTTTGATATACCTAATCTTTCGCTTATTCCGGGCATCTAATCACTCTTTTTTGGATTTGAGAATAGGGTGGTTGTTTATTTATAAATCTTTTTGGTATTTTTCGGAGTTTAGGCCTGAAAACAGATTAAAACCCTGTTAATGGATTCCTGATGAAAACGCAGCCAAATGATGCCAGGTCCTCAGGAAGGGAAGAATGCAACCTTTATGTCCCCTGAGTAGCTCTCAAAAGTGGCGTTTGAAGGTACGTAAGCACCCAAAAAGATCTCCTTTGTCTCATTTATGGCAACAAGCATTGCCCCATCGAACCTTATGAACTTTGATATGTTCCCTGAACTGTACAATCTTACTGTTATATTGTAAGGGTGGGTATTGGTCACATTTATGCTCCTAATTGCGCTGCTGCCAGGCATGATTATCCCGAAGTCCAGCACATCCTTATCTGCATTCAGCCCTACCCTGTCCCCCACTATGAATCTCGCATCTATTGTCTGGATGCTCTCAGCTCCGCTGAACTCTGTTTTTCCTGCGAATGCTTCATAAAAAAAGATTGTAAGCAGCGATACAACAAGAATGACAATGACCATTTTCAAAATAAGATCTTTTTTTTTCAAGACGCACCCCATCACCCCATCTGATATTGCATAGATTAACGGCCAATGTGGCAGCCAGCCTAAGGGCCTGTCCTTTTCTTTCTCATCCATAAAAGCATTATCATGTTGAATATCACCAGCAGCAATATCGCTCCTATCAGCAGAGTGGTGGTATTCAGCCCCAGCTGCATAGGCAAGTAAACACCTTTCCCTTTAGGTTTGAAAACTTCTATCTTGGCGGCCTGCGTTTTCTCGCTTCCATCAAAGTAAATCTTTATCTCTGCATCATATCTTCCTTTCTTCAGCATGGTTGCATCAAGGTAGCCTGTCAATGTGCCTGTCCCAAAAGCACCCATCGTTATCGACGGCGTCTTGAATTCTGTCCCATTCACACTGATGGAGGAATGAAGATCGTTTATAGGGCCGTTCCAGCTGTTTTTCACGTTTATGTCCATCCTGCTTATCCTGCCTTCTTCAAACTTATCTGTATAATTTATCATGCTTACATCCTTCATCCCTATTAGGAATGTCTGGTTCATCAGCTTCTCATTGCCGTCATAATACAATATCCCTACGGCAGTATGCTGGCCGGCCTTTATTCCTTTTGAATCCCATTCTGCAGTGAGGGTTTTGGATTCTGTAGATTTTAGCCCTCTGCTGCCTGATTTTGCAGTCCCTATCTTCTCTCCCTGGTCATTGAATATGTCAATTTGGCCATAGACAAGCATAAGGTCAGGCTTTCCGAAATTTGAGACCGTGAAAGTGAATTTTCCAACCTCATTCTCATTTATATTGGGGGCAGAGAATGATGCCTGCACATATTTTTCTTCGTAAAGTATCATGAACCTCATGATCTTCCTGACTTTGGTGAGTACTGATATCCCTGATGAGGCTGTGTTCTTGACATCACTGACACCCAAGTAAAGCCTGTGCTCGCCAGGGGCGCCTGCCTCGGGAGGCATATTCACCTTCACACTGAAGCTTTTTTCATTATCTCCGGTCTGCACAAGGCTGCCGAACATTACATTTTCAGAGAATTCGCCTTCTGCATAAGGCAGGCAGTCATCAGCGTAATCATAGCACTTCATCTCCATCGAGATCTCCATGTTCGGTGTGAAGAAATAATAATAAGGCATAGGCTCTGAGCTGATCCCTATCGAAAATGCTGCCGGCACAGACAGCATGAAAAGCAGCATAAAAACAAGGCCATGCAAGAATCCCTCTTTTAGGACTATACCTCTGCTTTTCATATGCAAACTGTCCTTCAGGTATATAAATATTTTATTGTTTTGAAATCAAAAGAAATCACAGTCCTGTCCCGGTTATTATCACTGATGTGTTTTTCGATCCAGCCGGGGCGTTATCGGGGATTGTTATGTTCACATGCACCCTTATAGTATCATTAGCCTGGTCTGGCGAGAGAACATCACATATCAATCCGGCGCTCTCTCCGCTATTATATGTCGGCACAGGGGCATAACCGCCGGACCATGTAGAGCCTAAGGTCAGGCAGCTCTGGGTCTCATTGTCTACAATTAGTATGGAAAAATTGGCCCTTGTCAGATCGCCGCCTATGAACTGAGAAGCGTTTTTTGTGAAGTTCGCGTCGACCTGGATGTAGGTATTGCCTGTGTTCTCAATGACCAATCCTACCTGGCTTGTTGAAAAACCCACACAGCATCCTGCACCATTGCTCCCGCCTTGGGTGTCTATAGTGCAGTTATTGCATCCCATGCCGACATAACCTGTGCCGAAATCGACTGATGCCACTGTCAGATTCAGCGCAACCCTTGACGTAACAGTGGCATTGACGTTCCCTTCTGTGACATTCGTCACCATGCCTGTGATCCTCAATTTGCCCATCTTGCCCAAGGCAAGCAGAGTCCCCCCAAGAGAGAATACTATTGCAAAAACAAGCAATAATGCAAGCGTCCTATTGGATAATTCGTTCATTCTGTACCCCCCTTGAATTCAGCAGGGGGCCTTTGCAGATTGACCTTGATCATGCCGAGCTCAGGATTCACAGTTTCACCCGCAAAACTTTGCATTTCCTGATTTCCTAAGCTTAAAGGCCTTATCCTCTGGGCCTCTTCAAGTACGACTAATGTGCCCACAACAGAAATCATTATAGTAAGAATCAGCAATACGATCACTGTGCTTTTTGATATATCTTCGTCCATGCCACTCCTCTTTTGATGAATTAATCTGTTCTAGTTCCAGTCCTATTTAAATTTTTCTATCCCTGTGTAGTCATTTTGCGGTTTTATCTCTGTCCCATTCATCTCATCAGGCTGTGTTATTACAGGCGCCTGAACAGGGAGATTAGGCTGTTCCTTCTGTTCCTTTGGTTTTATGATCTTTTTCCTGAAATAGAGTATGATGGCGATATTCATGACGACAAGTATGAACAGGGCTGTCCCAAGGATAATGTTTTTATCTGCCCCAGAGCCTCTGGCAGCGACTACTGCCCCTGTCCCGCCATATTCCCTCATTTTTATGCTGTCAAACCCCACATCCATGTCATACACCTTTTCATTGACAAGATTGAGGTAGTGCAGGGCTATGCTCATCCTGTAAACACCCGGATCGACATCTTTTGTGTCCCAGTACGCATCAACTACGCCTATGGAATTCGCATCAATATCAGCAGAGGCTGTCTTGAACCTTGTCATCTCCCTGTTATTGCTGTCAGTTATCCTTATGTCGCTGAATATGCCTTCTATCCCCTGGTTCCACATGTTCTCGAGCAGCATGCTGAATCTTGCTATATTGCCCAGCCTGAAGTTGCTGTCTACCGTGACGCCATTCACATTTATCAACGGCACACCAACGAAGAACTCCTTTTCCATATCAATCACATTGTCATCGTAGGCAAGATGGATCTTCGCATTGTACCTTCCCCTTCCAAGTTTCTGGCTGAGCTCTGCAACGACCTTCCCTTCTTTTCCAGACTCAAGGCTTATCTCATTTGTTTCTATGACCGCAATACTATTGCCATTCACATCAAATATCTCTATCGTCGCTTTTGCCTTCCCTATCCTCTCTTTTCCCATGTTGAATATCGGAATAGTGAATAATACAGGCTTTTCTGCGTCATTGGATGTTATATAAACATCTGATTCTGCATATTTGCCCGGGTAAGGCACATTAATCCTCAACTGGTGTATGAGCTCCATAGTTGCAGTGATCTTTGCAGCATCCTTTTCGCCATATCCTTCAGGCAGCTCTTTCACCATTATCTTAAGCTCATTCATCCCCGGATTGAGCTGCCCTGTCGCCTTGAAATTGAATGTGAAATCCTTTGAGGGTTCTTTCGCACCCAATGTTATAACTGTGGGCTTGATGTCAAGGAACCTGTTCCCTTCGTCAGAATAGACTATAACTTTCATGTCCTTGTTCTCATTGTTCAGTATGGTGAACTTTATCTCCTTTGTCTTTCCTGGCTCGAATTCAAGCACGGTCCTGCCAGGGGTTATCCCTAGCGCAAGGGCATCTGACGAGAGCAGCACGGCTAGCAGGATCATCCCAGCAACCCATATCATGTTTCTTGATTTCATCTTCTTTTCATTTTATTATTTTCATCCAGTCATCGCACCAGTTATGAACACATTAGTGAATTTCGCTCCGGCAGGCTCTGCAGCAGGCACCTTTATCCTGACATCTATCTCTGCAGTGTCATTGGAATCCGTCCAGTTGAGCTGCGAGATCACGCTTGAGTTCATGATGCTCGTGTTAGTCACATTAGCCCATGCTGTCTGCGAACCTGACCAGTTGAAAGATCCAGTTTCAGTCGTCCTGTTGTTGGACTTGTACTGGAAATAATCCGTGTTCAATCCTACATCTCTCCAAATGCCCTTGTTCGCCGAGAAAGTCACGAGATCAGCTTCGACATTCCCGTCATTCTGGAGCACAAGGGGATCAGGGGCGCCGTCATAGCTCGTGTTGTATTCATTGTTCAGGACGACATTGCTGAAATTGACTGTGCTGTTCACAAGTGTCATTATGAGCATGGAAGAGACCTTGAAACCCCAGATGTTCCGGCCTGTGCTGTTCGTTTCCCCGTCAGAAGCATAGACTGTCCAGTTGTAGGCAGAGTCGAGGCAGGCGTTGTCTGTCCATAGATACCCTATGCCTGTAATTCCTGTCACAAGCTTGTTAGGGCATGTTGCATGCGTGATGTTGAGTATGTATGTGAGGCTGTCCCCATCATCATCCGTCGCAGCAGTCCAGTTGAATGTCACAGTCCTGTTGAACAGCGTAAGGTTGTTGTTTGCCGGGCTGAGCAGGGTTATATTAGGGGGAGGCGTGTTAGTTATGTTCACAAAATTAGAGAACATGCTTGTGCCATTGAGCCCAAGCGAGTCAATCGGCGTGACTTTGACCGTCCAGTTGTCGTGCTTTGTCGTTGCATCAAAGTGAGTCACATTGGTCTTGTTCTCGTATAACAATCTGATTTCGTTCGCTGATAATGTCCTGTTCCAGATTCTGACGTCGTCGATTGTACCGTTGAAATTATAAATAGGTGATAGTGGAGTGAATCCGATAAGCATCTCTCCTGATGCAGAGCTGTCTGCTGCTGATGAATCATCTGCAACTTCGACGCCGTCCCTGTAGATCTTCCTGTTGTTAGTAGAGCCGTCATAAGTTGCCACCCATTGATGCCATTCACCGACATCAGTGTAAGCGGATGAAGTGGTAAGGGGATTTCCATAAAAATCGAAAGAGAACGTGTCGGCGTCTTTATAAAAGAAGATTATGGCCTGATTTACGGCCGCAGAACCATAGGCAATAACCATATCATATGTTCCGGCTTCTGCTCTTTTTGTCCATGCGCTCAATGTGAAACTGCTCCCTTCACCGGCAAAATTCATGTCATTGTTGGTTATGTTTATGAAATCGCCACCTCCATCAAACTCATAAGCCCCAAACCCATTATATCCTCCAGTCCTATTCCACGCCGCTCCGCTTAAATTGCCATGATTGCCTCTTCCAGACACATCATAAGTCATGTTAAGGCTGTCCGGCGCAGTCATCGGCATGTTCAATATGGTGTCAGAAACGCCGTTTTTATACCAGTTGTAGTTCAATTCCACATTGTCGCCGTCTGGGTCAGTTGCAATAGATGTTGCTGTAAGGTTATCATTCGTGTAATTGTATATTGATGTTGAGTTCAATATCGTTGAGCTTATAGCCGGCGGAGCATTTATGCTGAAATTCCCCTCAATCTGAGTCACATTGCCTCCTGTGAGGTTAGCATATATCGTATAATTGATCGTCAGATTTGTTCCGGTAGGATAGCTCCAGTTGACTGGCACATCAACTGTCCACACTCCTCCAATCAGGCTCATCAATCCCTGCCACAATATATTTCCGGCGGATTTTATCGTCTGCCACGCCTTTATCCATACATTCTGCAATCCTCCGCCGACAGCGCTCACATTAAACCTTATCGTCAGGTTCTGGTTTGGGTTTATCGGTTGCGTCCCGTTTACAATCTGTGTAGGTATGTTCGAGACAGTCTGGTTGACTAAACTCATGAACATCTGCGTGATGTTAACTCCATTGCTGAAAACAGATGTGCCGTTCAACCCATAAGAATCGATCGGCGTGACTTTTACTGTCCAGTTCTCGCCAGCAGCCGTGGCATCCGCATGAGTCACATTTGTCCTGTTCTCATACAGCAGCTTGATCTCGTTCGCTGACAAACTTCGGTTGTATACCCTCAATTCATCTACAGTGCCATTGAACTTGTAGCTGCCATCATCATTATTGGCATAGCCCAATATCAAATCATTATTAATGAGTGATGTGAAACTTGCAGGCGTACCTGTCAATGCACCATTGACATAGAACATACCTTCTGTTCCATTATAGAGGAACACAAGATGTGTCCAAACTCCGGCAGTCAATGCAGCAGCCGAAGTCTGCAAAGCGCCATTCTGCCAATATTCAATATTATTAATGTAAGAATATATTGTTCCGAAAGTATCTACATTTGTATAACTATCACCCAACATAAATGCCCAGGCATCTTCAATCTCCCTTGGTTTGACCCAAAGCTCTATTGTATAATTCGATCCAGTGTAAACCTTTGAAATATTTATGTAGCTTGCACTGCCGTCAAAATCATAAGATCCTCTCGTCTTGCCCTCGGTGGCATTCCAAACAGCACTTGTGATGTTTCCATGGTTGTTTGAGCCTGAAAAATCATATGTCCTATTGTATGCATCGGGTGTAGTCATCGGCATGTTTAAGGCCATTTCAGAAACGCCATTCCTGTACCAGTTGTAGTTCAATTCCACATTGTCGCCTTCAGGATCAGTGACGCCAAGACCGACTGCAGTCAGATTGTCGGATGTAAGGTTGTCAAATGAAGTCGCGTTCAGGAATGCCGAGCTTATAGTAGGAGCTGAATCCTCGATCCCGAATGTCACATTCCTTTCCGTAGCATTGTAATTGTCATCAAAAGGAACGACCTTGAGATTGTAGCTCGAGTTGAAAGTAAGATTGGCAATGCTCCAATTATAGAATGATGCATCATAAACCCTTGAGATAAGATTCCATGTCGAGCCGGAGTCTTTGGAGTACAGCAGATAATAACTTAGGTTCCTTGCAGAGCTCTGGTTGTGCCACGTTGCGTTTATGAATGCAGAATAATTCGTGTTTGCTGCAGGCCTTGTCACATTCGCCTGCCCGCAGTCTGATGGCATTGGCACCAACCCCTCCTTGTAGAAGTTTCCCTCTCCATTGAAGCAGTAGCTGTTGTTCGCATTGACATTGTCCGAGATATTCCCGAAATAGATGCTGTTCAGCCAGATCGTGTTGTTGTTGCTGTCTGTGATGTTTATCGCGTTTATGTTCTCTGTGCTGTTGTAGAATGTGTTTCCTGTGATATTGTTGTAGCCTATGCTTGCGTTGATATGGATGGGCTTATCAGTATAATTAAACGTCGTGTTAGCTAAAGTATTGTATGCTGTTGTGAATATGACACCATAAGTTGAATTTGTGATATTCAATTCCGTTATGAGGTTCTGATGACCATAAGTCGTGATCACCCCAACATACCAATCTTCGAGATTTAAGTCCTGTATGGTATTATTGTTATTATTTATGACCACCCCCCCCGTATAAATTCCATTGGCCTTATTGCCAACCAATGTAGAGCCGTTCAGATATAAAGTGTTGTTGCCTGTCCTGAAAGCAGTTGAAGTCGTCTCGTTCGCCCTCAGATAAGGCGGATTTATCCCTATGTCCTTTATTGTCGTTGAATTGACTAGGGCATCCCATGTGTAATTTGATGTTGTACCTGTGCCATTGAAGGCATTGTCCCAGTCCAGCCAGCATTTTCCGCCATAAGCCCCTTCCAATGTCGGGCAGTCAATGGCATAATTCCTGTCTATGAATAAAGTGATATTTGCATAAGCTCCGCATCCCAATACAGCAGTGTCATCCTCGCTGTAGAGCATAAGTGAGTAATTGTTTGAGCCTGTTGCATGGGTTATTAGTGTTTCATTCGCTGTCACACTAACTATGCTACCGGCAGTGCTATCCCTGAACTGAACGCATGTCGAGAAATTGACATTTGTGCCGTCAGTTATCGTGTAGTTCTGGGGCGAATAAGAAGCAAGATGGTCGTATGTTTTGCCCGTGTATGTCGAGTTTGTGAAGACTATCCCGTCGCCTGAGAGGTTGTATTTAGCGACATCCCCTGCAAATAACTGCTCAATCTCATCCTTGCTCAAAGTCCTGTTCCATATCCTGAACTGGTCTATTGATGCGGTTTGGTAGAAATACCCTCCTGCGATATCAAGATAAGCCGCACCTATTGTAAGGCCTGTGAGTGCAGGAATGGAGTGACCGCCTTCATTGCTCGCTTTCAATACCCCATTGATATAAACGGCATTGGTAGATGGAAGTTCTGTTGCACTATTAATCAATACTACATGAGTCCATTTACCTTCATAAGGGGTATAATCAAAATTTATTCTTCCTGTCCCCCAATCTGTTCCGTAATCCCAATAGAATGTATGAGTATTATCAGGGATGTGCGCTTGGAATCTGTTATCACTGCTTGTCCCTACGCCGAAAGCTGAGCCTACACCTGCTGTCCCGATAGATTTTATCCATAAGGATACGGTCACTAGGGAATTTGCAGACCATGTGAAATCTGAGGCATTTATGAAATTAGTCCCGTTAAAATCAAATCCGCCGCCATAATAAGATGTCGCGTTCCATAATGCGCTGTTGAAAACTGTCGCATTATGCTCATTGTCGCTGTCATCATTTGATATGTTCTCTGCTGTATGGTTCACATCAAAATCAAAAGCCACCGCCAAGCCTGACCTGTTCAGGTCTGTCGAGTTTATGAGCCATTTGTTGATTGAGTATATCGTATCTGCCCCCGTGATATAGCATGTGTCTGCCGTGTTGTTTATGGTCTTGAGGCAGGCTGAGAGATAGCTGAAGTCGCCTGATGAGTTGATGTAATAGTCTGTGAAATGCTCAACATTGAATGCATAATGGTCCCCATCGACAGACACCTTATTGAACCATTTCCCTCCTTTTTCATATGGCAATGCCTTCCTGAAATCCTTTTCATAGTCCTCTTTTATGTAGAGGATAGGGGATGTAACCATCCCTTCTGACCTTAGATGAGGGATCCCTATCTCTGCATCTTTTATCTTCAGGGAATCTATATGCAATATGCCCTCCCTGAATGATATGTTCCCGAATCCGTCCTTATCAGCGCCCCTGACCTTTATCCTCAACCCTTCCTTTTCCATGGTTGAAACTGGGATGATCCTGTTTTCCTCGTCCTTC
>PCXZ01000003.1 GCA_002762985.1 Candidatus Woesearchaeota archaeon CG10_big_fil_rev_8_21_14_0_10_44_13 | reverse complement strand
TTTCAGTAGTCAAAAACCTTCGGTTTTTGAGTATGAACCTCGCAAGGTTCAGTAGCTCCAAGCGGCGAGTTTTTATTATATAATTTACCATCGTACAGTACTAAAAAACAGTAAGATTTAAATAGGGGTGCTTCTTACATAATAATCCTTTTTATAATTGCGAGGTTAAACTATGGATGATGGGCCTTTTGACCCTAATAAGGGCGAAAACATAACTATAAAGCCGAATGAAGCGATGATGGGGGTTGCTAAAGAGATAGCAGATGCCTTAAAAGACCCTGAGAAAGCCCTTACTGCCATTCTTGATGGGTATATGACATTAAGCGCCCTTTCTAAGAAAGATATTTCCAATTCTATGAAGGATGAGATATTGGACCAGTGCCTCATCAATATGAGGTGGGTGAATAAATACAACAAGATATTCGACAGCGCATGGAATGACCACAAGAAGGCCAATGATTGTTCCCCGAACAAGACTGAATTCGATGCTGAAGTGAAAAGAAGATGTGAAGAAGAGGGCATTGAAGCCGGTCTGCTTAAAATATTGATGACCCAAAACAGGAGCAACACGGAATATGAGCTCGATCATGTCGATATAGCTGTTGAGATCCTTTCGCAGAAAAAAGAATACAGCCGGATATTCAGCCTTGTCGAGAAATGCGTCGATACTGCAGAGAAAAGAGGCATCGGGTCAAGGGTATATTACCTCAGGAAAGCCGCAGATATCCTTGACAGCATCAAAGAGCTGAAAGATGATTATAACGGCGATGTTCTGACAGAGAGGATGATCGGACTTGCAAAAAAATCCAGATATATCTCGCTTCATATAGAATTGCTCAAAAACTCCGGAAAAATTGATGAATTGATCGCAGAAGGGAGGAGGATATTTGATAAGACAAGCAATGATTCCCTCCAACCACATGAACTCTCAAATGGATATTCATCAGCCATAGAATACCTTTCTGCTGCAGGTGAAGAAGGGACAGAGAAGATGACGGAGTTAGCAGCATCAAACTGCGATTTCATGGACGAGATAAGAAGACTGAGCAGGGTATACCATTCAAAAGCGGAGACAAAGACTGGAAAAGAGAAGCAGGAGATCTTTTCAAAAGCCAGAGGATACGATCTTGTACTTAGATATTCTCATAAGGGAAAGTCTGGCTGAGTGAGCCATGATCCCGGGCGATGCGTTAAGATGAATGCTGCTTATTCTTAAAATAATAGTTCGCTATCCTGTACCTTCCCACCAATGTCGGTTCTTTCAGCATCTCTTCGACGGGCTTTTGACCGAATCTTCTTATTATATCCGGCATTATCTTTCTCGCATAATTGCATCCTTTCTTTGCGCACTCATACGGCCTGTAAGGGTAGATTCCGCACATGAGGCCCTGGAAATAGCCTGGGAAATCGCTTTCTTTTACATCCAGTCCCAATCCCTTATCATTCAATTTTGCAGAATAAGCGTTCACAAGGAGGGCCCATTTATTGAACGGAATCTGCTCTTTGTTCCTGTCGATGAGGAATGCGCACATATGGTCTGCCTTCTCCCTTATACTGAACCCTTCTTCTTTCAGGGCCCCTATATGTATAGGAAGCCTTCCGAATGCTGGCAGTGCAGCATAAGGCTGCTTATGCCTCATCCTGCTGCCTGACTTTCTCCATTTCTGCGGGATATCCTCGAGATCGAACTGTTTGTTCTCGCCGAATTCTCCGTTGAAGATCTTCAATCCCTGCTCAGTCTTCCCGAATTCCTCTTTATAGACTATGACCCCGCTTTTTTCAGTGAGGCAGCAGACAGAGCACCCAGGTATGCAGAAGGATTCCCTGTCAGGAAAATCAGTTATATCAAGAGCCAGCTCAACCATATTAGTGGTGATCGATTCCATTATCTTTGCTAGATGGCCGTTTATCCTGTCATCATCTATCTCTTTAATATCCACTGAGCTGAGAAGACCATCTCTTGTTATCTTTCCGTCATAATAATCGATGAGCATCTGAAAAAGGGAATGCAGAAAATCAAATTTTTCCTTGAGGAATTTCCTGTCCGTTATCCTCCTGTTGTCCTTGAGGCTGTCCAGGGCCTCCAAAAGGTCCCTGACATCTTCCCTCTTTTTATCATCCCACCATAGGGTACTTTGTTCCGGCACAAGAAGATGTTTTCTTATCCTCTTCAAAGCCTTTTCAGTGTCCATCAGGCATTAAATAGGGATTGAGATTTATTAAGTTTTCTTATGGAGCCATGAAAGAGAATCAAGGAGGATGCATCAGGATGGCTTTTTCCTGCTCTCGGCATGCTCAACAGCCTTCATGTATGCGTCCATGGTCTTTTCCATCATGATATCGCTTGTAAACCCCCCTTTAAGTACCTGGGTCCTTATCTCATCCGGGCTTGAGATTTTCCTGTCCAATATCCTCTGCTCGACAGTCCTCAATGCGTCAAGGAAAGCTTCAGCATTCTTCCCTTCTTCATTCTCTGCCAAGAAATTCTGGAGAGTAGGGTCATCAGGAGACTTTATCTTGATGAGAATGCCGTTTGAATCATGGACAAGGTCAGGTATCCCTCCTGTCTCTGATGCGATCACAGGCACTCCGACTGCTAGCGCCTCGATGATTGCAAGGCATATGGCCTCGCTCTTTGAAGGATGGAGGTAATAATCAAAAGCCATATGTATGGGTTCTGTCACTATCCCTCCATATGCCTTTGAGCCGGTTATGCCTTCTGATCTCAACTGGTTCAAAAAATGGCTGTTGATTGCCTCATCCAAGGAAGTTTTTCCTCTCGTCAGTTTCGAGATGTCAAGCACGATCTTTATCTGGTCATTTTCGATCAGATTCGGCGCGATATGCTTCAATTTGTTGAAAAAAGATTCCCTCTCTGCCCCGTCCGATGTCGCAAACACAAAACCGTATCTCTTCTCAGATGTCCTCTCAAAATAACGAAGAAGCTCAAGGATTGTATCCGCTCCCTTATATTTGTCAAGCCTTCCTACATAACCCACCACCCTCTCGGCATTTATGCCTATTTTTTTCTTAAGTTCTTTTTTATGATGTTCAGGAGGGATGGTATAAAGCCCCATATCAACGCCGTTATTGACCAGGCTGATCTTATCTCCATCTATAAGGTCCGAGTATACAAATGCCGTCTTTACTGCATTGCTAACTGCTATGAACCTGTCGACATCAGATCCCTGCAGCAATTCTGCAAGAGGTTTATTGTCCTTTGATTGATTGTAATGTGTGGGTTCAAGAAGTTCAGGCATGCAATGCAGATGCATCACTGTGGCCACGTCACTGCCGAATTGCCTCTTCATCGCTCTTGTTACGCCCAGATCTTTCCTTGGGAAATGATAATTCAGGATGATCGGCCCTCCTGATGCGTCAAGAAGAGACTTTATGAAATTGATATAATCCGCATTATCCTTCGCCCTGTAGGGGATTCTTTTAAGATTGGCATTGTTGAAGTTTGCAGAAGCTACATATTCAGGCAGGTTTTCGGGCAATGATTTCGATTTGATCTCATTGGAATTCGCACTTATTACATAATTTGTCCCGTTATATCCCCTGACAAGTGTGCCGAGGATTATTGTTTCACCTAAGAAATGCTCATCTAATGGGAAATTAAAGGGGGTATGGTGTACGACGATCATAGGTTTTCACGGCTTATTAAGCTAATCAGGTATATAAATATTTTGTTTTATAACCACTCTAAAGTGGTATTAAAACCCCGGGGCCTTATTACACCCAAAAACTATATAAACAGCCCCTAATAACCCCTTAAAGAGGCAATATGGAAGCTATAATAGTCAATTTCAGGCAGGGAAGGACGACCCAGAAGGAGAACCACATGATCCTTAAGGTCGAGGGCGTCGATTCTAAAGATAAGGCTGCAAAGCTTCTAGAGAAGAAAGTGACATGGAAAAGCCCCGCAGGGAAGGAGATAAAGGGCATAATAAAGTCAGCCCACGGCAACAAGGGCGCTTTGAGGGCTATTTTTGAGAAAGGCATGCCAGGCCAGGCGATAGGAAGCAAGGTTAAGGTTGAGTAAGGATATAATTAGTTCTTAAGTCATTAATTTTATGATTTATCTATGGCTTTTGTTTTTACGAAATCCCCATTCCATTCGCCTCCACCTTACAACTTCTCGATACTGAAAATGTTTACATTTTCAGGCCTGTCAAACGAAGTTTGACAGTAGGGCTCATGCCCTCTTCATTTTCTCGCACAACTGTGCATGATTATTCGGACCACTCCGAACGGAGTGAGGGAGTGGTCCTTGCTGTTGCGTTCGAGATTTGGTTTCAAAGGTTTTTTCTTTGAAACTAAGGAAATCCACGATTTCCTGTTCGTAACAATCTCCGGGATAATTTTAGAGGAAAGAAAACGCGTACAATCCTATTTACAAAAAACGTTTTAGATTATAAAAACAGAAAAATAAAAAATAAATAAAAACAAAAATTCAATGCATCGTCGGCCCTGCGATTCCCAGCAACAATCCCTCAACTACTATCAGCACCTGATAAACGACCAGGTTCCCGCCGAGGAAAGGCACCGTGAATCCGATTACCTTGAAACTGTACAGTATTGGTATCAGCCCGACGATCAGCAGGACTAACCCGCTCACAATCAATGCCCAGTGGAGTATGTGCATCTGCGGCTCTATAATGCCATCAATAAAGACGTACGCTCCCGCCAGTGCAATCACCCACACCAATATTGAGACCGGAAGGTTCAGCATGAATATAGGAAGGTTCCATGCAATAACTTTGAAGCTGTTCAGCAAGGGGATTATGCCGAATGCCGCAAGCACCAATCCTATAAAAAAGCTTATCGTGTCCCTTAGCCTTGTAAAAATCATCCCTTTTTTTCCTAACATCTTATCACCTCATTCATTTTCATCTTCTGGCAGCTTCGCTCATCTCTATCCTCAGTCTGCTCATCTCGCTGGATTCCTGTTTTTTAATGAATTCTGTCTCAATCTTGTACTCCCTCATCATCTTCTCTGCAGTATCCCTGGGGAACCCTTCATCAGCGAAGTGGTGCACCATATTCTGGTCTGATTTCAGCTCATCACCTATGAAACCGATAAGCCTGAGCGAGCAGTAGAACTGCATCTTTATCGATGCTGTCAGGTCATTGAAATGGGACTCGGCTCTTTTGAGCGATTTCTCAAGCTCTTCCTCTGAGCTTGACCCGAAGAAAGATTTTTTCTTCGCGTTCCCGCTTGCAATCCTGTCAGCGTGAGCATAGACCGCATTCATCATCTTCTCAAAACCGGTTATCATGCCCCTCTGTTTCCATGCTTCGCCAAGGATGACGTTCTCTGTTGTCCCCATATCCCACGAGGCTATGGTCGTGACGCCTTCCCAGGGGTGCCCGCCTTCTTCCAGATAGCCCAGCTTGCCTACCTGGAGCTCAGCCAATCCCTGCATGATCTTCATCATCGCCTGCACCCTTTGCGCATTGTTCCCCTGCATATCCGCCTTTGCCTTGTTTTTCAACAGCAGGGCATTGCATTCCTCGAGATGTTTTATGATGTCATATTCGACAACATCTTCCTTCTGCATGATGTGGAATATCAGCTTCCCTTCCCTGTGCTCTATCTTCACAAGATTATGCATCTCCTTAATCACTTTTTTTATATTTCCCTTGTCTTCAGCTTCCTTTAGGTGCATCTTTATATTATGCTCCTGCACACCCATCCTCCTGAGCCTCCTCGCATAGGCCCTTGACCTGGATTCTCCGAACTTTGGGCCCATTACCGAGTTAAGGTCCCTGTTCCAATCGATTATCTTTCCTATAAATCCAAATACCATCTTATCCACCTCAGTCTTGTTGTTTTCATCATCGCCTCTTTTTTAGTATGAATATCATGGTGTTATTACGCCTTGGCGTACAAGCTCATCATATACTCCCAGCAGGATCTTGGTCTGGTTGTCAGCTTCCTTGAGATATCCTATTAATTCCACTATGTCAGGATTTCGGCTAAACTGCGCTTCAATCTGCTGGAAGCCCTCAAGCCTGACCCTGGGTTTCCTGTCACTTTTTACTTCTGTAAGGAATTTTTCTTTTTGCTGAAGATGGGTTATGACCTTGCGTAAAGTGTCCTCAATCCTTGTTATTGCGGCAGTTTGGGTCCCTGCAAGATCATCTATGGCATTTGTAAATCTTTGTAAATCATAATTCCTTTGAGGTAAAAGTTGCTGGCCGGCATTTGTCTGATGGACAAGGGTGTGCAGATCCACATGGTAATTCTTGAATTCCTCGAGCCTTTTCTTTGTCAGCCGGCCGTCAAGAAGCTCGTTTATTGCATCAACCTTTGATCTGGGTGTCCCTTCCAATCTTGAATGGACAGAGTCCAGGTATATCCTCTCCTCCCTGAACTTGTCTATACTGTCCATGATATGCATCCTGAATGCCGTCCTCTTGACATTGTCCTGCAATTCATGAGGCACCCTCTCGAACTCGAAGAATTCCCAGACATATTTCGGCTTGCTGAACAGTGCGCTCTTCTGGTCATGGACTTTGACGCCTATCGCAATATACTCGACGGGTTTTCTCCTGAAAACCCCTCTTGGGCCGATGAAATCAGAAGCCATCAATCCTGTCTGCCCTGCAGGGGGATACCTGAATTCCTCTCCTCTCCTCGCTCTCCCCTGGCCGACCTTCCTGCACCTTCCTGTATTGACCCATTTCTCTTTTGGAAGCGTGTCAACAAAACTCTTCTTCAGCGTAGCATCATAAATGAGGTAGATGACATAATCCATCGGGCCTTCTTCGAGCACCCTGTCGTCATCGCTGCCTGCTCCCCCATCACCGCCATCGCCTCCATCTTCTCCGCCTGTGTCGCCGCCTTGGCCTGCTCCGGCACCTTGGCCTCCTGCTGCCTGTGCTCTTGCCCTCATCTCTCCTGCATATTGTGTGCATTCATCGATGACCTCGTGGATTGCCACCCTCAATTGGAGGATCATTGAAGTGAGATCAGGCAGATTAGTATGTGATGTTGATAATTTCTGGTTGATGCTGTTTATGCCTCGTAGAACTGTCCTTGAGTGGTTGATGCAGTCATTAAGAAGTCTTTCATCGTTATTGGTTCGGGCGCCGATTGCAAAAAACCTCAGACATGCCATCGTCTTCAGTGCAGATCTTGCAATCACAACGAGATCATTGTCATAAGGCTGAAGATTCGGATTGCGGGTCATGAGGGCGTCCAGTTCATCAAAACCGCTCACATAAAGGTCCATATTGTTTAGATGGGGATCGCCATGAATCCTATTTCGGCTTTGAGGATCAGGATAATAATAAATACGCGAGAGACCATCAAATATGCCTCTTATCTCCGTCAATTTATCCCTTATCTGCTGATCAGTATCAACCATCTTCAATCAATTCTCCCTACGAAATGATATTGGTTCTCATCCCGTGTATTTCCCTGCTGCGTCTCTACATTGATTATGTGCGGATTAGGCTGCGTCTCATCCTTCCTCATCCTTATCGCTATTGTCGTTGTCTGACCGGCCTCTACGATCACGAATGTCGTCTTCACGTTCGCGCATGTGAGGTCATAGAATTTCCATCCTCTTCCGTTCGCCTCTACTCTCAGGTTTCCCGAAGGGACCTTGATCACTGCCCTGCCATCATCGCCTGTCTCCTCTCTCCAGAAAGGCGACCTTCTCCTCCAGAAAGCCCATTGTCTCGGGACTCCTGCGGATGCCCCTATCGCTATCACATCAACTCCTGCAAGAGGATTGTTCCTCAGGTCTGTGACAAAAGCTTCTATGAAACCAGGACGTTTTATATCATACTCGGGCTCTTCCCTCTCTGTAGAAGGAGGCGCTACTTCGTCCCTTGCTGTTGTCGGTGCGGTTCTTGTCGTGTCGGCTGTCCTGTCTCTCGGCGAGAACATGCTGCTTATCCCTCCTCCGACACCGCTTGCCTTTACGAACATGGCGATCAATTCTATTATTCCCCATACGAACATTATGATTGCCATTGCCTCGAGTATGGCCCATACAAAGGCGAGCCAGTCGCCTTTGCTTATCGCCCATGCGCCTATCTGCGGGAACTGTGAGTTGATGTAGAAGAAGCCTATCGAGAACATCAGCATGCCTGCGACCCTTCCGTTCGCCCCCAGGTTTGTGAACAGCCTGTAGAAAAGGAACATGAAAAGTATCAATGTGAGTATCACTGCAGCAGGCGCAAGATTGCCTATCAGCTTGAAGCCGCTGGCGCCCTGCCTGTACTCAAAGTATGAAGCTGCAATCGCAAGAGAAGAGCCAAGGCCTATTATGACTGCTTTGCCTCCTCTGCCTTCGAACTGCTGATTAAGCGCATATTGCGCTGCGCCGATGAGGATAACTGCATACATTATGCAGTCGATTGCATAGAAATATTTCGCATACAGCGGCCCTATCCTCTCAACTGCCCTGAATATCACATCAAAAGGATTCCCCTGGGCATAGACTGCTGTCGAGAAGAGAGTGAATAGGAAAAATATGCCTAAAAATAACTTAAATCGCCTTTTATTCATCAATTCACCTTCTTTTCTAGGTAATAGGCCTGCCTGATAAGCCCAAAATAAGCATTTCTATATATAAAGGTTACGATATAATCCCATATACAAACCGCATATCAGGCGTCTTCAAAAAAATTTATATACTTCCCTGATTTTAGTGCTTAAAAGAGGTGTAGAATGAAGATTGAACTCAGGAAAAGGCCCATGAACCCCATAATAATCGAGGGTTTTCCGGGATTCGGGCTTGTCGGGACGATTACGACTGAATTTCTCATAGAGCAATTGAAGGCAGAGCAGATCGGAGTGATAAAATCCGATGAGATACCTGCGATGATAGCGATACATGACAGCAAGATAGTCAACCCCATAGGGATATTCTATGACAAGAAGACGAACATACTCATCGTGCATATCATAACGAGCGTCCAGGGCATAGAATGGAAGCTCGCAGACGCGATAACGAACCTTGCGAAAGAGCTCAAGGCAAGGCAGGTCATAGGGCTTGAAGGCGTCGCTTCTCCAACAGAAGAAGCAGAAAAATCAAAATGCTTTTACTATACAACAAACGATGATTCAAGGAAGATATTCGCAAAGAACAACATCGGGCCTTTGAAGGAAGGGATCATACTCGGGGTCACAGGAGCCATGCTTCTCGATGCTGAATCACTGCCATTGAGCTGCATATTCGCTGAGACGCATTCTGCATTGCCGGACAGCATCGCTGCCGCAAAAATCATCGAGATCCTGGATAAACTGCTCGGGCTGAAGATAGACACTAAGCCTTTGATGGCGCAGGCCCAGAAATTCGAGAGCAAGATAAAAGGTCTGCTGGAGAAGAGCAAGACGACATCTGACATGCAGATGAAGAAAAGGCTGAGCTATGTGGGGTAGATATTTATTATTTTTTTATTGAATTCTTTTTTTATTGGATTGGTGGCGTGCAACCCACTTTTCGAGCACAACTGCGCAAATTATTCGGACCATCGAGCAAAGCGAGATGGTCCTTGCTGTTGCGTATCACTTGAAAATCACGTTTACGGATTTTCAGCAGATGGGCTTAACAATCTCCGACCGAAAGCTTTATATATAAGTTAATCACTATTAAGTAATAACATTAAGATATATCAAAATAACGTCATTAGGTGGTATAAATGGTTTTAATCGACTTTACAGGCAAAGTGGCGAACTCTTTCAGGAAGATGAAGAAGGAAGTCATGGAACTGAAGCAGAGCCTCAATGAGTGGATACTTTTCTTGAACAGCAACCAGAGGGACATGAAGCAGAGGATCTACGAGCTTGAGAGGAAGGTAAGGCTGCTTGAAGCTGATACTAAGAAAGTATACAGGTAGTTTTTTCTTTTTGATATTCTTTAGAAGGTCAAAATGGCGCAAGCGATTCACCAAAAAGCATTTGCAGAAGAGATAATACGTGCAGACTACATGAACAGGGTATTCGCAAAAAACCAGCGCATTCTGGCAAAAGCAGTGATCGATTTCTATGCCCATGCCTGGCTGAATGGTGAGAATCCCGCCGTAGTTGCGATAAGGAAAGCAGCAGAGGAAGAGATCAGGTCCGGGAATGAGACCATCGTTGATGTCATAAAAGGTTTTTTCAGCGGAGACTCGCTTCTCAGGGTCGGTGAGATCCATACTCAATTGTATGGGGCGAATCATATCCTTGAAGCCGCAGGCAATTATGCTACAAGGAAGATGTTTGTAGAATCAGCAATAAAAAACAATAATCACATGATAAATGACGGCTCTGTAGTCATCGTGGGTTTCGGCGTGGACCGCATGGCCGGCGATAAGCAGGGCATAGATTTCAGCGACATACTCATCCCTCTGCCTATCACAAAAAAACAGGTCGGGGCATGGCAGGATTTTCTCTCATATGCGCCAGGAAAAGCGCCAATGTACAAAAGATGCCCTGCTGAATTCATATATTGCGGCGATAACTTCCGTCTTGATGCAAAGAGAAGCCAGAGCTGGGCGGAACCGTCTGAATCCAGGATAAAGTTCGTTGTGACGATGGCTGATAAGGCGAAGAGACCTGCAGTGGGGCTTCATGAGATCTCCGCAATGAAGGAAGCTGCGGATTATATCGCAAGGAGAATCGAGGGATGAGATGACGCAACAAAAGGTGCTGATGCAAAATGACAATTAGGATCTATATTGCTGTCCAGGGAACATGCACAGCGGGCCCTGATGAAAATATAATGCAGATCCTGACGGATATCGAAGAAGGCAGAAGGAAAAGGGAATTCTCGCAGAAGCTGGGGAGGGAAGTGACAGGAGGAGGCACAGTCCTCTGGGTGAGGTCATCGCATGGCATCTACATGATCGACTCCGGCGATTTCGCTGACAGGGAAATACTTGGAAAATCGCTTGAAACCATCGCAAGGGAAGAGAGATGCAACCCTGTAAAATATGTAAGAAGCATATACCACGGCCATTCGCATCCTGACCACAACGGGAACAATGACATGTTCAGGAATTCCTACTGGATGGCTGATGAGAATGACAAACTGCTCGATGTCGTGTTGGGGCCGAATGACAGCAAAAGATTCAATAATTTCAGGAGATTCTATGAGGGCCACAGGCAGAGGGATATAACAAGCAGCAAATTCATAAGGTACAGGACTAACCATCATGCAGGCAGGCCGCTGGGATTGAAGATATACGACGCAGAAGGCCATGCACCGGCGAACAAGGCATTCACAATTGAAGACAGGGAGGGAATTGTGATGGTAAATCTTGAGACAGGAGAAGAATACAGGACAGGAAGGATAGTTTTCGCGGGCGACAGCATCTGCGACAAAAGATACCTCAAAATGGCGCTTAAAAAAGACCCTGAAATGCAGAGGGCTGCAGTCTATGGCTCAAACATCCCGACAAAAGATTGGCAGACAGACGATGTTATTGAGAGGGCTGCGCTTGACCAGGCTGCACTGCAGTCCATAATGAGGATAATAGAAGAGGCAAGGAAAGGCGGCCTTATGGTTTTTGGCCATGGGGGAGTTTATGATATCAATGCCTCAACAAAACAAGCATCCGAAAATGGTTATAATAAGCCTTCTAAATAATTTGTTATGAAAACTTTTATAAACATCCTCTTTCCCCCTTTGTCTGAGGTGGTTTTATGCCGATAATCACAATAGAGACATGGCCCATGGACAAGAAAAGCAAGGCAGATGTGATGAAGAAGGTCACAGATGTGTTTGTCGGGATGGGGATCCCTGCCCAGGCTGTCACGATAGTCATCCATGAGACAGCGATGGAGAACTGGGGCAGCGCAGGAGAGCAGCATTCTGTGAAATTCAAGGACATGAAGAGATGAATCGGTCTTTTAGCCCGCCTCTTCAGGATTGGACTATCTCAATGATATCCTATCTTTTCCAGGGCCCCTTTGATCTGCCCTTGATTTATATCTCCAGAGCGCACATAATCCCTCAGCCTGCATATCCCCCTGAGAGGTGAAAGGATGATCTCCTTCTCTAAATCCTGCTCTGTAGAGCCCGCTGAAAATATCATCGGAGTGAGCATAGGCCCGATTTTCTCTTTCAATTCCGATACTGCGTCGACTGCCCTGGGGATCCTTAAAAAAATTTCGCTGAAAACGCCTGCGTAAAGGTCCCTTGTCTGTTCAATCACCGCTTCCGGCACATTGAGCCAGCAGGGTATGTTTTCGACATTCTGTTCTATGCACCCCATCAGGCCTCTTTTCATCTCTTCCGGCTTCATGTTTTCAGCCCTCATTGCGCCGAGCTCCCTGACTATCCTGTGGTCGAATGTGATCTGTGCCAAGAAGCAATATCTTATCTTGTTTGTGAAAATCTGCGAACATAGGGCCGCAATCTCGGAATACAATCCGGATTCATGATAAAGGGAGTCATATTCAAGGTTATCATTAATGTCTCTCTTGGCATGGAAAGAGATGCCTGTGCTCTCAAGACCAAGAGAAGTTTTTTGGAATAAGACATAGTCTATTGTCTTCCCGAGCTGGGTCGGGGGCTGCGCGAGCTTATTAGCGAGATTCGCCCATTTTTTCATAGGCACCAATACCCCCCATCCTATCAAAGGCAGAAAATGCTTCTTCTTATACTCTTCTTCGAATGCGCGGTCAGGATAGCAAACCGAACCTTCAAAATCGCGCTTATTGAAAGAAGGCTCAAATCCGAAAAAAGGCGCCATTTCATTAAGGTCTTCTGCAAGCCCCCCGAACCCCCTATTTTTTATATGGTCTTTTATCCTTCTGCTATTTTCCCTTATAGCCATAGCTTCGTCATAAGGCCTGAGATTCTTCTCAAGGCTTCCAAGGATAGATTCCGGAGTCTGTTGTTCCATGCCTGCTCACTTTTATGTCTGATAAAAAAGAACCTCTTTTAGTGGGGTGAGGAGGATAGGTATTTAAGCATTTCGGCCGGATATCAAGCACAGCATGTGCTCCCTGAAATAATTCATCGTGTCAGGATACCTGTTCATCTTGTCTATCGTCCTTTTGTAGCCCTTCTTCAGCTTCTCAGCGTCCTCCTGCGAAAGGCCTGAGCTCACCTTGTAGCTCAGCTTGGGCTCAAGTATTGTCCTTTTTTCCTCTGTGATCCCCATTATGCCGAACTTTCCGGGATTATTGTAGACAGGCGTCCCTTTCTTCAGGCCGAAGACGGACACAGAGAGCATGTCGATATTGCCTTTGTTCCTCGAAAGGAAATCCATGGTGTCGAGGAACTCCTCTCTTCTCTCGGTCGGGAAACCGAAGATGATGAACAATGCGTTCTTTATGCCCGCTTCATGGGAATCAGAAAGCACTTTCTCTATCGCAGAGGATTCTGTGCCTTTGTTCATGAGCTTCAGTATCCTGTCATTGCCTGATTCGACGCCCCACATCACCATCACCAGGCCTGACCGGCTCAGTATTTTCAGCGTCTCAAGGTCGAGGTCCCCTGTTGGCCTAAGCTGGCATGCCCATCTTATCTTCAATGGCGTGAATGCCTCGGCGATCTCAAGCAGCCTTTTTTTCGGGATCATGTCATCTATCAGGAAGAAATATCGCTGTTTTGATTTGATGATGGTGCTTGTTATGGATTCTATCGGGAATTCGCAATATCTCGCCTTGTCGAAATGGGAGCAGAAAGCGCAGCCCTTATGGAAACAGCTTGAAGATGTCTTCAATGGGATGACAGGGACAGGCGTGAAATAATCTTCAAGATTATATATCGAGAAATCTATCACATAATCGAGCTTCAGCCCATCATGAGCTGGCTTATTCTTCGTCACATACTCCAGAAGATCGGTCTCATTCTCCAATGCAGCATCTGCTATGCCTGCAAGTATCTCATTCGCAGCAGGGCCTCCTATCACTGCCCTTATCCCTGAGGCCTTGAGCTCTTTTATCAGGGAGTATGCATAGAAAGCCTGGCTTGAATAGACTATGCTCAATGCGACTACATCAGGCTTTCTCTTTCTTATCATCGAAAGCATATCATCGAACAATGCGGGCTTTTTTCCATTCACCACATCCCTGTTGCTGTCGGAATATGTCTTCAGCGACAGCCTGTTGAAATCGTCTGTAGTATCCTTATAATCATCCCAATTCGAGATGTCGCCATAATACCCTTTGTATCCCGGGAACCTTATTTTATGGAATTCTATGTTCAGGTCGATGGCCTCTATGTCCTCATCGCAGTTGCTCTTCAGGAATGAGCGGAGATGGGTTATGGAATAAGACGGGCTTGCAGGCGTGCAGAACGGAGGGTATACCAGTAATATCTTCATGATAATTGACGTAAAAACCCCGGTTTTTAAGTGTTTTGGTATCCAGGGTCAGGGATATAGCTCCGACTATGTTGCACAAAAAAATAGAAAAACTAAATTAGAAATTCTACTCTGTGTCTCTTGAAACCTTGTCTGCCTTAGGGCCTTTATCTCCCTGGGTAACTTCGAATGTGACTGAGTCACCTTCGTTTATGACAACACCTTCATTCAAGCCGGTCTTGTGCACAAAATACTCTTTGCCATCTTCTCCTGCTATGAAGCCGAAGCCTTTCATAGCGTTGAAAAACTTTACTTTTCCTTTCATATTAATACCTCAATCATATACAGAAAAAGCGTCCCTTTATAAATGCTTGGTTTTTGGAGGGGGGAGGGGGGGAGTCCGAAAACACATTCTCATAAAACCGCCTGAAAAACGAAAGATTTATATATTAATTATACACATTAATGTGTATAAGTGTGTATAAAATGGAGATAAACAAGAAAGACATGATCTCGCTGAACATAGAGATAGGCGAGAAAGGAGAGTTCCATAACGAAAGTTCCCTTGACTTCGCGCTGGGCATCATCAAGCAGAAGAAAAGCTGGCTTTATGAGCTGAGCTACCTTGCAAGAAGCATGCTTGCAGACCGTGCTTTCAGTGAAGGCAACAAGAGGACGGCGCTTGCATTGATATTGGTCTATCTTGATTATGAAGGTATAGAATGCGACAAGCAGAAGATGGTCGAGATGGTGCATAAGATATCGAAAAAAAGCATAGATGACATAAATAAGATAGCGAGGCTGATCAGAAATGGCGCAATTCATTGAAAAGGCAAGGAAGATAATAAAGGAGAACAAAGGCCTGTTTGAGACGCTTGAAGAATTCGACAGGACAGGCAAGCTCAGGAAGGCCAATTATAAAGGAAGATATAATTTCACTATAGATGAAGAGCTGATGAACAAGTTAAGGTCATATTGCCTGAAGAATGACATGAAGATGTCTGCTGTTGTCGAAGGATTGATAAAGGATTTCCTGAAGAAAAGATGACATCACTTCATCTTCCTTCTCAGCTTCGCAAGCGCTATGTAGTCCTCTTTTGTCCCGCCGCCGTCCTTGCATTTCGCTTCTAATGCCTGAAGCTCTTCCCTTGTGTCCTTGAATCTCTTCTCAAGGTCTTTCTTTGACATTGCCATGGGGAGGGTGGGTAAGAAGTCATATATAAATTTAATGAGGGGATAGGCATGGATTTGTCTTTCATAAGATTTATAAAACCGCCGCAGGGCGATAAGTGGTTGAGGTTTAACATGAAAAAGATGATCTTGATTTTGGTTGTTCTGCTGCTTGCAGGATGCGCGAAGAATGCCTCAACAGGCCAGGCAGTGACAGATGTAGATGGCGTGAAGGAATACGATGTGGATGCTTTCAGATTCAGTTATACCCCTGATGAGATAAGGGTCAAGCAGGGGGATGATGTCAGGATCAATATAAACAATGTTGACACGCCTCACGGCATAATGATCCCTGATTTCAATGCAGAAGGCGAGAACACTGTTGAGTTCACAGCAGACAAGAAAGGAGAGTTCGCATGGTACTGCCTCATACCGTGCGGCAGCGGCCACATGCAGATGAGAGGAAAGATCATTGTTGAATGATCACCTTAAATTGGCAAGAAAGACAATAACTTTTTTTGCGGCAATATCATTTATTTTCTCTTTTTTTGTGATTTCATACGCAATATTCTGGCCTCTGGGCGATAGTGCATCATTAAGCGATTTCATGAGAGAATCAGTGAGATTCGCGGGGCTTTTGTGCTTCTTCATGCTCTCATCGCTCATATTCATCGGCGACACCTCAAGATTCCTTGACAGATATTACGGACTTGACAGGATAATCAGTTTCAATAAGAAGTATGCAACAGCAGCCGCAATCCTCATAATCTCGCATCCTCTTCTGCTCATATTTTCGACGGGGAAGATAAGGGATTTCATAGTGCCTGATTTCGCTATTCTTCCGCTTGCAATGGGCATATTGTCATTGTATGTTTTCTGCATCATGATGGCCGCATCTGCCGTCCATAAGAGAATCCATTATGGTTTATGGCAATACATCCACATGCTTAATTACGCTCTTTTCGCAATGGTCGTGTATCATGCGCTGAATACGGGCTCTGACACAGGCAGACTGCCGATAAGGATCATGATTTGGTTCTTTATCCTTATCATACCGCTGGGTGCAGTTTACAGGTTCTCGTACAAGATCAGGCAGAGAAAGAACAAGTTTAAAGTTGCATGGCTGAAGTGGGAGACAAAAGACACATTCACTGTTGCGCTCGAAAGCAGCAATAAGATGGGATTCAAGCCTGGCCAGTTCTGCTTCCTCAGGCTGAAGAGCCTCTACACAAGGCATCCGTTCACAATATCCAGCGCCCCCAGCAGCAGGTATCTTGAGTTCACGATAAAACTGCAGGGAAGATTCACAAAGGCTGTTTCTGCGCTGAAGAAAGGAGACGGGGTTTTTGTCGAGGGGCCTTTCGGGGCATTCATAATGGACGATTCTGCAAAGAAGCATGTATTCATATCTGGCGGCGTCGGGATAACCCCTTTCATGAGCATGATAAGGGCGATGAGGGGCGGGAAAAAGAAAAAAGATATTGTGCTGGTTTATGGATCCAAGAATTACAAGGACATCATATTCAGGAAAGAGCTTGATTCTATGAAGAAGCTAAAGAAATTATATGTTCTGAGCGATGAAGATAAGGATTATGGCGTTTGCAGGAAAGGCTATGTTGATGAAAAGATAATTAAGGGGCATGTTGATGATATATCCGGATGTGTGTTCTATATCTGCGGACCTGAGCCGATGAAAAGGTGCGTTAAGGAAGCCCTCTCAAATATGGGTGTCGAGAGGAGGGATATCAAGATCGAGGATTTCTTCTGGTGATGCTTGCCCCCTAGTGGGGGGGATTTAGACATTCAGCTTTATTATAGTAATCTCATTCCTCGATCCCAACCTCATATAAGGCCCCCATGTGCCTGTGCCAGGGGAGATATAGAGGTAGAAATCGTCGAGGTCATATAATCCTCGGATCTTATTGAAGACCAGCTGCACTATGAAGTTGAACGGGAATATCTGGCCGTTGTGGGTGTGGCCTGATAATTGGAGGTTGATGCCTGCTGCTTTTGCGTCTTCCATGCTCATCGGAGGATGGTACATCAATACAGAAGGCTGCGTGATGTTCATCTTTGAGAGCTGCTGCTTCAAGTAGGTTTTATCTGTGGAAAACTCTATGCCTACGACCTGTATGCCGTCCCATTTCACGGCCTGGTTCTTCAGGGGGGTTATCTTAGTGCCTTCGAAGAGGGCGTATACCTTGTCCACTCCTTCATAGGTCTCATGGTTGCCTGTGACGAAGTAGACCGGGGCCCTCAATTGGTTGAACGGGCTGAACATGCTTTTATGGAGAGGAGCTGATGCATCGACTAAATCCCCTGTTATCATGACTATGTCAGGGTCTTCCTTGTTGATGAGATATGCTATTTCCTTCAGGTAGGCTGAGTTTCTTATCGTGCCGACATGGAGGTCTGATATCTGGGCTATTGTTACGTTTGCTCCTAATGGGACATTTATGTGTTTTACAGCGATAGTTGAGGCGTTTATGATTGAGATGAAGCTTAAGATCAATGTTATTCCTAGAATGATGAATCCTGCGAAAGGTACGCTGTAGAAAGGACGGATCAGTTCGTAAAGGATTAATGTGACGAATAGGAAAAGCAGGGCTCCCATCCACAATGCAGAGACTGTGTAGATGACCTTTGTTATGATATTGGGAAACCTGTTCTCGATGAACATGGTAGCGGGAAGCCCGAGAGTCACGAATGCGATGACGAAGTAGAGGTAATATCGTTTTATGCCTAACAATGAGCCTAATCTCAGTGTGACGTAAGAATTGAGGGATATGTAGATGGCTAAAAAGAGTGAGATGAAGATGGCTGTTTGGAGGATGCGGTTCATGCGGTTGTTGGGGATGAGGGGTTATAAAAAGGTTGCGAGGGTTTGGTTGACCACATTTGAGTGTTTTTGTGGTCACCTGGATACAGGGGGTGTATTTCAACTGTAAACAAATTGTTAACAGTTGAGGTTCTCTGCTGAGCAATGCTGAGCTGTTTTATTATCATTTTTTCTTTTATTTAAGGGGACTTTTATCTCCTTGCCCCTTATTCTTGTTAGTTTAGTAACAAAAGTATCAGTTCTCCAAGAACAGCCATTATAATAAAAACTCGCACTCGGAGCTACTGAACATTGCGATGTTCATAGTCACGCTCGCTTAGCTCGGTGACTATCTCCGGCCTAAAGTTGAGGAACGAAGTGACTCAACTAAGAAAATCCGCAGATTTTCTGTTGGCCGGAGTATTACGCGCCTCGCATTGATAGCGAGTTTTTAGTCTTGAAAATGGTGCAATCGCACTAAAGTGCGAGGTATTACTTGCGAACTTGTTCGCAAGTCTGAAAATCTCGACTTTAGTCGGAATTTTCTTTAAACCGCCAGAAAATGGCTTACGCCATTTTCAATAACTAATAAAAGACTAAAAAAGGCAAAAGGCATAAAAGTGTTTAATACACGGGAAATTATGGATATCATTTAATTCTCACAAATCCCTACACCAGTTCCCACCCGTCGGAATCATCCACACAACAACCTTTAAAAACTTCCTTTGCCCTGTTTTGGATATATGAAAAAAGCGCTCTTATTCCTGGCCTTGGTGTTGATTCTAATCAGCGGATGCGATGAACAAATCCTTACAACAGACCAATCAAGCATAAACAACTCCTGCACCCAAGATGGTGAATGTGAAGCAGTATTCTCCTCTTGTAGTTGCAGTTATATGGGTTGTGTTAAAAAAACGGATGAACCAAGAGAAGATTGTGCGAGGTTTTGTTCTGAGGAAGAAAAGGGACCAAAGCCTAATTGCAGCTGTATTGATGGGGAATGTCAAGAAATCAAGCCATGTGAGCAGGACTCAGACTGTGAATTTTTTGAGTTTAAATGCTGTCTGCCATGCTGGATGGATATTTCAAGTGATGATGTAATTGCAATGACTACTGAAAATTATATCAATTGGATTAATAAAAATTGCGAGCAGCCAAGAACATGTCCTGCGTGCGAGACCACATATGAAAATCCTGAAGGGTATGTGGCTAAATGTATTGATGGTAAATGCAAAAAAATTCTCAATAAATAGTATACTGGTTCAGTGCCGTCGCCATTATCCCATAATACCAACTCAAACCCCTCCATTTGTCCATCTTTCCAGATCTTCCATCGTTCCCCCTTGGTTCTTCATTCGGGACCCCTCAAACTCGTTTTCCAGAAAATTTCGGGATGATCCCAGAATATTGGGGGTCTTAGGGTATTATCCCAGAATCTGCCGTTTTTCCAAAAACACCTTTTTCGGCATTATCCCGAATAAAAAATAAACTAAAATTTTCAGGCAGAAATGGCCTGTTTTAGCCATGATAAACCTATACCTAAGAGGAGATGATGGCTCTATTGGGTTAAATTGGATTTTGACAGGAAGGTTTTGGCAGAGATTGGAGATTTTTGATGAAAATGTAAGCTCGGCAACAACAAAATTGGCAGCTGACGGTCAAAGCCTTCGGCTTTGCCCGACTCGCCACCCCGTAGGGGGCAACCCCCGGCTCGCCAGCGCCATTGTTGTTGCCTCGCTAGATTGCTCCGTAGCCTAGCAAAGTGTAGGAGGGGGACGGGGGGAACGGCGTTCCCCCGCAAATATTGTTGATTTATTATAATATCAAACAAAAATTACCTGCTAAAACCTTCAATCAACTCTAAAAGATTACCATCTTTTTTCTTCCATCTGTCGCCATAATCCCAAAAGCTTATAAACCATAACACCAGAATTTTCCAGTAAGAGGTGATCAAATTCGCAACAGAAAAAATAGTCCTGACGAGCCACGAGCCCGGCTTGAACCCTTCAGCAGAGGAGCTTTCTAAGATCATCCTTAACAGGATAGGCCTCATGCCGAGGAAAAAAGGCTCGACAGACAAGATGCATCAGACATTATTAGAGCTCTACGAGCGTTCAAAGGAATCCTACAGAAAAAAGCATCCAGAGCTGGCGATAATGACAGTCGAAGATATGGGGACATTTGCAGGCATTTCCAGGCAGACGATGTATGACTACCTCAGCAGATGGACAGAGCTGAGTCTGATCGTCAAAACAAGCTATATCAATGAAGGGAAGGTGATCATAGGCTACAAGCTGAATGGGAATACCTTGGAAAAAGCATTTGAAAAATCCATGAGTGTCATCAAGGATAACCTGGATAACACCCAAAAACTCATAAGAGAATTGCAGCGCTCTGTAAAAAACGAGAAAATCTCAGAAACCCAAAGGATAAATGCGATTGATGAAAAGGAAGAGGAGCCAGAGACATTAGAAATTGAGCAAAAACCTTCTGTAGAGGCTTAAAGCTTTTTGGCTATTTTCGTCTATTCCTTTATTATACCCAGTTTATAGCCATTATTATACCATTTTGTATTCTTTAAAGTCCCTTAAACGTGTCGAAATACACCCAACTAAAAACAGAAAAAATACCAAAACGTTGTCGGGATAATCAAGAACGGCAAAACCCAGACAATTGCCGGTATAAAGCTATAATAGGCCCAAAAAGTGAGTGCTTAAAAACAACAGCAACCCCAAAAAACAGGCATAAACAAAATATTTAAAAGCAACTTCAGCAAAAAGTGAGCCGGTTGGTGAGAACAGTGAAAGTGAGCAGTGAAGTAGGAGTAGATCCTAAATTCCTCGGAGAGAAATGGGATTTAGATAAGATCCTTGCAAAAAGTGAGCACATCGCAGGAATCATAATCAAGATCGGAGCAGTGATCCCTTTCTCGGTCGCAAAAAAAGAACCTCCCGAAGAATCGAAGGAGGACATCGCAAAGGCAGCGAGATATGCAGGAAATTCTCTTGTCGCACATGTCATGGCTTCTGTACTTGCACAGAGATTCCCGCCAATGAATGTGCACATCCCTAAAACAGTATATGACTGCAGGAAGGATATCAAGCACCCTTCAGCTGCATTCAGCGTCTATGATTACGCCCCGCATGTATTCCCTATAATAGCAGGCAATCTTTCTCAGCCCGAATACAGCAATCTGATGAGGAAATGCCTTGACTATGCATTCCAGTTTGCGCTGAATAAGATCTCCTGCGGGAATTGCAGTTATCGTGAACAGCTGCCTGCGTATGGCTATGTTAAAGGCAAGGTATTCTGTTGCCAGAAGCCCGAAGATAATGTTGCAGACAGGTTTTCAGGGCATAATTTCAGGGAGAGGCTTAAGGTATGCACAGATTTCGGGAATGATCTCAATAACAGCCTGAAAAGGAGGAATGGGAAAGAAGGCCTGTCTGCTGCCGATATAATGGGTATTGTTGAAAGTTCTGTCGCAGGTTATAAATCAAGATAGTTTTCTGAGAAAAAAATAACAAAAAAATCAGAAGAAGCTTCCCAGCATCCTGTTCTCGAACTGCCTCACGACAGCAGGCTCTATCTGCACGATGTTCTCCTTCGCCTGCATCGCCCTGAACCTCGGGTTAAGCCTGAAGAAAAGCTTCGCATCTATGATCTCCCTGATCATCGATATGCCCTTGTCAAGCATGGAGTTTATCATGCTCCTCGTATAGTCAGGAGAGAATCCTGTCTTCGCTGAGATCTCATCGAACGAAAGATAGCCGTTCTCATGCGTGTACAAAAGCAAGAATATCTTCTGCTCGTCGAAATTGAGGCTTATGTCCCTCTTGTCCATATAGACCTGCTTTATCATCAGCTGCATCTCGTCAATCCTCTCATTGATCTTCTCGAGCTTCCTGTTGAGCTCAGAGATTGCGTCGTGATGGTGCTGCAGTTCCTGGGTGTTCTCATTGATCGCATCCAGATGGTCCTCGAATTCCTCCTGGACTGTCCTGAAAGCTGCCTTTATCTGCTCATTAAGCGGCAGGACATGTTTGTGGACTAATGTCTCTACCTCTTTTGACTCCACGTATTACACCCCCAATAACAATATTATGTTGGGGTAATGGGATTCTATATAAAGATTTTGGTTTCCGGGAAAAACGATTAATAAACTTGTTTGTTAAGGGCCATAAAGCGGTTTAAAGGATGATAAAGAGAAAAATTTATTAACACTTCGTGCCTCCTCAGCCATATGAAAATACTGGATCATCTCTTCGGCTCAGAGGAAACGGCTGCAAAAGAGATAAAGCTTGATGATGAGGCCATCATAAAGAACCTGAACGGATATCTTGGGACCATCCCTGAAAAGAAGCTCATCATTGAGAGATTGAAAGCAGGCAGCAATTTTAAAACTGACCTTTTGGCGCTGAAAAAGATCCTGCAGACAGAACTGGTCGATATCCATGACGAACAGAAAGAGGAGGAAGAGCTGATTTCTGACCTGGAATGGATGGAGCATTCCCTGAAGATCAAAAGACTGCACAGGCTTGAGCAATGCCTGGCCTATGCAGAAACAAAGCATGAGTATGCATATTGGTTATCGCATTACATATACAACATCCTGAAGAACCAGATGCACCTGACAGAAAAACTTCTTGCCGGATCAAATGACCCTGAAAGGCTGATATCCCACATCAAACAGCAGTTTGAGATAGAACTGACTGTGATAAAAAAGGTGCAGGATGTGCAGACATTCCACAGCCTGTTCTCTGCTTTGGTCAAAGGAGAGCATATGATAAAGAAGCTGGATTCGACAGAAAAAGAATTCCTCAGCGAGATGGACAGGCTGATATATGATTCCCCTGAGGATGAGAGGACCGAAAGCGCAGTCTTCAAATTGGGAGTTGCTGTCCGTGATGCTATCAAGGAAAAAGTCTATGGAGCGATCGAAGACGGAAGTTTAGACAACCACTATGACGCTAATTTTGAATTTGTCAACAGCTCCAGGTTCGTTGACCTGGTGAAGGAGAAGATAAGAGAGCTGGGGCAAAATAATGGCCAGGATAAGGCAATAGATAGGGACAGCCTCATCAAGCTATCTAAGATGATCAATGCATTCGTCTATCAGTTCAGGGGATGGTATAATTATGAGAATGATTAGCGGTATTTGATCGACAAAAAAAGAGGCCAATGCAAGACACAATAATAATCGGGGCTGGCATCGCAGGCATGACTGCAGCCATCTATGCAGCGAGGAAACGCATGGATTTCCTCATATTCTCGAGCGATTTCGCAGGACAGATGAACCTGAGCAATGAGGTCCTCAATTATCCCGGGATCGTAAAGACGACCGGAATAGAATTCTCTACGGTATTGATGGAGCAGATGAAATTCAACGGCATAGGCATAAAGATAGAGGAGGTCCAGGGGATTGAGGGGATAAAGAACAATAATTTCAGGGTCATCACAGGCAAGATGGATTACGAGACAAGGTCAGTGATCATAGCGACAGGGGCAAGGGCGAGAAAACTTGGTGTGCCAGGAGAAGAAAGGCTCGCCAATAAGGGCGTGACATACTGCGCGATATGCGACGGGCCGTTGTTCAGGGACAAGAAAGTGGCGATAATAGGCGGAGGCAATTCTGCATTAGAGGCAGCGGATTTCATGCTGAAGATCGCAGACAGGATATATATGATAGATTCAGCAGAGCAGCTCATGGCCCATGAATCCTTGATAGAGAAGATAAAGAACAATGCCCATGTCGAGATGATAAGCCGGGCGAGAGTGAAAGAGATCCTTGGAAAAGATTTTGTGGAAGCCATTGTCTATGAGAAGGAAGGCAAGATAAAGAAGATCTATGTCAAAGGAGTCATTGTCGAAGCAGGCAGGATCCCCAACACAGACAGGTTCATGAGCCTTGTGAAGACAGATGAGCATGGGCACATAATGGTGGACGGCTGGACAAATACGAGCGTAGAGGGCATCTTCGCTGCAGGAGACTGCGCTTCAGGCCATGAATACCAGTACATAATCGCAGCGGGCCAGGGATGCATGGCTTTGCTGAAAGCCGCAAGGTACCTGGCGAAGAAGAAGGGATAGATTATTCAAAATATGTGCCCTCTCGCCGGGCTTCTGAGCACATTCATGCGACGGGGCGGGATATGAGTTGGTTTATCAGATAGGGGTGGGCCGGTTTTTGATTTTTTAACACGCTCATTTTTTAAGATTATATGCTCAAAATATTATCAAGTAAAAATTTATAAACTTACCAAAACAAGTTTCATAATATGCCATACCTGAACTCCAAATCAAGATTAGCAATCGAATTATCCAAGCTCAAGGTATTCGAGAATCCTGACGTGAAGACAGAGCAATATCCCATGGACTCTGAGTTCGGCGCAGAAGTCCTCTGGGACGCATATTTCAAAGGGGATATCGAGAACAAGGCCGTCGCAGACCTCGGCTGCGGCACAGGCATCCTCGGCATCGGAGCCCTCTTATTGGGCGCAAAGCTCGTCTATTTTGTGGATTCTGACGAAAAAGCGATAGCCATAGCAAAGGAAAACCTGAGCAGATTCACGATCCTGGACAAGGACAAGGCCGTTTTCATAGTCAAGGATGTCAATGATTTCAAGGAGAACGTCGACACGGTCATACAGAACCCCCCTTTCGGCACAAAACAGAAGCATGCGGACAGGGATTTCCTTATGAAAGCATTTGAGATATCAGATTCTATATATTCTTTCCATAAGGCGACATCGAAGAATTTCATAGAGAAGATCTCGTCAGACAATGGCTTCAGGATAGCGAACTATTATGGGTTTGATTTCCCGCTGAAAGCATCGCAGCTTTTCCATAAGAAGAATATCCACAGGATAAAGGTCGGCTGCTGGAGATTGGTCAGGGAGCAGAAGAGATTATAAAAGAATAAAAATATTATAAAAAAGAAAAAATCATTTCTTCTTAGTATCATTGAAAAAGTCGTTTATGTTTATCTTCTCTGCAGTCTTCTCGTAGATCTTCCTCATATGCTTATGCCATGCCATCACGCCAAGCATTATCGCTGCAAGGGCGAGTATTGCTATGCCTGCGATCTTTGTCAAAGAGGTCCCTGCTGTCTTTTCAACAATATCTCCTTCATCTTCCTTCTGCCCTGGTGCTACAGCGGGCTGGGCTTCGGGCGCAAGCTGCGTCTCTTTTCCTGCTTCAGGCGCTTCCTGTCCTGACACGACGGGCTTTTCTACCATCGATATCTTCATGTAGGCTTTCTCACCCTTTATCGAGTAGAGGTTTATGGAGATGTCATTGCTTCCGTCATTGTTCATGTCAAACTCTTTCGGCTCTCCGAGCCTTATCACTGACTTTTCGCCTGTGCTGAGCTTTATATCGACATTGTCAGCCCTCACTGTGATTATATCGAAAGAGTACGTTGTCGTGCTGCCTTTTTCAAGCGCGAATTTGATGACATCACCTGCAAGAGCCGGGCCTGTGTCGACAGATGCTTCGCTCAATGCGGTCCCTGTTGCCGCAGCTGCCCCTGAGACTGAACCGCCTCCGCTTCCTCCAGAACTGGTCGTTGTTGTGGTTGTCGTTGTTGTGGCCACTACAGCAGTCCCTTTCAGTGTAGGGCCTACTGCCGAGAAATGGGGCAGTCTCAGCCACACCATATTTGTTGATGTGTTCATCGAGCAGTTCTGGCCCTGGCTCAGGTTGGCTGCCGCATTGCAGTTCATTCCTGCACTGCTGAACCATGTTGAGTCATAAGCCGCATAATCTGTCAGGTTCACTCCTGTCCCCATCGTCGTGGTGTTCCATTGGGGCGCCCAATCCTCATCGTACAGCACAGGTATGCTGAGGTTCACGCTGGAAGCCTCGTCAAGTGTTGCAGGGTTGTAAGGTACTCCTATGAGTATATGATCATATGTGTCGGGCCCCTTGCTCCCGAATTTCCATGCTGATTCAAAGGAAGCGCCTGAAGTGGCATTCGCCCCGTTCGGGGTCATCATTATGTCTGGAGGCCCTGATTTGAGCATGTCAACATCCGCATAATGGACGACGACGCCATTGTCCTGCACGAGTCTCATGCTCACATCCCCGCCGAGCAATGCCTGCATAGGGTTGAATTGGTCATCAGAAGAGAAATTTGACATGAGGCATCCTGCTGGCGGCGATATCACATCGCATGTCGAGTTCGACTTATAGAAGACCATATTCATGTCAAGTTCGGTTCCTGTGTCTGTCGAGAGGTTCATGGTGTACAGGCCCACAGTTATAGTCGCATTAGCTGCATTCAATGCTGCTGTGCCTGCCTTGTATTTCCTCGGCGCATAGTTGCTGCTGAAGATCGTTATCTTTGCCGTCGATGAGTTGAACAGGGAGACGTTCAGCGAGTTAGTGTCCGATGAGATGTCTTTCTCCCATTTTATAGTGAGGTCAGTGTATGTGGTGGAATATGTCGTCTCAATCTCTACAAAACCGCCCCCCGATATTGCTGCGCCTGTAGATGCATCCTTGACATCTATCTGGACCCTGCTCGTGTTGATCACGCTGCTGTCTGCCCTATATGTGCCTGCGAGAGTATGCAATGTCACATTAAGCTCCCTGTCCTGTGTCATGCTCAGGTTGAGCAGGCCCATGTAATGCTTGCTTGAGTCATTCGCATAGACCATGAGCAGCATGGGGGCCCCGCCAGGAAGGCTCAGGTTATAATAGCCTGTACCAGGGTTGACATTATCCCCTTCATACATCGGGTGGGGCACATCTTCCAAAAACACCATGTTTCCCGTGAAATCAGAATAATAGAACCCTGTGAAATTGACATCTGCAGTGTTGTTCTCTGTCACTATGGCATAGCCCGTAAGGCTGTAGAATGTGACGCTTGTGTTCTCCTTGAAATCAATACGTTTTGGAGAGCTGTATGAGCTTATGTTATTCAGGGTATATGAGACAGGAGGCCCGCCGCCATAAACTGAGATTGTGTAATTCCTATCGGAAGGGAGATAAGCCATTGTTCCGTTGCTGCTCGAGAAGCTCTGGATGAAATACCCCTTATCAGCATCAGTTATCTGGCCGCTGAATGTAGTCAGGTTATTCGCATCCTCCCCCCTGTACATGGTTAGGTTTATTGAAACTGCATCCTGGGTATGGAGTGTTGTGCCATTAAGGCCCATCTGGAATACCTCCAGGGGGAATATAGGCAACGACGGCCCCACTTCAAGGGCAAGATTCCCTGAATAGACCCTTATCTTAGGCTCGTACATGTACCCTGCACCTTCAGTCACAGTGACGGCGAAATAACCTGATGAATTCGTGAGTGCAGAGTATGTGGCCGCGATCGTATTCATCGCTGCAGGGTCATATGAATTCACAGAGACATTTGCGCCTTCGACATAGCTTCCTGTGGAGTTCTTTATGTAACCCACCCATACGAATGCGCTTGCATTTGCGCATAAAGAAATCAGCATTGCAGCGAATAACACAAAAACAGAGAATCCCTTGAATCCTATCCTTGCCATTCATATCGCCCCTTATTTTTTGGATGATGTCTGGATGATACCAAGTATATCATGGCTGAACCACAATATACATATATATATACTGGAATACATTCTTATATATAAATTTAACCCCTTTTCCCTCTTAATCTAAGGGGGGTCCGCAAGGCCCAAAAGCTTTATAAATGACTTCTAATACTCCCTTTTTAGGTGCTATAAATGGAAATAAAAGTTCTTGAAAAAGGCAAAAACAAGCTTGTTATTGAAGTGAAAGGGGAAGATTCGACATTGTGCAATGCCATAAGGAAAGAGCTGTGGAATGACGACAAAGTCAAGGTAGCGGCCTATAACCTTGAGCATCCATCCTCAGATTCACCTAAGATAATAATAGAGACGAACGGCAAGGACCCGAAGGAAGCTTTGCTTGACGCAGTGAAAAGGCTCAAGAAAGAGAATGATAAGTTCAGGAACACTTTCTTGAAAGAGATCAAATAGGCCATAATATAAATTGATAAACCGCTTTAAAGACAATAATATGTTCAATCTTGAGCAAGGGAAGAAACTTGTAAGGTTGGCCAGATATTCTATCGAAACGCATTTCTCAAGGGAAAAGATAAGCATTGAGGAGTACAAGAAGGATTTTCCCGTGAAGCAGGGAGTCTTTGTGACATTGACAAAGGAAGGCGAGCTGAGAGGCTGCATAGGTTTTCCTGAGCCGACCCATCAATTGTACAGGGCAGTCTTTGAGGCAGCGCGTTCAGCGGCATTTGAGGATCCCAGATTCCCTCCCCTGCAGAAGAAAGAGTTTGATGATATCCTGATCGAGGTCTCTGTGCTTTCTGTCCCTGAGCTCATTGAAGTGAATAAGCCTGAGGAATACCTTAAGAAGATAGAGATCGGAAAGGACGGCCTGATCATTAGGGGAATCTATGGCTCAGGATTGCTTTTGCCTCAAGTGCCAGTCGAATGGAAATGGGACGCTGATGATTTCTTGCAGCAGATAGGGGTGAAGGCTGGGATAGACCAGAACGCATGGAAGGACATTGATAATAAATTGTACAAGTTCCAGGCGCAGATATTCTCGGAGAAATCACCAAAAGGGGAAGTTGTTGAAAAAGAGTTTGATCCTTCTCCGTAAATTCCCTGGATTTTCCCGATTTTTCCGCAAATTCTCCGGTCTTCATCCTTACTTTTCGCAAACTTTCCGGGAGAGAAAATAAACCCATATAAAAGATTCCAGCATGATACCATAGATGTATGAAACAGAAGATTTATATACATACGTTGACTACATATGTCATATAGATACGCCAAGGTATAAAGGCCTAAAGATAGTGCCTTCCATTTCGGCCATGAGGGATCTCATGAAGCATGGAAAGACCCTTGCTGATGCCGCTGAAATCCTTGAAAACGGCCACGATGCGCCGAGGAAGAGGAAAAAAGGCGTCATCGAAAGATGGGCTGACAGCGGAAAAAAGACTTTCAACGCAGTTGCAGCCATGGATTACAATGAGCAGGCGAAAGAAGAGGTCTGGGTCTTAGTGCACTTCGGAAAATTCACAAGGAAAAAATGAAGGAGTGATACAAATGAAATGCCACAGATGCGGGAAGGGGATGAAGTTTGCCAAAGGATTGAAATTCAACCAATCGAAGATAGATGGCTGGAGATGCGGCTGCGGCGAGACATATTTTGACCCTGGGCAGGCCCAGAAGATACTTCTCCTGAATAAGCTGAAGAAAGAAGCGATAAAGATCAGGCTAGGAAGGATAAGGAGCAATCTGATATTAAGGGTACCGAAGGCTGTTGAGGATGCATTGGGATGGGAAAAAGGGAAGGAAGTCACGCTTAGGATAAAGGAAAAAGAGATCATAGTGGGAATCTGAAAAAGAACAGAAAAACAATAATAAAAAGATAAAAAATCAGAACTCCACCTTCACATCCTTCTTCTCTTCTCCTGCAGCCTTGAACATCTCCTGTGCAGTATAGCCCAGCATCCTTGCTATGATCACATCAGGGATGGACTGTATCCTTATGTTGAATGTGTTGACGGAATCGTTGTAGAATTCCCTCCTGTCTGCAAGCTCGTTCTCTATGCCTGAGATCCTGCCCTGCAATTGCATGAAATTCTCGTTCGCCTTCAATTGAGGATAATTCTCTGAGACTGCGAACAATGTCTTCAATGCGCCTGTCATCATGTTGTCGGCCTGCGCCTTCTTATGGATGTCATTGCCTGCGCTGCTGTAGATCGATCTTGCCTTTGTTATATCAGTAAGCAGGCTTTTCTCATGCTTCATGTAGCCCTTGACCGAATTTATCAGCTTGGGCAGCTCGTCATATCTCTGTTTCAGCAGGACATCGATGTTCCCCAATGCCTTGTTGATGTCGTTCTTCAGCCTCACAAGGCTGTTGTATATCGCGAAGATATAGCCTGCCAGGCCTACGACAAAAAGAATTACGACCAACAATATTATCATCACGATTCCGATCATTTTTCAACCCCCTTGTTTTGTTATGATATCTCTACTGCCGAAATAATCCATTATTTATTAATATTATGGTGGATTGCCGTCACCACAACCCAAAATAAGCTATTATGAGGGTAAGGCAGAACAAGGACAGGACAGCGCCCCCTATCACCCCTCCTATCGATTTCCATTTCAGGCTCTTCAGCAGCTCCTTCTCATTCCTGTCAGACAGGTAATATATGTCACCGTGCTTCCCTTTCTGTATCATTATGTCCTCCTCATTCTTCTGTCCTTTTGTGTCCTCGACAAAAGGATTGTCGCCTGCTACGCCAAGGATGTAGAGCTTGTCTTTCGGCTCTACAAGATATTCGGTGTATCTCATGGTCTTGTTCATCCCAAGGAAGCCGTCATGGGAAAGCTTCATCCTCTTGAGGGCCTGCATGACAGCCGCTGGAGGGTCCTTGCCCAAGGATGAAGTCACGTTCAGGTCTGCCTTCATGTCCACTGTGGCCCCTTCAGGATCCACAAGGACTTCGCCTGTGTTGTCCTTAAGATAGAAATGCACCATCTCTCGGCCGCTCTTCAATGTCACCCAGTGCCTGTGCTTGCCAGAGCCTCTTTCCTCCTGGATGGAGTATGAGTAATAGACGCAGTCCTTGTCCAGCAATGGGCTCTTGAGCAGCTTTTTCTCATATGGCACGACTTCGCCATAGACCTCGACAAGGCCCATCGCAATCGCCCTTACCTTCGATGTGGGCATGTTCTCTATGAGCTTTTTCAGCTTCAGCCATGTGAAACCTTTGTAGAATAGGTAGAGTCCTCCGAAGAATCCTGCGCCCGCATAGATGATTGGGTCTCCGTCACTCGCCATTGGATATAGGTTAGGAGAGGAGTTTATAAAATTTATCTATAATCTTATATCCTTCTGAAAGATCTCCGAAAATAGGATTATCATCCGAAAATCCTCCGGATTTTTCCGGGAAAGCCATATAAAGAACCTTTCATTGATAATTTCATTGATAAACTAGGAATGTATTGCAGAACAAAACAGAAAAATTTATATAGCAGTTATAACTTATGTTATAATTGCAGTTCTAAGTGAGAGTATGGAAGGGCTGCCGAAGACAAACGAAAAGGAGATAATAAAAACTCGCCGCTTGGAGCTATCCCCTGCCTAAAGGCAGTGGTATTACGCTCCTCGCCTTGATAGGCGAGTTTTTAGTCTTGAAAATTGTCGGACTGAAGTCCGAGGTATTAAACCCCGACAATTTTCAATAACATACACCTTGCATTTCATCAATAGATGGAAGATAAGGGATATTGAGATTGAAAAGGCTGAAGAGACTATAAAAACAGGGAGTGTGATTCGTTCCAGAGGGAGAAAAGTCATCATTGAAAGGTATTTCGGTAAGGAGAATGAGACTTACTGCCTTGTATGCATTGTCAGGAACAAGTTTATTGAGGTAAAAACAGCATGGAAAAGGCAAGGAAGATAAGGTGTGATTGCGGGAAATTTTTTGCAGAGAAAATGGTTAAGGTAGGCAGCATCACAACAAAGGCCTTGGTCTGCCCTGGATGCGGCCACATTACATTCACAAAAGAGCAGGCCATGGAATATGGCAGGCTGAAAGAGATAAGAGAGATGATAGGCGGCGAAAGGAAGATAATAAAGATAGGCAATTCCATAGGGATAACGCTGCCTGAGAAGCTCGGCCTGAAACCTGGAAGGAAAGTCAGGACAGAAGTTATAGACTCGAAGAGTTTTAAGGTCATTTTTGGGTGAACAATCAAAGATAACAGCAATTACTTCCCGAACCTTCTTTCCCTCTTCTCAAACTCATCCACGCACTTGATTAAATCCTCTTCCTCGAACTCAGGCCATGTCTTCTCAAGGAATATCCATTCAGAATAATTGGACTGCCAGACAAGGAAGTTGGAAGTCCTATGATCGCCGCCGGTCCTTATTATCAGGTCAGGCTCGTCTGCAATATAAAGGCTCTTCTGGAACATAGCTTCTGTTATCTGCTCAGGCTTGAGTTTCCCGTCCTCAATGGCCCTGCCGATCTTCTTGACGGCATCTACGATCTCCTCTCTTCCGCCATAAGCTATCGCGACATTGACGAAATAACCCTTGTAATCCTTTGTGGCTTCCTCTGCTCGTTTTATCGCTGCCTGGACCTCTTTCGGCAGCAGATTTATCCTTCCAAACGCCCTCATCCTCACCTTGTTCTTGTGGATATCCTCGTTCTCAACTATGTCATTGAACGCTTTTGTGAAATGGCCCATTATGAAATCGAACTCCTTCTTAGGCCTGTTGAAGTTCTGCATTGAGAATGCATAAAGAGTGAGCTCTTTTATCTCCTGCCTTTTGCACCATTTCAGGAGCTGTTTCACCTTATCGACGCCGAATTCATGGCCTTTCCAGGGCTCAAGCATGAGCCTTTTGGCAAATCTCCTGTTGCCGTCCAGGATTATCCCTATATGCTTTGGTTTGGCCATATAAACCCCCAAAAAGAAAATTATATATAAATATTTCTGTCTATTCAGGCTAATATCGCTTTCCATCAACAATAGGCCATTCCCCATTATATAATGATAATAAATCTTTAAATAAACTCCATCCTCTGCTTATATATGATGGGGAAAAAGAGGGGCAAGGATAGTCTAAAGGCTAAATCGGAATCTAAAAAAGAGAGCAGGGGAGGCAAGAAAATGGTCAATGTCGCAATAAACGGTTTTGGAAGGATAGGCAGGATGGTCTTAAAGGCAGGCATCAATGATCCGCAGATAAACTTTGTGGGCATAAATGACCTGACTGACACAAAGACATTGGCCCATCTGCTGAAGTATGATTCTGTCCATGGCATTTTCCAGGGCAGCATAAAGGCCAATCCGAACAGCCTTGTCATAAATGGGAAAGAGATCCCTGTCTTCTCAGAGAAAGAGCCTGAGAAGCTTCCATGGGGCAATCTCAAGGTCGATGTTGTCGTCGAGAGCACGGGCATCTACACGAAAAGGAAGGATGCATTGAGGCACCTGAAGACCGGGGCAAGAAAAATCCTGGTCTCTGCGCCATGCAAATGCGACGTTGGGGAAGAGCCTGTGAAGACCATAGTGAAGGGTGTGAATGAGCATACCCTGACAAAGAACGACATCATCGTATCGAATGCGTCATGCACTACCAACTGCCTTGCTCCGATGGTGAAGGTCCTGAATGATAATTTCGGCATAGTCAAGGGATTCATGACAACAGTTCATGCTTACACTGCAGACCAAAGGCTTGTTGATGCACCGCACTCTGACTTGAGACGGGGAAGGCACGCTGCAGAGAACATAACGCCGACTTCAACAGGCGCTGCGAAAGCCATAGGGGAAGTCATCCCTGAACTGAAAGGCAAGCTGGACGGGATTGCATTGAGGGTCCCTGTGCCTGACGGAAGCTTCACTGATGTAGTCTGCGAGATCTCAAAGGATGCCACAAAGGAGCAGATAAATGAGCTGTTCAGGAATGTGGCGAACTATCACCTCAAGGGTGTTCTTCAGTACACAGAGGACCCAATAGTGAGCAGGGACATTGTCGGGAATCCTTATTCGTGCATCTTCGACTCAGGGCTCACTAATGTGATAGGCAAGCGCCTTGTCAAGCTCTGCGGATGGTACGACAATGAGTGGGGATACTCTTGTCGTATGATTGATCTGGTAAAGATGATGGGATAGATGCTTCTGAAGTGGGCTAAATTGCGGAGCAATTTACGCCCGCTGTTTTTCCCGAGGCTTTTGCTAAAAGGCTCTGGCCGGCTACTCTTGTCGTATGATTGATCTGGTAAAGATGATGGGATGAAATGACCCTGATAGCAGAACATAAAACTTTTTATACTTTCTTTTTACTCTTCTTCTCATGCCAAACGTCTCAATAGTCAAATGCAGTTCTTATGACAAGGCAAGGGTATATGCTGCAATAAAAAAAGTTATAGATGACATCGGCTTCCGGATAAAACCTGGATCTAAAGTGATTCTCAAGCCGAATGTCCTCAATGGGAGCAGGCCGAATGATGCTGTAACGACTCATCCTTCTGTAGTTGAAGCTGTCTGCAGGGTCCTCAGGGAGAAAGATTGCAGTATAATAATCGCAGAGAGCTCAGGATTCACCTCGACGCTGAAGAACTATGAGGTCTGCGGGATCGCTGAAGTCGCAAGGAGATATGATGCGAAGCTCGTATCATTGAGCTCGGAGAGCATCATCACAAAAAGGATAGAAGGCGCGAAGGTATTGAAAGAGACTAAGGTCTCAAAGATTCTTTTTGAGGCGGATCTGATAATAAACCTGCCTAAGCTGAAGACGCACACGCTGACAAAATACACCGGCGCTGTGAAGAACCTGTTCGGCTGCATACCGGGGGTTTTGAAGCAGAAATATCATGTCAAAGCGCCGAGCGAAAAGAGATTCTGCAATCTGATTGTCGATATATATTCCCTCATAATGCCTGAGCTGAATATAATGGATGGGATAGTGGGCATGGAAGGGGACGGGCCATCAGGAGGGGACCCGAAAAAGATCGGCCTTGTTATCGCTGCTGACGACGCTGCTGCCCTCGACCTTGTAGTCGAGAAGATGATCGGCCTTGAAGGGAAAGTCTACACTACGAGATTCGCAATCGCCAGGAGGCTGCTCGATCCTGACAAGGTAAATGTCTCAGGGGAGATAAAAAAGATACGTTTCAGGCACGCGGGGGCAAACTCATCACGTGTGCCTGCCATAATAAGCGAGCTTATCTTCAGGTACAGCGTGCCAGAGCCGCATGTGATTAAAGAGAGATGCGTCAGGTGCGGCGCATGCGCAAAGGTCTGCTATTCCAAGGCGATAAGGCTCAACCCTTACCCTGTGTTCAACAGGAGAAGATGCATACATTGCTTCTGCTGCCATGAGCTCTGCCCGTATCATACGATCGGGCTGAAAAAGAAACCGTTCATCGAGTTCTTGTCAAAACTGAAGCATAAGGTTCTTGGTTAGGATATAGGATTAGATGCCCCGGCCGAGATTTGAACTCGGGTCTTCGCCTTTCCCCTGAAAATCGAGAGGGCGAAATGATTGTTTACCCAATAACCGCATGGGTCATTTCCGGGCTACACTACCGGGGCGATATATTAGTTTTGATAAGGCGCCTTTTTAAATATTACTAAAAACGACATCATTCCATTCGCCTCCACCGCACAACTCATCGATATGGCTCATGGCCGCATAACTGATTTCTGCACAACAATCCCAATGCGCACAACTAAATCTTTATGCTCTCCTTTTGTGAATCGGGCACCTTGAGGTGATAGGGTGGGATAGAGGTGGGTTGCTTCGGTTTTGGGCGTGGCTAATTTCAGAGGAAATAAAAAGAGCACTAACCTAAAAAAATAGGTACTCTCTTACAACCCCAAAAATAAATTAATGCAAAAATAATCCCGACTCGCAAGCTCGTCTGGGATTATTATGCATTTAAAAAGGCAAAATGCCGACTCGGCAAGCCTCGTCTGGCATTTTGCCTTTCTTTAATGGGCCCGACGAGATTTGAACTCGCGACCACTGCTTCGCTCAAGCTGTGTCAGCTTCATGACCGAAACACTCCCATATAAGAGCAGTGCTCCATTGCCCAGGTGGTACGCTCAACTTCTGCGTTCGTCGGGGGGCTAAAACGAAGTTTTATGCCCACCTTGCGTTTGCGCTCCAGATGCGCGTAACCATCTGCCAGGCTAAGCTACGGGCCCGATGTAACTTGTATAGATAATCCCGACTCGGCAAGCCTCGTCTGGGATTATCAGACATTCAAAAAGGTGAAATTCCGACTCGCAAGCTCGTCTGGAATTTAACCTTTATTGAATGCGCCAGCCGGGACTTTCATGAGGGTTATTGTGCATAACCGCCTCTTTTGAACCCGGATCAGAGCCTTGGCAAGGCCCTATCCTAACCATTAGACTACTGGCGCATATATGCCTTAAATGGCTTTTTTTCGATTTTGCTTTATATAGTTTTTGGTATCAATAAAAAAAGAACAAGAATTATCGCCCTCTTTTAGCCTTCTTTATGATTATCCTGCTGGGCTTGGTCCTGGCCTTTTTCCTCATCAAATGCCTGACAAAAAACACCATAAGCACTGAAGCGACTGCGATAAGAACGCCTGTAATCATCTTGTCTGATGCAGAGTATGATTGTTGAGCTGTCCCTGCCTGTGTCTGGCTGGCTTCTGCCTGGACTTTGTCCTCGACTATATACGCTGGAGATTCGACAACAGGTTCAGCCGGCTTGATGCCTGCAACCATCCTCATCCTGAGGTTTGTGTAATTCCCGCTTACGCCTATGACCTCGATGCTCATAGCTGTGCCTTCTTTTGTCCTGGCAAAGAGCGCAGTCTCCTGCTCCCTTATAGTTTTAGGGCCTTCGCCATCGACATATACTGTGACATAATCCCCCTCTATGCTGCTTATCTTTACTACATAAGACTTGTCGCTGAAATCGACGGTGTATGTCTGGCCTTCGCGGCCGCTGATCTGTTTCCCGCTCCTGTCAACATAGTCTGCCCTCTCTGCTGCTGACGAGAAGACTGCACATAGAACAAAAAATAATATTGCGCTGAGGCTGATGCCCAAGCTGAATGATCTACTACTCACCTTTTTTCTGAACATCTCTTTTCTCCCAACACCAACCCTTTTTTAAATTATCTTGATTGATGAAGCTGAGGATGCTTATATACTTTTTGTTTTTCGATGTTTTTCTAAGCGAGCCTGTTGTATAATCTCCCGAAAACATGTCCTGTCACGAACGCCATAACTGCGGCTTCTATAATCCCGGTTATAGTCCCCAATATGCTCAGCGAGTAGAACATATGGGCATTGGTCATCATCTCAACAGCCCCGGGGTACATCCCAAAATATCCGGCCAAGCTCAGCAATAACATGCATGCGCCTGCTATTATAGCCGCTGAATAGCCTAATGCGAGCGAATTCAGCTTTTCCGCCATATTCTTCACCTCTTTCTTCCCTTATCCTTTACAATCCACTTATAAGTCAGCCAGAATATCCCTGACACGATGAAAGCGGCCAATGCCAGGTACAAAAGCCCGAACAGGCCCATAACACCCACGCCCCATCCCATCATGCCATATCCTCCAGAACCATAATCTCCCATCATTCCCCCCCAGTCAGCTGAAACTAATGTGCTGGCAAGGGCGAATAAAAAAGGCAGAACAATATATTTTTTCATATCAATCACCTCTATGAAAGAGAAAAGAGGGGGGTTTATTTAAATTTTTCCACGATTAGGCGATGGTGGGGGCCAAAGGGAGGCCCGCACCACCTGCTCCCATCAGGGAACCCAAGAAAATCAGCAAAAAAAATCATAAATGTCTATCACCAACAGCCTATTGTACCCCGGATCCTTATACCTCATAGTCTCACCTCGCATTATTGATGCAGGTTGTTACGCATATCATTTATTAAACGATTATTAAAGGAAAATCAGGAGAATCGATTCACAAAATTTAAAAATGACACGTGCTTTTACGTCGGTATGGTGCATATGTATCTTATTCCGCAATGGTTCTTCGGGTATGATGTGCTTCTTGAGCTGCTGTTCGCCTTTGTGACCCTGCTCGTGGCGATATATGCCTTCAAGGTCTACAAGCTCTCGGGAGAGAACCAGCCCCTGCTTTTCGGGGTCTCATTCATCTTCATCTCGGCATCTTACATGGCGCAGTCTTTCCTCAATTTCATGATAGTCTCCGAGCTCAACAGGGATATATGCAATGCGATGAAACTTGCGAATATCGACACCCTGAATGCATTAGGCATATATTTCCACACGTTCTTCTTCATATCAGGCCTTCTTTTCCTTGTCTATATGACCCTAAAGACGAAATGTGCGAAGACATTCTCATTGATGTTCATACTCGCTTATGCGCTGCTATGGTTCGCATCAAACACATTCTATACATTCTATTTCCTGTCTTCTGTCCTCTTGACATATATCCTGATACATTATCTCGTTGCATTCGTAAGGAAGAAGCAGAAGAGGACCCTGCTTGTGCTTGTCGCATTCGCATTCCTGCTCTTCGGAAGCATACATTTCATATTTTCAATAAACCACAGCCTGTTCTATGCCCTGGGTCACATGCTCGGCCTTGTCGCATACATACTCATCCTGATAAATCTTATCATAGTGATCAATAAGTGAGACGATAGGAACATGGGAGCGAAAAGAGACAGGCTTCAGGTGATCAAGGATATACTGAATGCCATCAAGGACAAGAACGGAAGGATAAAACCCACGCACATACTTTACAAGGCAAACTTGTCCCACCAGATGATGAATGAATACCTGAAAGAGCTGATCGAAAAGGGGTTCATTACCGAGGAAAATACGAAGAAGGGCAAGACTTATTCTCTTACGAACAAAGGCTTCGATTACCTGAGCAAGTACAATCTCATGGTCGATTTCGTGGATTCTTTCGGGCTGGGATAGGGCATCTATCATATTTTCCTTATTCAGAATCCCTATTCAGAACCAGAGAGCAAGGTTGTTTGATATTATTGCTAAAGCCATATGAATCAAGAAAGATAGAAGGGCCAGCCAGACGGCATATTTGTGGATTCTCCTTATATCCCCCAATATAGCACCATCACCCTTTCTTTTGCCATAAACACAGCCGCCCCCAAGAAAAGAAACTATAAAAAAAGAGCTGTTAAGATCCCTGTCCAATAAACCATCCCTCTTCCAAAAATAGTTAACATGCTCCACCCTTAATATCTTATAACCTGGTGTTATAACTTATTCCACAATCAGCTTCCCTTTCATCCCCATATGGCCCTGGCCGCACATATTAGTGCAATACCAGGCGAATTCGCCCTGCTTGTCTGCTGTGAATTCCAGGCTATAATCTCCCCTAAGTCCCAAATCAGGCACCCTTATGCCGTGCAATACGTCGGAATTATCGATGTTTATCCTCACCCTCTCCCCTTTTTTAACTTTTATCACATCAGGATCATATCCGAACTGGAATGCTTTTACATTGATCTCCTTCACAGCCCCTACAACCCCATCTGCGCCGTTCTCTTGGACAACGCTGCCTATAGGTGAAGACTTGTTGCAGCCGCTGATGACAGCAGATAATAGCATCAATACAATAAATAAGACCAGTTTATTCATTTTCATCCTTGCCCCCCTACTTTTTGCAAATCTAATCTTTTTGGTGCAGTTTGGTCTTTTCGGATCATTTAAAAATGTTATGAAAGTGAATTCTATGATTTTGAGAAGGTAACAAGAATCAAAGTATAATCACCGGGCCATCAAATGTTTAAGTCGTTGTCTTTTCCTATCCCTTCTTTTTCTGATCTTTGTTGAAAAGCCTGTATGTCAGCCAGAAGATCGCTGAGACTATGAATGCTGCAAGCGCGATGTAGATCAGGCTGATGATGCTGCCAAAAACTCCGCCATAACCGGCACCCATCATCCCACAGCCGCTGCCGCCATAGCCTGATTGGGCAGAGACTGAAGCTGATGATGCTGCAAGCGTAATCGGCAGCAATAATGCTTTATTCATAGTTTCACCTAACATGTTCGGTTGATATGCTTTAAGGTATATTCTCAAGATTCGCAGGGAATCTGCGATTGGTTCATATCCTCTTATACTTCAGCAGCAGCGAGTTGCTGACTACGCTCACAGAGCTCATTGCCATCGCTCCGCCTGCGATTATCGGCGACAGAAGCCACCCTGTGAATGGATACAACACTCCTGCTGCGATCGGTATGCCGAGTATGTTGTAGAACAATGCCCAGAACATGTTCTGCCTTATCTTTGACATCGTCTTCCTGCTCAGCCTTATTGCCTTTGGCACATCCAAGAGGTCATTTCTCATCAGGACAATGTTGCCTGTCTCCATAGCCACATCTGTGCCTGAGCCCATCGCTATGCCTATGTCTGCCTGCGCCAATGCAGGCGAATCGTTTATGCCGTCGCCTATCATCGCGACTTTTCCGAGTATCTGGAGCCTTCTCACATAGCTCTCCTTATCCGCAGGCATCACTTCAAAGAAAACATTTGTTATGCCTGCCTGGGCTGCAATCGCTTTTGCGGTCCTTTCATTGTCTCCTGTAATCATGTAGACCTCTATGCCCATCCTCCTCAGCTCTTCAACAGCAGCCTTTGATGTATCTTTTATCGTGTCTGCGACCGCTATCATGCCCAGGGCCTTCTTCGTATCAGAGAGTATCATCACTGTCTTTCCCTGGCTCTCAAGCTCATTGACCCTTGCCTTGATGTCGCCAATCTTGATCTTCTCTCTTTCCATAAGCCTCATATTCCCGAAATAATACTGCTTCTTGTTTATCTTTGCCTCAATGCCATGGCCGGATATTGCCTTGAAATTCGTTGCCGAACTTAATGATATGCTCTTCTCATTCGCCTTTTTCACGATAGCGTCAGCCAAAGGATGCTCTGATGGCTTCTCTATGCTTGCTCCGATCTGAAGCAATGAGTCTGGGCTTTCTTTGCTTAGAGGGATGATATCTGTCACCTCTGGCATGCCTTTTGTTATTGTTCCGGTCTTGTCGAATATGACATGCTTTACCTTATGGGCAGTCTCAAGGGCATCTCCTCCTTTGATCAATACTCCCTCTTTTGCGCCTTTTCCAGTGCCTACCATTATCGCAGTCGGTGTCGCAAGGCCAAGTGCGCATGGGCATGCTATCACAAGCACAGAAACCCCTGCGATAAGCGCGAAAGATACCCCTTTTCCCAACACAACAAGCCACACCAAGAATGTGATTATCGCAAGCAGTATGACAACGGGCACAAAATATGCAGAGACAGCATCAGCAAACCTCTGTATGGGCGCCTTCTTGCCCTGCGCTTCCTCTATCAGCTTGATTATATGCGCAAGAGTCGTGTTCTCTCCGACCTTTGTCGCAGTGAACCTGAAGCTTCCGTTCTTGTTTATCGTCGCTCCTACAACAAGATCCCCTTTCTTCTTCTCGACAGGTATGCTTTCGCCTGTTATCATGCTTTCATCGACAGAAGACATCCCTTCTATTATCTTCCCGTCCACAGGGATCTTCTCGCCTGGCTTCACGATTATGATATCCCCTTCGACTACATCGTCGACCTTTATCTGCATCTCGATATTATTCCTTATGACTGTCGCTATCTTCGGCGAAAGGTCCATGAGTTTCTTTATCGCATCAGATGTCTTCTCCTTTGCCCTCATCTCAAGGTATTTTCCCAGCATGACGAATGTTATCAGTATTGCGGATACCTCGAAATACTGGTCGAGTATTGGATTGAACAGCACGACATATATGCTGAAGAAATATGCAGCGCTCGTGCCTACAGCTATCAATGTATCCATGCTCGCTGAAAAATTCTTGAGGGAATGCCATGTGCCTTTGTAGAATCTCCATCCTACGAAGAACTGGACGGGCGTTGATAATGCCCACAGGATATACACCTTATAAGGCACCTCCACCCCTATCCACATAAGGACCATGCCTATTATGAATGCAGGGAATGCGAACAAAAGGCTGATGAGGAACATGAGTTTTGCGTCCTTAATCTCTGCTTTCTGCATCTCTGCCTGCTTTTGAGCATCATCTTTTCCCAGGGTGAGGATCGCTGCGCCATAGCCCGCATTCTTCACTATCTCCAGAATCTGGCTCTCCAGGACCTTTGTCTCATCAAAAGAGACGGTCGCCTTTGAAGTGGAGAAATTCACATTCGCCTCTTTGACGCCGTCTGTTTTCGTCAGGTGCTTGCTTATTATCAAAGCGCAGCTTGCGCAGTGCATGCCAGTTATATGCAGATTTATTTTTTTCATGATTTTTCCTCCCGTTAAGGTATGTCCATTATGTATTTTTTATTGTTTTTATTGTTTTTATTGTTTTTTATCATATTTTCATCTTATCTTGCTGTTTTTTATCCTCAGCTTTTTTGAGCATTCCTCGCATTTTGCCTTTGATCCGAAATGTGACATGGCGCTTCTCAGTATGCACCAGCAAAAATTGTCTGACAGCCTGAAGTGCCTCTCCCTTCCTTTTTTCTCATATGCGACCATGCCCATATCATTCATCTGCCTCAATTGATGGGATATGGCTGACAAGGTCATATTCTCCCTGCCTACCTCGCTGTAAATATCATTCACAGTCTTTGGCTTGTCTAAGATGCTCAAGAGTATCTTAAGCCTTGTTTCGTCGGCAAGTGCCGAAAAAAACTGTGTTATCCTCCTGTCTATCTCTGCCATAATGGTTGAAAACTCGTTCAACTATTTAAACTTTATGAATTTCTGGTCATTAATCGTTTAAGTTATTGTATCTTGATTATTTCCTTTTAGACGAATGGTCAGGAGCGAGGATCTGCAAAATCTTCATGCGAACCTGCTGGCTGCTTTTTCGAGGTCCTTTTTGCCTATGGAAACATAATCCCCATCGACAGAGTTCGCAAGATAGCTCGGCCAGCATCCTCCAGGCGTGTTTTTTGTGCCTATATCATCTATGCCGAAGGATCTTCCGCATTTTTTGCATGAGACATCTCCTCCTTCCTGGATATAGCCGTATCCTCCGCAGACATCGCAGGCATCAATCGCTGTCCTGGCCTTGCCGTCGCTGCCTAAAACGGCAAAGAATCTCACCTGCACACCATTCACATCATAGGTGTACTTTTTCAGTGTTGATGACAGTTCGGACAGGGGGATCCTCACATAATCACTGCTGTTTCCTGCTGCCGCAGATTTTTCTGTTTCCACAGATATCTGCTGTATGCTTCTACCATCATCTTTTCCCTGATTCCTGACAAAAAAAATCAAGGCCAGGACCACAATCACTCCGATGGCTAGTAGAAGAGGGCTTGTCTTCTTTCCTTGGTCGGCATTGTTATGTTTATGGCATCCGCTCATTGCAATCTTACCTCATCTTTTGTCGTCTTATCTCTCATTGTTCTGTGTTCATCTTGCTCCGCCGCATGAGCAGCTTCCGCCAGCCATGCCGCAAGAGCCCCCTTTAGGTGTCTGGACTGTGTTCAGTTCCTTTTGCACATCAGCGCTGTTTGTTATGTCATCCTTCACTATGAATGTCCCTCTTATCATCCCCATCCAGCAGCTCCAGGGTATAGTGCCTGATGCTGTCGGCGTAAATTCGATGACCTGCTCCCCTGGCTTTATCTTGAAGTTGAGGCCGTACTTCGGAACAATTATCGCATTATTGCATCCTGTGATGAGCTTACCGTTTATTATCCATCTTACAGGAACGCCTGTCTTAAGGACGAACTTGTCAGGCTCCCATCCTCTTGCTGTGACATCCATCCTTATCTCCTGATAGCCGTCTTTCTGTACTGCGATGTTATTTAGGTTGTTTGTCCCTGATGAATCTGCACCTGAATCCAGGCCTCCTTGGCTTATTGAAACGGCAGCCAGTATGCTCCCGAAATCATAGCCCGTGCCGGCCAATGCCAGGCCTCTGTTGAGCATTATCGCTCCAAGTATTATGACTATTATGCCTGATGCCTTCAGTATCTTATGTGTCATCTTGCTTGAGATGAATGTTGTCAGATAGCCGAAGCCGAGCATGACAGGAAGTGTGCCCAGGCCGAAAACGAACAGCAGTTTCGCTCCTTCGATCATGCTGCCTGTGCCTGCTGCCATCACATACATCGCCTGCAATGGGCCGCATGCTATCATGAGGCCGTTCAATAGCCCTATCACAAGCGGGCTTGAGCTCTCTCTTGTCTCTTCTCCCACAAATTTGGCTATGAACTTAGGCGTCCTGAACTGTATCTTCCTAAGCGCAGGGAACACATTGAGCATGTTAAGCCCGAACAGTATGAGGAACAATCCTGCTATCACTCCTGCTACCCCTCTCATGAAAGGCGTGAATGCTATTATGGACCCCAGAAGGCCGAACAATGCGCCTATGACTGTATAAGAGATGACCTTCCCCAGGCCGTACATAAAATGCGACATATGGGGTTTTCTTCCTTCTTTGGCGTCTTTTGCCGTGTATGAGACAACAAAACCGCCGCACATTGCTACGCAGTGGAATCCTGTGAGAAGCCCCACGACGAACAACAGCCCATACCCCATGTTCTGGCTTATTTCGGGAAGATTTATCCCCTCGACAAGCTTGAGTATGAAATAACCTGCAATGAACAGGCCTATCAGCCAGAATACCCATCCGAGGGGATTGCTGGAATTGCTGCTCTGCCCAGATTGCCCGGGTTCTTTCAGTATATAGCAGGTGTATCCTTTCTCCTCTATCCTGCTCAGGATCGTGTCAATGTCTGTCCTTGCGCTGTCGAATGTTACAGTGCCTTCCTGTGTGGAGTAGTCTATCTTTATGCTCTTGACCCCTTTGACCTTGAAAGCCTGCCTTTCTATTACCTTCTCGCATGAAGTGCATGTCATGCCCTCTGCGATGAATCCTTTTGTTATTATCTTTCCGCTCATTTTGTTTTTCTCCTGTTGTTTTTCCTATTTCTTGATCTTATAGCCGTCTTTCTCTATGGCCTTCCTTATCTGGGCAGGATTCACCTTGCTTTCATCGAATGTCACGATGACCCTGCCTTTTTCCTGCGATACCTCTGCTTTGTCAACACCGATATCCTTCAGGTTCTCCTCTATTATCATGCCGCAGCTCCTGCAGTGCATGCCTTCAACATTGAATTCAAGTTTTTTCATTTTTTGCCTCCGAATCTTTGTTATTTTTTATCATCTTAAACTGATTATCCTAAAACCCAATGAAGGGCATAGAATTGAAACAACTTATATATATAACTGAGAAATTGGTTTCATCCATCTTTTTAAGTCACCTGAGAACGACAATATTCGTCATTCCCCTCCTTTTTCTCTCGGTGAGGCCTTTTGCCTCGAGCCTGTCAAGCACCCTTGTGACCTTGACCTTTGAGAACCCGGTTTCTTTCATGATGTCGCTCTGGTACATTGAACCTTCGCTTCTCGAAACAAGGTCCAGTATCTTTTTCTCTGTGTTGTCAAGGCCTTCAAGCACTTTCTTTGACGGTTTCGGGGCTGATTGCCCGGGCATAGTCCTGTCTTTCAGGAAGATTATCACATAAAGGCTTGCTGCTATGAGCATGCCTATGAGGCTGTAGCTTATCGTCTTCTGGACGCCTATCGTCTTATACATCGAGCATTCAGGGCCGTGCGTGCATGTGGCATTGACTATGTCTTCCATGGCCTTGTTGTATGATACGATCAAAAAGAGTATGAACAAGGCGACTACAAGCAATAGTATGCCGACGTTTCTGTTTTTCATGAGAAATCAACTAGTTACGTCATTTATATAGTTTATGAAACTCAATTCTTGAATGAAACTAGTTTTTAATGGGGTTTTTAACGTGGTTTTAAACGGCATTTAGAGCAGGTTTTAGCTCGGATTTAGCATATGCCCCCGGAATCTTGCAATCAGGCTTAATCAGACAGGGGTTTAATCGAACAGAAAAAGGACAAAGCTTGTGTTCTCATCTGCCTTGAGAGAATGGACTGCATTCTTATCCATGTGGATTATCGCTCCAGGGACCATATCATGCCTTGCCCCAGAAAGGTTGAATGTGCCTTTGCCGTCAAGGACATAGAATATCCCCTCTTTTGTCGACGTGTGCTCTGACATCTTCGTCCCCTTGGCCATGCAGAACAGAGTGGAGTCTATCTTATCCTCTGATGAAATATCCTTGCTCAGTATGCCTGATTTTGGGTATTCTATCATCTGCCTTATGCCTTCTCCCGTGTTTTTTTTCATGATTGACCTCCTATGATCCCTGCAGCACTGCTGCTCAAGAACCGTCCATGCTTCCGCTCACAGAGACTATCTTCTGTTCGAATGGCACCTTCTTCCCTGAATTGCCCACAGCCTGCTCGACTGCAGAATAAAGGCCATAGCAGCATGGGACTTCCATTATCGCGACAGTTATGCTTTTTATCCTGTTGTTCCGGATTATCTCTGTCAGTTTCCCAACATAATGCTCGACATCATCAAGTTTTGGACAGCCTATCACTAGCGATCTGCCCTTGAGCAGTTCAGAGTGGAAATTGGGGTTTGCAAAAGGCACACAGTCAGCTGAAACAAGGAGATGCGCATCGTTGAAAAAGGACGCATTGGGCGAGACAAGACTCAGCTGCACGGGCCATTGCCTGAGCATAGACTCCTGTTTTTGGGCATAGTGGCCGGATTTTACCTGTCTGTTTGACATCTCATCCTTAAGGCCCGCATTTGATTGGTTTGATGATCTGCTTTTATCCCTGAGGTCCATCTCAGCTGAGCCAGGGCATATCCTTATCTGTGAAAACTGCGAATGATCCCCTGAAGGGCAGTCTTTTGCTGCCTTGATCGCCCCTTTGCCTGTCTCTTTCTCATGCCCCTCTTTCTCTTCCAGGGGATTCTTTATCTTTTTCTCTTTCAGGAAAGCTAAAGCTGAATTCAGATACCCTGTCTCGCCATGCTCCCTGAGATGCTCGAGATGGGCTTTTATGACATTCTTTCCCTGCTTGATTATGTTCGCCATGACTTTCCTCTCATTGTATGGCTCTGCGTCCCTCTCAACAATCCTGATTGCGCCTTGGGGGCAGTGGCCTATGCAAGCGCCCAACCCGTCGCAGAATATGTCGCTTATAAGCCTGGCCTTTCCGTCTATGATTCTGAGGGCGCCTTCAGGGCAGTTCGGCATGCAGAAGCCACAGCCGTTGCACTTCTTTTCGTCAATCCTTATGATCTTCCTCTTCTTCTGTGTCCTCTGCACCGCTTTACCGTGCGTCTTTGGAGGTGTTCTTTGTCCTGAAGGCATATGGCCCCTCTTAGTATCTTTTTTATACTAAGTATAAAAGCAAAACTTATATAAATATGTGCGGGTTTCCAGAAAGATACCGGGGGATACAATGGACAAGGACTGCACAGTGTACAGGACAGCGGATTTCATAGGCAGGAGATGGACCCTGCTCATACTGCTTGAACTCTGCAAAGGGAAGCCGTCAAGAAGGTACTCTGAGCTCAAGAAGAGCCTTCCGGGCATAACCCCAAAAATACTCTCAACAAGGCTTAAGGAGCTAGAGAAGGAGGGCCTTGTGAAAAAAAGGGTGGATACAAGGACATTTCCAGTCAGGTGCGATTATTCGCTGACAAAGAGCGGCGGGGATTTCATAGGCATAATAAAGAACATAAAAAAATGGGCTTTGAGATGGAAATTCACCAATAAGACATGCAGCAGGCTGGACTGCAAAGAATGCATGGTGGGTTAGCTTAAAGAGGATGCGATATGGGCGGTTCTTACAGGAAAGAGCTTGAAAAACAGCAGTACAGGTTCATAGGAGATCATTCTGCAGTGAAGATATGCGCATGGACGAAGAAGAGCCTGACAGACAAAGGCCATTGCTACAAGCAGAAGTTCTATGGCATCGAATCCCACAGGTGCTGCCAGATATCCGTAACGGTGAATTTCTGCGACCAGGACTGCGTGTTCTGCTGGCGCAAGAGGCACAATGAGCCGTTTTCGGGCTTCAGTAAGATAGATGAACCTAAAGAGATAATAGAGAACGCCATAAAATACCAAAGGCTCCTGCTCTCAGGCATGGGCGGGAATGAGAAGGTCAGGGACAGGCAGAAGCTCAAGGAAGCCCAGAATCCCAACCAGTTTGCGATCTCTCTCACCGGAGAGACGCTTTATTACCCTAAGCTCAGCGAGCTGATAAGGGAGCTCAAGCAAAGGAAATGCACTGTTTTTGTCGTAACGAACGGCCAGCTTCCTGAAGTGATGGAGAAGATGGAACCGCCTACACAGCTTTACATGACATTGGCTGCGCCGAATGCAAAGATCTACAAGAAAGTCTGCAGGCCATCGAATAAGGATTACTGGGAAAGGCTCAATAGGTCCCTTGAAGCATTGAAAGGGATGAAGCTGAAGAAGAAGACAAGGACTGCGATAAGGCTTACGCTTGTAAAGGGCTATAATATGGCCGAGCCTGAGAATTATGCGAAGCTGATCGAGAAAGCAGAGCCTGATTTCCTCGAGGTCAAGGCATACATGTTCGTAGGCGCATCAAGGCAGAAGCTTGAGAAGGCGAATATGCCTTACCATAAGGATATCGTCGAGTTCGCGAAGGAGATCGAGAAGCATTCTGATTACAGGATAGTGGATGAGCAGAAAGAGAGCAGGGTTGTGCTCATGACTTTGAATGGGCGTCCTGGGCATAGCGTAAAGATTGGTTGATCGATGTGGGCAGTGTGCATTTCCTGAATATTCCCTTATATCTGTGAAACGACTCCTTATAAGCAAATTCCCTGTATCTCTCAGAGACATAGTGGGAATAGAACATTGCGTCCCTCTCAGGGAGGGTAGAGATGATATTATCAAATATCTGCTTCTGCATTGATTCGTCTCTTATAAGATCATATAATGCCTTTGTTGAGAGGGTATGTCATCGAAGCTGATGGGATATAATGGTTTCCCTTCCCTGCCTTTTGCCTTAAGATAAATCTCAAGACCGGCCAATATGCCTTTCTTTGTCGGCTCTCGCAATGAACGCAGGACAGAATCATCGACTATAACGCCGATATCGCCGAGAACTCTGACATTTATCTTCTCCCTAAGAAATCTTGATATCTCTTCGTCCTGAAACTTGATTATCCTCTTGACGAGGTCATCCTGTGGTGGCTTGCTCTCCATGACACGACTCCCACCTCTTCAACCAACCCCTATATGAATGATATATAGTGTTTTTGAAGTATATAAAAGTTTGGATTGGTGAATGCTCAACCGAATAAGATTTATATATCGGCCTAAGTTCTTATTTATTATGGAAATCCAAGAAAAGATCACGGGCAGGCTGAAAGAGCTCACAAGGCACAAGCATGCCAAAATACTTAATTCAGGCAATTCTGCTATACTCGCATCGCTGTGCATAGCAAGCAGGATCAGTAAAAGGAAGATCGTCCTCATACCTGACCAAGGTGGCTGGATATCCTTCAGGAAATATCCCAAGAAGTTCGGGCTTGAAGCTGTGGAAGTGAAGACAGACAGGGGATTGATAGACCTTGAAGACCTTGAGAAGAAAACAAAGGACAAAGACGCAGCAGCTTTCATTGTCACAAGCTTCGCAGGCTATTTCGCAGAACAGCCCATGCCTGAGATCTCAAAAATATGCAGGAAAAACAGATGTCTGCTGATTGAAGATGCCACAGGCGCGATAGGAATGTCTGACGACAGTTTGTGCAATGGGAAATATTCGGATATCATCGTCGGAAGCTTCGGCAGGTGGAAGCCTGTGAACCTGGGCACAGGAGGATTCATCTCTACGGATAAGAAAGAATACTTTGAGAAGACAGAAGATATCTATCCTGGACTTGAATTTGATGGCGATGCAGAAAAACTGCTTGAGAAGCTTGAGGATGCAGAAAAAAGGACTTTGTTTTTCCTTGAGAAATCAAAAAAAATCAGGAAAGACCTGAAAAAAGAAGGATTTGATGTCTTCCATGCTGAAAAAAGAGGCCTTAATGCGGTCGTCGGGTTCAAGAATGATGCAGAGAAGCAGAAGCTCATCGATTACTGCAGCAAGAACGGCTATGAATTCGTGCTCTGCCCGAAGGATATAAGGGTGGATGAGAACGCAGTGAGTATTGAAGTTAAACGGCTGGAAATGCAGTCAAGTAATGGGCCTTAAGACCAGCACCACGCTCCGTGCCTATCCTATATTCTGATGGGCGTCAGATTTATTTGTAATTCTCTGTTTAGAACTTGGACTCCGCTAGGCAGTAGCGGCTTTGACACTTAACTTGACTGCACTAAGGCTGGAAAACATTAATATATAACCGCCGCCACCCACAACAAAATGAACCCTAAACTCTTCCTCGGATTGGCGCTTGTCCTTGTAAGCCTCATCATAGGCAAGATAACAACAGTCTCCTTCATACTTTTTTATGACAGCAGGTTATGGAGATACCTGAGCCTTATAGTCTATATAATAAGCTGGCCCGTGATCGTACTTGGGGCGTATATCTGCGGAGTTGAGGGTGCGCCGTACCTTGAGAAGATATACAGGTATTTCAACTATAAATATTATCATTACCATGCAAAGAAGTGGTACCAGAAGGGAAAATCTTTTGCAATAAGGAAAAAATGAGGGAGAGAAGGTGATAACATGGCACTGAAACTACCGGGCTCGATAAACGAATGCGTTTATTTCACAAGGAGAACATTCGGAGAGGGCAATAACGGCAAGATAATGGCGTGGGTCTATAAGATGGACTGCCCGAAATGCAGGAAGGCAAAGATGGGCAAGCCTAAAGATGAGACTGGCCATAAGAAAATCAGGGCAAAGATTTATGTGTGCCCTGAGTGTGCTTATACAGAATCAAAAGAAGTCCATGAGCCTAAGCTGACTGTTGAAGTGAAATATGCCTGCCCGTTCTGCGGGAATGTAGGCGAAGCCACTACTCCTTATAAGAGGAAATCTTTTGAAGGGGTGCCTTCTTATGTCTTCGAATGCGGCAAGTGCAAGAAGAAGATAGGCATAACGAAGAAGATGAAGGCCGGGAAGAAGAAAGGCGCTGCAGAAGAAGATGATGACGGGGACGATGATTAGGCCATTTATACTCTTATTCTGGATTCTTACATTATTTTTTTTCGATGATGCCCTTGTGCATCCTGCCGTCCTTTATTGTTATCTCCATGTCTTCAGCGCAGTCTATCACCCTGTATCCCTGCCTGATCGCCTCTGAGAAGACAGCCAATGCTGATCCCCGCTCTGTCCTGCTACATGAAGAGTCATAGACGACCAATCTTATCCCTGCATCAGCGAAGACCGGGAAATCCGAGCAGATTTTCGGCCTTAGAGGGTTATCATAGATGCCGCATCTCCCTTCCTTGTGCATGGGGCAGTATTCCTCTGCAATTGAGAATCTTGTCCTGAAAATCATATCCTGATCGCCTTCGGGATTTCCGTCCTGTGCATCATCATTGTTCCCGAGGAGCGGCTGTCCGTTCTTCCCCGATGGAAAATACATCTTCCCGTCTATGCTGAAGATGAGCCTTGCCTGCTCTTCTGTAAGACTGAAGTCCTTACTGCAGCAGAGATGGTCGCAGCTTTTTAAACAGGATGGATTGAGGATATTTGACTTCCATAGGCTTATGATCTTTTCGATTTCGTCCATAACAGTAAAAGTTTATTTTCTTTATATAAATATTTCTATCTGTAACTACTATAAAGTTTGCAACAAATCCCGGTACTGATACCCCCTAAAATCTTCAATCATCCTATATGACCATATCAGTCATATGCCCATGCATCGATAAATACCCGATCAGAATCAAACCTTCTTTCCCGGCTTTTTTCTCAAATTACCCAGCTTCCGCTTATGCTCTCCCTTGAGCAGATATGGCAGTCGATCTTCCTCTTGACAAGGGTTTCAAATGCGGCTCTTGCTGCCTTAGGCGTATTGTTATTTCCAGAAAGATGGCCCAGAAGGACATGCGAGAGATTCTGCCCTTTCTCCTGTATGAACTTGCTTGCGTGCACATTGCTGAGATGGCCCCTGTCCGACAATATCAGCTGCTTCAGGAATGCAGGGTAAGCCCCGTTTATGAGCATGTCGATGTCATGGTTTGATTCCAGCAGGGCGCACCTGAGCTTCGGGAACATCGCTTCCATCTCCCTGGTCACAATGCCTGTGTCGGTGAACAGTCCGAACCCGCCTATGACGAACCCGCACGAAGGGACATTATGCGAAGTAGCGACAGGCCTTATCTCAACGCCTTTTACCGTGAAGCTTTTCCCTGGAGAGATGAATCTCTTTTCAGCTTCGCTTACCTTGTCATCGATCAATGAGTGGACATCTTTCATAAGGTATATCGGAAGGCCGTATCTCTTTGAGACAATCCCTACGCTTGAGCAATGGTCATAATGGGAATGTGTGATGAGCAATGCATTGACATTCTCAAGGCTTTTTCCCATGGAATTCATGCGTTTTTCTATCTCCCTGCAGCTCTTCCCTGCGTCAATTAGTATAGAAACATCTTTCTCTTCAACCAGGCAGCAGTTCCCATTGCTTCCTGATGCGATAACAGAAATCTCCATCCGGCACCCTATCTGTTCTTCTTATCATCGCTTTTGATGCCGGCTTTCTCATCTTTCATCTTCTTGGCGACCTTCTTGAAAGCCTCGATCTGCGGGTCAGTGAGCCTCTTGAATTTTAGGTAGGTTATCTTTATGTTCCTGAGGAAGGCGTTTTCCCTGTAATACTCTTCAGGGATATTGAACAGTTTCTTCATCTTAGGATCCTTTATATTGCCCACAAGCTCGCTTTTCTGGCATTCATAGCATAAAGGGTACCTGTCCCTCCAGCCCGAAAGAACGTAGTTTTTCTTGCAGCGGGTGCATTTTTGCTTGTATCTGACGACCATAAGGGGTTAAATATGAGGTTGTTTATATAGATACTCTTTTTGATGGAGTTTTTGAGACTATGGTTATTTTTTACGAGGAAAACCCAGAAAGCCGCAGATTTCAATCTGCGGATGAATGGGTCCATCTTTGCATTCTCTGGGTTTTCAGCGTCCTGAATGCACAAAAATCCTTTTGGGATTTTTGGCACCCTAAAAACACTTCGTGTTTTTATGGGATCCGTTATAAATAAAAGCGTCCGATCAAGCCAAGCACTTCGGTGCTTGGTAGGGCGCTTTTGCGGATTTTCATGACATATTATCAGGGCAGCAGCAATATTGGCGGCGCTCACGGACAACTTTTTTACTTGAGAAAAAATGGACAGTAAAAAAGCTTGCCCTGTCAGCCAAAAATTTCTGCGGATTTGGATTAGATCCCCAAGAATCCTTGAAATTTTTGTCTTCCCAGCGCGCCATTGCTGCTGAACGAAGCGAAGCAGCTAAACCAGGAGTTTTCTGTTGTTATAACACATACTGTTTTGGAACTAGAAAAATTGTAAACTTTTCGTTGCTGCCTCGCTTTCAAATGTCTGTGCTCTCCGATGCAACTTCTGAGCACATTCATGCGACGGGGTGGGATGTCCGTCAGTTTATCAGATAGGGGCGGGACGGTTTTTGAGGAAAAAATTGCACACTTTCTCCATCTCAATAAGAAATATTATCAAACAAATCTCTCCCTTCCCGACCAAAAACCTTAAAAACAAGCCCTACATCATCTCCATCATGCAGATGGAGCTTGACCTGAACAAATCAGTGGAACAGAACGCCGAGGTGTACTTCGAGAAGGCCAAGAAGGCCAGGAGAAAGATAGACGGCATAAACAAAGCGATAGCCTCTGCAAGGGAAAAGCTTGAGAGGCTGCATCATGAGGAAAAAGAGAGGCTTGTGAAGAAAGAAGAGCAGAAGAAGGCTGTCGAGAAGAAGAAGGCAAGGAAGCAGGAATGGTACGAGAAATTCAGGTGGTTCTTCAGCTCTGAAGGTTTCCTTGTTGTCGGAGGCAGGGATGCCACGACGAACGAGATCATGATAAAGAAGCACGCTGAAAAGGATGATCTTGTGTTCCATACTGACATGGCGGGCTCGCCGTTCTTCATAGTGAAGGCTAATTCTCAGCCAGGCAAAAAGCCCACAGAAAAGACACTGCAGGAGGTTGCAGACACTACATGCGCTTATTCTAGGGCATGGAAATTAGGCATGTCCACAACAGAGGTTTTCTGGGTGAATCCCGATCAGGTTTCCAAGACAGCGCAGCCAGGGGAATTCCTTCCGAAAGGCGCTTTCATGATCAGGGGCAAGACGAATTACGTGAAGCCGAGGCTGAATATCGCCATAGGCATGCTTGATGACGGCAGGGTGATGGGCGCTTCTGTCAATGCAGTCAAGGCGCACTGCAAGAAGTATGTGGAGATCTCGCAGGGGAATGAGAAGACTTCTGAGACAGCGAAGAAGATAAGGGCGAAGATCGGCGGAGACCTGGACGATATAATCAAAGTCATACCTTCCGGCGGAGCCAAGGTCAGGAAGTGATTTTCCCAATAGGCCTGCCTAGAAGCTCAAAATCCGTCAGACTCCTTATATTTGAAATCTTTGCTGAAAGGATAATACTGCGAAAGCTCAGGATAGATCTGGCAGAACCTGTCAGTGAACCTGTTCAGCGAGACTTCAAGATCGATTATGGGGATCACCCTCTCTTTATCTACAATCCCTGCAGGGCAATAAGTTGAAGGCAACCTCCTGGTGCTCTTATCGTCGAATGCCATGAAATCTGGCCTTTTCCCCGCTATGAGCGCAAGGCTGAAGTTGAGCTCTGTCTTTTTCCCTGTTTTCTCATCAGGGATATGCGTCGGGATCCCTGTAAGGCTCCTCTTTATCAGCATATAATGCTTTGAGTCATGGTCTATGCTCTCTTCTAAGCCCAGGACGCCTGCAAGGTAGACCGGCAATAACTGGTGGCTTATCGTGCCAGTGCCATGCTTCGTCCTCTTCTGGTCCGTCAGGAGATAAAGGCCTGAATCCTGCCTTTTTGCGATCTTGAGGTAATCCATCGGCTTTATATCTGTTTTTAAAAGATTATAATCAAGGGCGAAAGGCTGTCCCCCCACATCTACGATAAGATATAATTTCTTCTGATCATTCTCTTTAGGGGCATCTTCATCCGGTCTCCTCCTTGAGAATATCGATGATCTTCTCGTTTTTTCTGATCTAGGATCAATCATTGGTTCCCCTCGACAAACTTCTTCACAGCCATCTCTATAGCATGGCTCTTGTTCCTGAGATCTCCCTTGCTCTGCCTGATCTTGTCGAACAGCGCAAGGATAGTCTCCTCATCCATTGATATTGATAGCTTGTGTTTCATTTTGTTATTGTTTATCCTCAAAAAGTTTTGATTTGTTCAGCGATTAATTGGTGCTAAGATTTTAGTTCTTAGGTCGTCCTTCGCTTTCTCAACATAAGCATTATATATCCTGAACCCATCCTGAAGCAGATCAGAATGTTCTTTAGTCAAGACATGATTCATGAACATCTTCGCCTGGATCTCACCTGTTTTTTTGGTTTTGAAGAACAATAAACTTTGTTGAATGCATCCACCCATTCTTTGTCCACAAGGAAATCCATGAATTTAAACCAGCAATGGCCGAATTCATGCAGTAGGACCGGTTGTATGTCACCTGATCTGTTTATATACATGCTTCCTGGGGAATAGATAAATTTTCTTGAACCATCCAAACGAGGTTCTTCTCCTGTAAGTATGCCTGTCTTGCCTTGATGGTCTTCTGCCGGGGAGGGGGATATATATTCGAAATAGACCTTGTTGTTTATGACAGTCGGTTTCCTGATGAAGAACTCAAGCAGCTTGAATGTATCATCTGCCTGGATCATCTTGTCTGCATCATAATAACCTTCGACAGTCAATATGTACCCGTTTGCTTCATGACCAAGGGATCTTGATGGCTGTTCTTCTTGAGCGACTGCGTTATCAGGAAGCAATAGCTCCAACACCTTCGAAGCCGTAGAGATGCCTGCTGCTGCCTTTGCGCCTGTCCATAGGTTTCCTAAAAATTCTCTTCTAGGTCTTTCATCCATCTTATTCCTCTTTCATACCTTTTTATCTTTTTCCATACATATTTCTTATACAAAACCACTTCAGAGTACTAAATACTACTCCTATATAAACCTTTCCATTATTAACCACTAAATAGTTACTACAAAAACCTAGTCAAAATCTCTCAAAACACAATCTGAAGCCTTTAAAATCGAAATATTTATATATGTATAATTAAATACCTTAAAAAAAACATATAGTTGTATATAGAAAGATACCTTAAATTATACATAATTAAAGTAAATAAAATCAGTCAGGAAAGATTTGGCGCAGAAAGAATGGTAAAACTCCAGTTCGATCTCAACAAGCAGTACAAGATAACCCTGCCGAAGGCACTGATAGATGCGATGGGGTGGGCCAAAGGCAATGACATCAAGGTCAGCATTGACAGCAAGGGGAATATAATCCTCTCGAAGAAAGGGGAAGAAGAGGTGAATGGATGAAGCTGAAGAAAGTGAAGACCGCAAAGGCAGCGATGGGGAACAGGAAGCTCGCAGATTTCGAAGAGCTGAGGGACATCGTGATAAGCCACAGGATGAAGACAAGGAACCTGTGCATGCTTTTCAATTCGCCTGTCGCATCGCCGCAGCAGGATTATCTTGATGAGATAGGATGATGAGATGATAAAGATGATGATAAGATTAAGATACAAGATAAAAACGATAAAGACCTGGCAAAAATGAGATACCTCACACAATCAATCCTAAAGATGCCGAAGAGAAAGAAAGCCTCGCATAAGGGGGACTTCGGCACAGTCATGATTATCGGAGGAAGTGCAGATTTTGCAGGAGCGCCAATATTGGCAGCGACAGCTGCCAAGAGCGTCCTACGAGCAGGGGCAGATATCGCCAAACTAGCTGCCCCTGCCAAGGTCGCTTGGGCTGCGAATGCATTGAGCCCGGACATAATAACAAAGAAGTACAAAGGGGATTATTTTACGATGAGACATTCAAATGATATCATAAAAGAAGCAAGAAAAGCAGACGTGATCCAGATCGGCTGCGGCATAGGCAGGAAAAAAGAGACAATGGCTTTCATAAAAAAGGTCGTGAAGAATCTGACCAGGATGAAAAAGCCCATGGTGATAGATGCGGACGCCCTGAAGGCGATAAGGCTGCAGGACGTCGATAACTCGATACTCACCCCCCATAGGAAGGAATTTGAGATATTGCTGAAGAACAGCAGGCTGAAAAGCGATGATTACAGGAAAAAGCTCAGGAATAATGTGATGTTGCTGAAAGGCCCTATAGATATGATAGTCTCAAAGGATAAGATCGCCTACAACAGCACAGGCAATCCTGTCATGACAAAAGGAGGCACAGGAGATGTGCTTGCAGGACTGTGCGCAGGGTTTCTTGCCCAGACAAGAGACCTGTTCAGGTCAGCATGCATGGCCGCTTATCTCAACGGAAAAGTGGGAGACTATTTGCTGAAGAAGAGAGGCAGGACATTCATCGCTTCGGATATCGTAGAGAATCTACATTTAGTATTAAGATAAAAAATAAATAAAAAAAGAGGACAAGCATGGACATATTTTTCCAGATCGGCATCATGTTCATAATAGCCACAATAGGCGCTTACATAGCAAAGCTCATGAAGCAGCCCATCATCCCTGTATATATCTTTGCGGGCATACTCCTGGGCCCGATCCTTGGATTGATAACAGGTTCTGATGTCATAAAGACGATGAGCGAGATAGGCATAGCTTTCCTCCTGTTCATAGTGGGCCTGGAACTCAACATAAATAAGCTCAGGGACACAGGTGTTGCTGCGATAGTGATGGGTGTATTGCAGGTCATACTGGTCGCGCTTACAGGATTCTGGGTGGCAGTCATGCTCGGCTATGGCGGCATTGAAGCCATATACATAGGGATGATACTCTCATTCAGCTCGACAATGGTCGTAGTGAAGCTGCTGTCTGACAAAGGCGAACTGGAGACTCTGCACAGCAGGATCGTCGTCGGGATACTCCTCATACAGGATGTGATAGCGCTGTTCGCATTATCCACCCTCATCACGCTGAAAGGGATATCAGCTGCATTCATCCTCCTTTCGCTTGCAAAAGCAGCTGCGCTCATAGTCCTAGCATACCTCTCAAGCAAATATCTTTTCCCCTCGATATTTAAGAAAGCGGCAGAATCACAGGAGCTGCTGCTGCTGCTGTCATTGGGGATATGCTTCCTGTTCTCGATACTTGTCTCATACATAGGGTTCTCGATAGCGATAGGGGCATTCATAGCGGGCATAAGCCTTGCAAACCTCCCCTATAACATAGAGATAGTGGGAAAAGTGAGGTCTCTGCGGGATTTTTTCGTGACATTATTCTTCGTGTCACTCGGCCTGGGCGTCGTCCTTTCGAGCTTCAGCAGGATAATGATCCCTTTGGCAGCATTCCTTGTGATAGTGCTCATATTCAAGCCATTGGTCCTCATGATCATATCCGCCTTATTCAGGTATACCAAGCGCACGTCATTCCTCACTGCAATATCCCTGGTACAGATATCCGAGTTCTCCATGATAATAGCTGCGCAGGGTCTTGCTTCAGGCTATGTCTCGAATGAGACTTTTTCCCTGATGGTGATAATAGCAGTGATCACGATAACCATAACATCCTACATGATAAAATTCGAGAGCGGGATCTACGAGAAATTCTCAAGACCGCTGGCCCTGTTCGATGTCAAGGAGACATGCGAGAATCTCCAGTACCTCCCCCAGGAGCTGAAATATGATGTTGTCCTGGTAGGCTACGACAGGATAGGCTACAACATATTCAAGATGCTGACAAAACAGAAGAAGAGCTTCCTTGTGATAGATTTCAATCCAGACATAATAAAAAGGATGATCTCCAGGAAAATACAGTGCATATACGGGGACATAGGGGATTCCGAGATACTTAACAGGCTGGATCTCAGGAAGACAGAGCTTGTCATATCGACTGTGCCTGACATCAAGGATAATACCTTCCTGCTGAAAAAGGTGAAGAGGGAAAACCCCCGCGCAATCGTCTACCTTACGGCATCAGTGATAGAAGATGCCCTCATATTGTACAGGGAAGGGGCGGACTATGTGATATTGCCGTACTTCCTCGGAGGGGAGAAAGTATCAACATTGATAGAGGAGACGCAGGGAGATTACAGGAAAGTGAGCCTTACGAAGCTTGAGCAGATCAATGAGCTGAAGAAGAGGATCGAGCTTGAGCACGAGCACCCGAGAAAGGCATGAGAAGACATCACGGACGATGGCAATAATAAAAGATAACGATAAAAAAGGGGATAAGGATGAAAAACGGGAACAATGATGAGGACGGATTGAGCAACGAGAAGATAAAGCAGCTGAAAGCAGCGAGCTATGACCTTGGGCCGGTAGTATGGATAGGCAAGGCCGGCATCACAGAAACAGTCATACAGGAGGCGAAAAAACAGCTCAAGAACAAGGGCCTGATAAAAGTCAAGTTCCTGAAGCAGTCCATGGAGCAGAAAAGCAAGAAAGAGCTCGCAAAAGAGATAGCAGGGATGACCGGATCGCATCTGGTCCATCAGGTAGGCTTCATCGCAGTATTGTACAAGGAGAGAACGAAAGAAGACGAATAAGGATAAAAAGGGTAAAGAAAGATAAAAGAAAAACCCGGCCAAAACATCAAAAAGTATTTAAATAATCAAAGCACACAAAACAAGGGATGCAATCAAAATGACACACGTGACCGATTTCGGTTTTGAGGAAGAAGAGGCAGAGGAAGTCATCCATAAGAAGATGCTCACAGGATGGCCGAAGCCCGTAGAGAGGATGAGGCTCATCCATGAGAAACACAACCAGTCGATCGAAGAGGTCTACTTCTGGATATTGGATAATCTCAGGGAGGAGATGGAATACTCGCAGTTCCTCAAGGTCACTGATGTCTTTGCAGCTTCAGAGAACTCGGCATTTTTCGGCGTTGCCCAGCAGAGACTGGGATTGCAGCAGGACAAGGTCAGCCAGTTCCTTGCGACCATAGGGAAGATGGTGAAGGAGCTGTTCCAGCTCGTGAGGGAGCTGAGGATATTGGACGAGAGGCTTGAGCTGTATGACCGGAGCTATGAGAACGACGAGCCTTCTGAGATAAGCCTCAAAGGGTATTGGATAGACCTTGTTGAAGGGGGAGCAAAAAATCCTGCATCTGTGTACGGCATGTCAAGGGAGCTCGGTTTCACTACCCTGCCTGACATTTTTTTCGCAGCTCCGCCCATGTCTTCAACAAAAGTGCAGGATTATATCGAGGGCCTGAAGTTCAACAGGAAAGTCAGGGAGGTCCTTGCAAGGAAGCTGAAGACATTCATCATATGGAAAGAGCACACATACAGGGAGCACAAGAGCAGGAGGGTCTTCACGCTGAAATACCTCAGGCAGCATTATGACATAATAAAGATGTACATGAACTGGGTCAAGCCTTACATGAAGAACATAAAGAGGCTCACTATGGACGAGTCGAAGATGGATTCCCCTAACCTGATATCTGCTTTCGAAGGCTCGATGATAGAGATAGAGTTCCTGGCGCTGAAGCCGTTTGCAAAAGGCCTTTGCTATTCAGTGATGGACGTCCATTTCGATTACAGGTCAAGGCCTGAGATGAAATTCGTGCAGGAGGGATACCAGAGAGGGCCCATCCATGTGGGAAGGGTAGTCATAACATTCAGGGCATATTCATGGACAAGGAAGCAGCTCGAGCAGTACAAGAAATTCAGGGACCAGGAAGCCTTTGATCTGCTGGGCAACATAGACTCATCTGTCCAGGCAGCATATACCTCTTTAGGGGAAGAGCTTGAGAAATATCTTGCAGAATCAGGGGAAGAATTGGGCAAGGAATGGGAAAAGCCGAAAGCGCCGCATGAGACAATGCTCGGGCCGTTCGGAGCGGCTTTCAGGGGCGCCGGAGAGCTTGTGGGTGCTTTCAAGCCGGTTAACGTCGCCATAAAATGCCCCGCCTGCGGAGCGAAGAACAACAACGAAGCCAAATACTGCAAGAAGTGCGGATGGATAATAGGCAAGCTAACGAAGGATGAGGCCTTAGAGCTAGAGGATGCAAAAGATGCTGCAAAAAGCGATGCGAAAAAAGTGATATATGCAATCACGAAAAGGGTCAAGGCAGCGCACGGCTGGATATACTGATCATGCTCACTAAAACCGTTCATTAACACCACTCCTTAAAGCTAAACGCATCCAGGCTTCCATTAAAATTTTTAAGTTTTTGACAATTTTGCAGGAAATACCATTGAAGCACAGGCCATAAAAAATGACAGATTTTGACGCTGATGAGCTGAAGAAGCTCAGCCCTGAAAGGAGGCTTAAGGTCCTGAAAGAGCTTGAGGAGAAGAGCAGGAAAGAGATAGAAGAAGCCAGGAAGCTGATGGTGGAGTCAGAGAGGGAGATCGAGATAAAAGAGGAGATAGAGAGGGACATGCCGATACCCCAGCTGGCATCAGTCGATATCGACAGCCTGTTCACATCCGAAGAAAAGGAGATCTTCAAGGCAAAGAGGTTTGTCAGCGACAGGAGATCAGAAAATGAGGGGGGCGCACCTGCAGGAAAGGGTGCAGAAGGGAAAACACTTGAAGATATCGAGTTCAGGAGGAGAAGAGGGGCCCTTGAGGAGGTCCTTGACAAGGATAACCTCCAGAGGAGCATGGACGAGGCGCAGCATCAGACCCAGTACACTGCAAAGCTCGAAGGCATGAAAGACAGGGTCTATCAGCTCCAGACGATGGCGGAGACTGAGCCTGCAAGGTTCATGAAATATGAGTCCAAGTACAAGGAAGAGCTTGAGATGATAAAGAATGACTGGGAGAGGATGGATCAGAAATACAAGACAGCAGGCGAATCCCTGCATGAAGAGGCGAGCATGAGCAAGCAGATAGACAAGCTCCTTCACTGGTATGCGAGATGAACCGGAACAGGAGAGGACAGGAAAAACCAGGAAAAATTAATAAACCTAAAAGGATAATAATCAGAAAAAGAAGCATTCCAGGATATTCCGGAAAAAGAGGCTAAGATGATATTCAATGAACGCGAACCTTATTCATACTCAAGTTCTATGGACAGGGAATATGCTGCGAATTCTGTCAGCGAGGCAGATGCCGTCTATACTGGTTCTACAAATCTGAACAGGCCTATACGCGCAGCCACAAGAGGGGAGCCGATCCTTGGCGTGAATGAGATCGGCCAGACAGTCACAGAAGGAAGGGCAGGAGGAGGAACCTTCGTAGAGACAGTGAAGGCAGCAATATTCAAAGGAGCCGCTTCTGTCGAGCTTTCTGCAGTGCCTGCAGGCTCAGAGCCCGGCACTGGTGTCGAGAGCTATGGCGTCCAGAAAAGGGAGGATCTCAGGGAATTGGCAAGAGCCAACGAGATCAAGATCGCGTCAGTGCATACTCCTTCACAGATAGGCAACCTAAGCGGTTTCGCAGGGCCGGAAAGGGGCTTTGTGGATGAGCAGAGGGAAGCCTTTGTCAATGAGGTCAAGAAGGCCGTGAATTTTGCAGCAGACGTGACTCAGGGAGGCGCAGTCGTCGTCCATACAGGGGAATACCAGAGGCCAATGTCAGAACAGGCCTGGGCAAGGGACGAGTACGGGAGATACATATTCAAGCATTATGAGGAGGAGCCTGAGAGGGCCATAATGAGGATTGTCGATGACAGGACCGGCCAGGTGATCCAGCAGGTAAGGAAGAACCAGGAGGTCTACAGGCCCATATGGCTTAGAGCGGATGATGATTATGAATACCTTAACGAGAACGGCCAGAAGGTGCAGGTGAAGAAAGGGGATTATATCGATTATGAGAAAAGAAAATTAACCGGAGAAAGCAGGGTGCCGGTCTATGATACTGAAAGCGGCAGGTTCAGGGTAAGGAAGATGGTATGGGACGATTTTGTCGAAGAGGCGAAAGAGAGGAACATGGAAAGGCCTCAGGAAGAATGGATAACCCCCGAGGAAGCATTATTGCACGCCAACATAGAGACGAACGCAGGGCAGGCAAGAGGATGGGCATTGTACCACGGAGTGCAGATGAGGCAGTTCCAGGAAAAACTTGAAAAATTCAAGAAATCCCTTGATTTTTATAAACAGCTCGAAGCCGCAACACCCGAAGAGGACAAATGGCAGCTGAAAAGGCAATTTGAGCAGGATTATGGGATTCTGCCTAAGGATATGAAGCTTCCTTCGGAATTCCTTGAGAAAGAGATAAGGGATTACAGGAGCCACATAGAACACACTCATCAGGCTTCAATAGGTTATGAGCAGCAGGCAAAGGAGCAGGAATTGTTCAAATCACATGCAAAACCCATAGAGAGATATGCAAAAGAGAAATCAGCAACGTCTTATGCTGAAGTGGGAATATATGCGATGGACCAGACAAATGCAAGGAGACTGCCGAAGCCTGTCTTTGTAGCGCCTGAGCAGGTCTTCCCTGAGATGGGATATGGCAGCCATCCTGAAGAGATGATAGAGCTTGTCCAGATGGGGAGACAGAGGATGGCAGAGAGGCTCATGAGGGAAAGGGGGTTCAATGAGGACCAGGCGAAAAAGGCCGCTGCACAGCACATAAAGGCGACGCTCGACACAGAGCACATAGGCATGTGGAAGAGATATTACCAGAGGCATGAAGGCGAGAATGAAGCGCAGTTCACGCAGAGATTCAACGAATGGTACATGGAGCAGATAAAGAAGATGGACAAGGCAGGGATAATAGGGCATATCCATATCGCAGACGGTTTCGGTTACGGCCATGCAAACCTTCCTGCAGGACATGGTGACATGCCCGTTGTAGATGCTATCGCTTACCTGAAAAAAAGAGGATATACTGGCGCTTATCTCTCTGAAGGTTATGGGGATGTGACAAGGATGCTCACAGAGGCATGGAAGACTTTCGGCTCCCCTATCTATTCTGCAGCAGGCCCCGTGAGGCCGGGGGCGCCAGTGAGGTGGTCTGATGTGCAGAATTCCTATTTCGGCAGGGGCCAGATGCCTTATTATGTCTTCGGATCATATTCGCCGAGCAATGACTGGACGCTTTGGAGCCAGGTTCCGCTGGAGTAAGTTTTTTATTATATCTTTGTTGCATCAATAAAAGTCTCTATTTCAGAGGTTACGTTTGCCATTGTTCTATTTGTCAGCTCTAAAACATAAACCTTATTTGTCAAATTTCCCATATTGGTAAACAATTCGCCAGCGGTTATATAATTGAATGCCCATGTCTGGTTTAGGTTTTCTGTTATTTTATCAAATAATCCTATAACCTCTCTGCTTTCGTTTAGGTATCTGATATAATAATCTGTATAGATGATTGCGCCCCCTATTACAGAATTGTTTATTCCCTGCTCTATTGCTGTCCTTCCTTCTGTTTCGCTGGCAAAATGGATGCAATCTGCACTACATTCTACACCTGCTTCTAACCCGTCGCATTCAGCATCTGCAGTACAGCCAGCGGCAAAAGCACTGCTCCTGCAGATGTTATCTCCTCTATCTTCTCCTTGACAGGAAGATGTGCATTGATCGGCAAAATAGCTTTGGTCTCCGGTTGTGCAGCTTGCATAATCATATCCTGGTTGCTGCTCATCGCATAGTGATATGGCTCCACAATCAGTATACTCGCACTCTTCTACAACATTATCAAGGTAAGTATCTTGCCATTCACACTGGAATCCTGAAGTGGCTGAGCAGTCATTTTCGTCCTTTTCATCACAACCAGAAGGGGTATTACAATCATTTTCTCCTTGATAATAACAATCAGTTCCAAGAAGTTCGCAAGCTAATTCATTATAAATTCCTGGAGAATCCTCACATACCGAGCCGCCAGGTGTCAACCCATCGCACCATTGAGGGGCACCACAAGTTGCATATACGCACGAACCAACCCCACCAATACATTCCAAAGATATACCGGAACATTGCATATTTCTCCCTAATTCCCCATCACAACATGCTTCGTTATAAGTGTTGCATGTGCCATCTACACATGATAGGCCACTAATTCCGGCACATGAGCAACTTCCCCCGTTTGTCGAGCAACCAGAACCACAGCACCATTGGTTTGTTCCGCAAGACGTTCCCTCTGTACAGTCCCCATCATCACAGTCAGTATAGCTGTCAAGATCATCATCAATATTATTAGTGCAATTTTCAGGAGGGGGATTGGATGCTGCAATATTCATGCAGCTAGAGTTTATTCCGGCATTGTCTGAATTGGTATTGACACAGATGTTTTTTGTTCCTGATGTGGTTGCTTTTAAGACCCAAGTCACTTCTCTGGAATCCCCAACTATAATATCCCCCAAATTTATTCTATCTACTCCTTCGATGCTCTGTTCTGAACCTGTATAATTCATAAACACTCCATCTTCTCTTGTTGTATTCATTGACAATACTGTAACGCCAGACGGAACAGTGATATTGGTGGATACACCTGAAGCGACAAACTCAGATGGTGAAACCTTTGCTGTGACAGTGAATGGTTGGTTGATATAAATAGAAGTGTTGCTTGTTTTGTTGGTTAGATTGGTGACTGGTGTTGGGTCGCCTCTAGTGATCATATAAGCCAAATCCCACGCTTGCGGACCTTGGGCGATGTTATAAGCATAAATTTCTACATCAATAGTGCCAGCCGAAGGATTATCAATTGAGATATGTTCTACATTATCAACAGAAGAATCAGACCATTGCCCATCTACCCATAAATCTAGGTCATTAATTACGGCATTGGATGCATCAGCCGAAGCTGGTGGTTCATGCCATACAAGAACAACTGTTAATCTCTTTGATCCAGAAGGTACATAAATTGTATAATAATCAGTTTCATCGCTATCAGTTAGGGAACCTTCGCTAAAACCACCAACCCATCCATCTGACTGATTCATATTCCAATGGTCAAGATCAGAATCAACTTTACCAAATCCATAGGTATTTCCGATATTTGATTTATCTCCTCCTTTATTTAAAGCTGTTGATAATAACCTTGCTTTTATTAAGGAAGTGTGTCCACTCCATGAGGGGTAATGGTCAATCAGTGTAGCTATAACTCCTGCTACTTGTGGTGCGGCCATGCTTGTACCTGACTTAGTTGTATATCCTTCCCAATCAAATCTATCACATGATGTAACAGAAGTTCCAGGCGCAACTAAATCTGGCTTTTGTCTACAATCACTGTCAAAACAGTCATCAGCTGGCCCTCTACTACTACTAGCGTTTATATTATCCACTTGTCCATGACCATGATCATATATATTTCCAACAGCAATTGCATTTTTAGCGCATGAAGGAGTAAGCAATGTGTCTGAATTAGGTCCAGCATTACCAGTTGCAAGCACATAAACTACCCCATCATTAAAAACAGCTTCATCAATCGCCCTGCTTGCTGTATCTGTGCCATTACAACCAACAGAATAGACAGAAAGGCTTGAGCTAACAACTTCTGGTGTTGGTGATACATCTGCAATCCATTCCCACCCATCAATTATCTCTGCCTCAGTAGAAGAACCATCATCTTCAATTACTTTAGCTATAGTGATATCCTCTACTCCAGGTGCAACTCCCCTATACTTTAGATCAGCTTCACCCCTACCAAAAAAACTACAGGCTGTATGTGTCCCATGACCTGTCGAATCAGAACAATCAAGTGGGCTTTGGGACCAATCACCACATAAACTATAAGATATTAAATCCTCATGACCACTAGTATAACCAGAATCCACCATCCCTACACGCACACCGCTTCCGTTATAACCATAACTTCTGGTATAATCTGCCCCAATCAAAGGTATGCTTTGGTCATGGTTTTCAAGTCCATAACTTGATCTTTCAATAGCTAATATAAAATCAAAATTGATTAATGTGTCATTTATCAATTTTAAGGGGGCCTCAGCGAGGTATGTATTTAGATTAGGATGATATTTTATAACTTTAACACCATTTTTTTCAAGAATATTTTTAAATTCTTCGTTTGTATCATTATCAAATAGAGCTATAAATATTTTTACAATCTCCTCTTTATTTTGTGATACATTGTTTAACATTCCTATTAATTCAGAATCCAATTTTTGCCGACTTGTAGAATATCCTACCCATTTAACAAAAGACAATTGCTCTAATTCATTAATACGATTTAATGGAATTTTTGCTTTATATGAATGATAGGGGTGATATCCTAACAATTTTATTCCCATATTTTTCAAAACATCAAGTTTTTCTTCTCTTGTTTTTCCGAGAATCATAATAAAACCATAGGTATAATTATCCTTAACATATTGTGGCGTGGTATCCGTTATTTTCAGAGAAGGAATATCTTCAATTTTTGAGTATATCTTACTATCTATTTTTTCTGTAGGGGTAAATAACTCTGAGACAAACCCAAGGGAATAAGGCAGTTTGGGATTTGTGATTTCTAATTGCTCTGTTATTGATTTTTCTTCTTCTGTAGGAATAACCTTCCTAACTATGGGATAACTATCTGGTTTAGTAAGTTTTTCTTCTGACATTCCAATTGCAACCACACAAGATAAGGTTATAAAAAATAGACTAATCCATATTAATAAACCAAAACTTATTTTTCTTTTCATTTTATTTCATCCGTTCTTATAAATAATCCTTTAATCCATTTGATTATTCTTTGGGTAATACTTGAATTTCTATTATTAAAATTATTTATCCTCTCCTTTAATTCTTCAGTATAATTTATCTCTTTAATGCTATCTCTAATACTAATATTGTCTGTTTGGATACTATCATTAGTGGAACCCAATTCCTCCCCTTTACAGTCCGATTCAACCGATTTTGTAGTAATAATATCACCAGTATCAACATCAACCCACAAAGCTTCCACACGTTTTCCGGGAATACAATTCCTGAATGATGACATTTCCCACGCATAGGTGCCTTCCTCAACAGGAGTGTCCGTATTATACCCTTGGTTACCATAATATACGTATGCCTCGCTACCCGCCGTTTTAAAAAAAGGCCTTGTCAGACCAAATTCAGCTGCTATTGATATCGCTTCTTCTTTACTAATCAAAAACTTATAGGGTTTGTTAGGACCCGTATATCTAACACCTCTAACTGCTACTAACTCTCCATTTGAATCGGCCCTCAAATTAAATGTATGCGCTACCCTATAAGGATTATCGCTAGGTTTGTCTTTTAAGTTATGTGTATAATTATAAATAAAAAGATATTTTTCTCCTGATTTACCCATACTACTTAGGGTACGATTCTTTACAAGCTTAAGATGTTCAACAAAATAATCCTCACCAATCATTGAGATGAAGTAATTATTCATTTTGTCAATTACCCACTGTGGAGCTGGTTCTGTTGGAATAACTTTTACAACATCAGGATAAGTATCTGGTTTAAGAGGCAATTCTTCTTGTGCAACCACACAAGATAGCATAACTATAAAAATAGTCAAACTTATTAACATAAACCTACTTTTTAAATGATTTTCTTTCCTCATAATCCCACCTTCTTATCATCAAATTTAGAGTTTAGTACGGTATCAAACTTTTGTTTATTAGTGCTATATCCAATCCATTTTACAAAAGGCAATTGCTCCAATTCATTAATCTTATTTAACGGAATCTTGGCTTTATACGAATGATAAGAATGATACCCTAATAATTTTACCCCCATATTTTCCAATGTGTCAATTTTTTCTTCTCTTGTTTTTCCTAGAATCATAATAAAACCATAAGTATAATTATTTTTGATGTATTCAGGAGTAATATTTGTTATTTGCAGAGAAGGACTCTCATTAATTTTTGAATAAATTTTATTATCTATTTTTTCAGTTGGGGTAAAAGTTTCTGAAACAAAACCAAGGGAATAAGGTTGCCTTGGATTTGTAATCTCTAATTGTTCTGTTACGGCTTTTTCTTCTTCTGTAGCTTCAACTATGATCCCTTTAGTGATTTGTTTCATTGTCAACTCTTTAAAAGAAGTATCTAAATTATCTATTTCACTAGAAGAAGAGGCACTTATAGACAAGGTTATCAAAATAAGGCCAACCAGCATTAATAAACTAAACTTGATTAGTCTTCTCATTTTATCTCCACGAATAATGCTTTTACCCAGTTTATTATTTTCTTAAAAATGCCTGTTTCTTCTTTGGCTGAAGAAGCTACTTTTTCTTCTCTATCTGTTAGATTAACTTTTTTATCAGTGTTATTAGGTTGTGTGGATTCTCCATCTCTTTTTTCTTCATTTAGGTCTATTGTACTAGTCATAATTGCACCACTATAACCCTCACTTATCCTTTTACCAAGTAACTCACCAGTATCCACATGAATAAATAACAAGTCCGGATCCCCTTTTGGAACACCCCCATATGTCCACGCAACCCATACACAAGTCCCACCAGGGATAGGTGTGTTAGAGTCATAACCTTGGGTACCATAATCTAATTCAATAACTGGCTCTTTCATTCCATTTTGTATTGCAATATCCCTCGCTTCGCTGCTGCTTATTAAAAACTGGTAAGGCTCTCGCGGGCCACCATATCTCACAATTGTACCACTCCAATTAGCTTGTACGTGAAATAAATGCACAACTTGATGTGGCGTGCCAGTCGGCTCATCCTTTACATCGTGTATATAATTATAATAGAAGAAATATCCCCTACTATTCCCTGTTGTGTTTGTTACTAGCTTTATGTGCTCTTCAAAATAATCTTCACCAAGCACAGAGATTATGTAATCATTTGCTTTGTCAATTGCCCATTGGGGGGCTGATTGTTGTGGGGGGTTAGTAACTTCCCCACCAACCTCCATTGTTTTTGGTGTATATTTTTTTTCCTGTGCAACTACAAAACCTGAGACAATAATTACAACTAATATCAAAGTTATCAAAACAATACCACATTTTAGACAATTCTTTCTTTTTTTCACAATCCTGCCTCTAAATGATCAAATTTTTGTTTATTGGTGCTATAACCAACCCACTTTACAAATGACAATTGCTCTAATTCATTAATCTTGTTTAGCGGGATTTTTACCTTATATGAGTGTGTTGAGTGAGGACCCAACATTTTTATTCCCATATTCTTTAAATCATTAAGTTTGTATTCCCATATATCTCCAAGAATCATTATAAATCCATAAGTGTAATTATCTTTGACATATTTGGGCGTAATATCTGTTATTTGCAGAGAAGAAATCTCATCAATTTTTGAATAGATTTTATTATCTATTTTTTCAGTTGGAGTAAAAGTTTCCGATACAAAACCAAGGGAATAAGGTTGCCTGGGATTTGTGATTTCTAATTGTTCTGCTAAAGCTTTTTCTTCTGTTGTGGCATTAACAGTAATTCCAGCATTAGTTTGGATTATTGGTTTTAAATTTACCAAAAATGAGTCAGAATTACTTATGCCACTAGAAGAAGAAACATTTATAGATAAAGCTATCAAAATAAGAATTGCCCATAAAAATAAACTAAGTCTTATTAATCTTCTCATTTTACCACCACAAACAAGGATTTTACCCAACTAATTATTATTTGAATAATATTCACTTCTTCATTTTTTGGAGTAATCATGTTTTCGTTTACGTCCTTTTTATTTGATATATCCTCTGGGATGCTATTGTTGATTTGAATGTCTTGTGTGGGTTCAATGTCTATTTTTTCATTGTTTTTTGATTCAAGTGCATTTTCTCCAGTCTGAGCAGCAACCCCTGTACGAGCCTCTCCCTCACTTAGCCTTTTGCCAAGTACCTCACCAGTATCTACATGAATAAAAAACAAGTCAGGATTTCCTTTTGGAACGCCCTCATACGTCCATACCCCCCATATACAAGTCCCATCAGAGATAGGGGTGTCTGAATCATAACCTTGAATACCACAATCCAATTCAACAACTGGCTCTTTCATCCCATTTTGAATTGCAATATCCCTTGCCTCACTACTACTTATTAAAAACTGAAAGGGTTCTCTTGGACCATTATATCCCACAATTGCGCCACTCCAATTAGCTTGTACTTGAAATAAATGCATAACTTGATGGGGTGCTCCATTTGGCTCATCTCTTACATTATGGGTATAGTTATAATAGAAGAAATATCCTCTACTTTTACCTGTTGAATTTTTTGTTAGTTTTATATGCTCTTCAAAATAACTTTCACCAAGTACAGAAATAATGTAATCGTTCGCTTTATCAATTACCCACTGTGGAGCTGGTTGTTCTGGGGAGTTAGTAACGTTACTGCTGACTTCATAAATTATTTTTTCTTCTAAAGCAAATGCAAAAGAAGAATTACCCAGTATAAAGAATATTAAACTCACCAAAACAATTGCACATTTCAAACATTCTTTTCTTTTTTTCATAATTTCACCCTTAATATTATAATTGAGATTCCTATTTAAACCCCTAAGTTAGCTTTAATCCAATTTGAAACTTTGCCACCTCATACTGTTTCGGTTATGCTTTCCTCATCATCCGTCACAGTGCTGTTGGCATAAGCAGTAATCCCAAAGCTGCCGCTGCCAGCATAAACATAATCAACAAAGGTGAATATCTCCTTGCCTGCATTTAGGCCTACTCCCAGCGTGCTGTTGATATCTTTCTCTTCTGTGTTTAGTGATGTGTAATTAATACTGGTTACCTGTACATCTATATTCTTTGTTTTAAATTTAAAGATTCTTGACTGACTGGCACTAAAGATTACTGATAAATTATAAACATCAATCTGGCACTCTCCAGCAGGCCTTGAAATGCCATCTCCGTAATAATTCCCCTGGCCATTGACGCAGAAAACAGTATTAGAACCGCTATCATCAACCCCTGAAGAGGTGAAGTTGTTAAGCCACACTTTTGTGTTCTCGACATCAATGCTGGTGATATAGATATATTTGTTCGTGCCTGATGACGTCATATTCGTGAAAACATTTTTTGTAATGTTATTATTGTCAAGATTTCCGCCTTCATTGATTTCTGCCATTGTTATGCCCGTGTCAAGGCAGTCAGCAAAGGTGTTGTTGATCACATTAACACCAGCAGAGTTGTCAAGCAGCGCAAGGCAGAAACCTATTCCGAAGCCATAGAAATCAGCATCATTGCTCCTATTAAATACATTGTGTTCTAAGGTTACATTCGGGTTGCCATACAGATAAAGATGGACATTATTATTATAGAATAGATTATCCTTTACTATGCTGCCTGTCCCGATTGTCAGTCCTGCTCTGTCATCTGCAAGGCAGTTTTCAACTATGTTGTTAATGAATGCACATGAATCAGCTAAAGCAACGCATGTCTGGGAGCTTGAATTGCCAAACCTTGAGTTTATGACAGTTATGTTGCTGGCTGCTGTGGTGTGGGCCCATAAATTGGCTGAACTGCTATATCTTGCGTCCACATTGACAATAGATATGTTTTCAGAGGCGCCGTCCAGTTTGATATTAAGGTCGCTTGAATTTGTGAAATTGGAATCCTTTATATCAATGTTCGTGCCAAACCACATATTGAGGCCCATGCTGTTGTTGTTTCCGCTGCAGCCCTCAACAAGGCCCAGATCGGCATTAGCATAGTATATACCCTTGCCAAAGTTTTGGAAATGGCAGTTCTTTATTGTCGTGTTCATATATGGGGTATAGATTCCGCTTTCAATTCCGCTGCCAATGAGAATGGAGTTATTGCAGTCTATTGCTATGTTGTCCGCTCCTGTTTCTATCACACCTGAATAGGTATCAGTAGTTATATTAAAGCCATAAGCGCCGCCGATTGCGTAATCTCCGCTTCCGATTATGACGCAGGAATTGCCGTTTGTGTTGTTTATTGCATCAAGGCATTCTTTTAATGAAGTGTAATCCCCACCTGAAGAATTGACATAATAATCAGTGAAATGCTCAACATTATATTCATAATAGCCAGAAGTTACCCTGACAAGATTGAAGCATTCCCCTGTTGTCTCATTCCTGCAGTATGGCTCTGCAAGCCTGAAATCATTTTCAGTATCTCGTATGTATAATTTCGGCTTTACAACCACCGGGTTTAAAGGGCAGTGAGGCACCTGCATAGTAGCGCTGTCAACTGAAATAGAATCTGCCGTGAATATTCCATCCTTGAACTCCATTTTCCCTATTTCTGATGTGTCAACATTTCTTAACGTGACAGAAACATTGTCCCTCTTAAATTTTGCAGTGATTACACCATCACTATTTTCTGTTGTCATGTCTGCTGCGGTAAAAACCACATCTGGAAGAACACAGGAATAATCATTATCAGTGGAATTAGTTTCATTTACAGCGATGACAACATAAGAGGTTATGATTAGGAGAAGAAACAGAAATATGGCACCCAAGCTGAAATCACATCGTTTAGCTGTGATATTACACCCCTATAAGGAATAGGATATTAAACTATATAAATCTTATCTTTTATTTTCCTCCATCAAAACATTTATATAAATTGCCCTTGTAACATCATTATGCTCCACAAATTCACCCAGCTAAAAAAAGAATACGACTCTTACTCTGTCTCACTCATCCCAAAGCATAAGCTTCTCCGCGAGACTTCATTGGGCTACTACGGCTCCGCTCCTGCAGACCCCGTATTCAATTTCTTCAGGAAGATGGAGCTGGAAAAGAAGAAAAGTTTCCTCGACCTCGGCTCTGGTGACGGCAAGGTTGTCCTGATTGCAGCGCTTTTCACAAAAGCAGCAGGAATCGAGATTGACATGGAATTGATCAAGGTTTCCGGGAAGATGAAGAAGAAGCTTGGCATAAGAGCGGAATTCCTCAGAGAAGATTACCTCATGCACGACCTTTCAAAATATGAAATCTTATTCCTAAACCCAGACCAGCCTTTCTATGCGCTTGAGAAGAAGCTGAGGAAGGAGATGAAAAAGACTGCAAGGCTTGTTGTCCTGGGAAATCTTTACAGGCCGCTGAACATGGGGCTGGAGAAAAATAGAATTATTGATGGAACCTCATTCAGCATATACAAAAATTAATTCTGCTTTTCCTCACCCAATCTCCAGTCCTCGAGCATCCTTATCTCCCACTCCGGATGATTGGGGTTTGTCCTGTAAATCCTCATGTGCAGGTTCTCGTGGTAATTGACCCTGTGCGTATCAACATCATCTATATGAACATAGCTCTCTTTTGTCGCAGGGAAACAGAATCCTCTTACCCCATAAGGGATATGCGCTCTTGTAAGGGGGATAGAATCAACCATCGGCTCTAACTCGACAACAGGCAGTCTCCTGCCATAATTGTCGTCAGGCCTGCTTTTGCCATAATCCGGATGGGGCCAGAGGTATAGCTCTCTCGGGTTATATCTCTTGTGAATATCTGGCGAATACATCGCTAGTTTGATCTCATGCCCATAGTCAGTATTTTCTGCGCATTGGCATATTCCCTCATCGCAGTCAGGTATTGGTCTGCAATGATCCTTGAGAGAGCATTAAGATTCGAATCATGCGCAGGACCGCCAGAGTATGAATGCATCCCTCTTGTCCTATCATAAATATCCTTCATCATGTCATCTGATGGAAGCTTTTTTTCCAGCAGCGAAGGCATACCTGGTTTGTTCGGCAGCATGCCATTGCCTTTGCCCATCTGATAGCCTATTGAAGGATCATTTCCTAACGGATAGATCCCTATCACTGCAAGATATCCTGGTTCAGTACATCCCATATTGCGGCACCTCAACGCTTATTTTCCTCTTCATCAGGTCATTGAACACATCGAACGCATCCCTGCCGAGCAGCATCAGTTTCTTCACGAATCCGAAAGCGACATCATGCAATCCGTTCTTTGCAGGCTTAGGATCAGGATCTATGGAATTCTTCAATCCCGCGATGTCTTTTTCATAGATCGCCTTCACCCATGCCATCTCGAAAGCGAATGCCTTTGCCTCCTCATCCAGCCTGTTACTGAGCTGGAAATTCACGACATGGCCTATCTCGTGGCCTATCACCATCATCAGGATGTCAAGGTCATTCTCATTCACGAAGATGAGGCTCTGCCCGAAACCTCTCCTGTTTATCGAGAATCCCTGTATGCCCGGGCTCCATCTGCTCTCTCCTCTGCTTGCATTGAAGATGTCATGCCTCTGCTTAAGCTCATCCTGGCTGACGACTTCGATTGAGATGTCCTCCGGCAATCCCTTTCCTGTTGTCGCCACGAATGCTTGATGTATATAATCTTTTATCTGTTCAACGCTTCCGATGAACTGGGCTTTTGGCCTTTCAGTTTTCAGGAAAGATGAAGCTGAGAAATCATCCTGCATTGGCCCTTTGCTGATCTTGTAGATGTTATTGTAGGGCATATTGTAGCCTTTGCCTGCAGAACTTACCTCTTCTTTCCTGTAATTCAGGATTTCTGCATTGCTGCTCATATCGATTACAGGCATGGGCGCATCTCTTGTGTAAGATGAAGTCCCTGTCTCCATCGTGTTCATAGAAGAGCTGGAGTATGATGAAACGATGCTGTCTATAGTGTTGTAATTGCTTGAGCAGGCAGAGCCAGAGCTATATCCAGAACCGCTGCTGCATCCTGAGCCGCAGCCTGAATAACCTCCATTGCATCCGCTATTGGACATATAAGTCATGATAGGGTATATATACTATAAGGCTTTATAAAGACGTTTAAAGCCCAGAATAGGTAAGTGAGACAAAAAAGTCATGGTCAGAAATCAGCCTAAACCATACCTCTTTACCTTCCTCAGCAGCGTCTCATACCTCAATTTTATCTTCTTCGCAGCCCTCGTTACATTCCCATTGTATTCTTCAAGGACCTTCCTGATGAATTCCTTCTCGAACTCCTCCTCTGCCTCCTTCAGCGTGAGCTGCTTCTCAGGCATTGCATCAAGGATCTCCCTTGAGACATCAGATATGTTCCTGTACATCTCATTCAGCTTTGTTGGGTGTATAACTGTCTTGTAATTGCCGAGCACATCCTCTATTATCGAGCTGATGGCGATATGCTTGACATCGTAGGCCCTGGGCATGTCCTTCCTTATCTTCCCTACGGCTATCTTGCCCGACTTCACGACCCTGTGCACAGAGCGCCTGTCGACATCAGCGACCTTTGCGGCCTCAGAGACATTGCCGTAATTCGTCTCGAGGAGTTTCTGGAGGTATCTTTTTATGAACTCCTTCTTCGCCTTCTTGAATGGCACCCTTGTGTCGATATCGAATCTCAGCAGGGGCGATCTCTCAAGCTTCTCTGAGATATCCCTTGTCATCTCATCGATCGTGATCCCGAATCCCTTGTGCAGGGCTTCATCTACTATGGGCTTTACATGCTTCTTCTCTTCTGTCTTCTCCTCGAGTTTTTCGGGCGTCATCACAGCACCTTATGCCTCCACAGCATTATTAATGTTATTGTTCCGCCTACCAGGACTATTACGCCTGACAGCATCAATGCTTGGGGCATTGTATAAACATCAGCGAACCAGCCGATGAATGGGGACAAGATCACAAAAAATAATCTTTCTACCATTCCGCTTATCGAAAGCACAGTGGCCCTTTTTTCCGGCCAGACGATCCTGTTTATGGCATCATTGACTATAGGCAGCCTTACCCCGCCTACGAACGGGAAAATGAATATGAACATGAATGAGAAAGCGAATATAGCCTTGCCCATGAGGAAGAATGCTGCGACGCATATCAGCGGGAGGGATATCAATGCCCATTTAATGCCTATCTTCCTTTCAAATAGGTAAGCATATCTTGATGATATGGCAGAGATAAGATTCCCGAACGCATAGATTATGCCGAAATAAGCCAATGGCACCTTGATCATCTGCATATATGGCTGATAGAACCAGAAAGCAATCATAAGCATCGATAAGATGATTGAGGAGTATAATATGATCCATTTGATCGTCTTGTTCCTGTGCAATGCGAACCTCATTATCTTATAGATATGGAATATATGTCCCTTCTCGTGTATCTTGGCATGCCTTTTCGGCTCTTTGAGGGACAGCGCAATAAAAAACACGGCGGTGTATGGGATTATTGTCGCATACACTGCCGCCCTCAGGCCCATCGTGGCGATGAACCCGCCCAGGATCGCCGCTACCCCACCAGTGATATTGGAAAAAAACTGCGCCTGGCCCTCTATCTTCTTATAATCATCCTTCCTCTTAAGTTCGGCCAATGTATCATAGACCAATGCTGTGTCTGCTCCTGAGATGAAGCTCATGCCTGCGCCCCATAATATCTCTGCTATCATGAATCCGATAAAGCCGTAAGAGATCGAGTATCCTACTGTTGCAAGGAGGATAGCTGCGCCTCCCATCACGATCGAAAGTTTTCTTCCGTATACATCCGCAAAATGCCCTGTCGGAATCTGAGTCACGAGTATGACTGCAGCATATATCGCCTGGAGGATGAATATCTGCCTCAGATCAAGCCCGTTTTCCTGCCAGAAGACAGTTATTATGGGCATCATGAAAAGGAAATAGCCGAAAAGCCGGATATACTTGTACTTCCTTATGTTTGATTCAAGATCTTTGCGTTCCATAAGGCCCTTATTTCCTGATTATTTAATAAATATTCCCTTTCAGCGTATTTCAGCATATTGGTGTTTCTATATTACTCCACTCCAAGATAGTAATAAAGATTAATATATATTACAAGCCAAAACCCTTAAATAAGACGGTTTTACTACGTATAACTATAACAGTAGAATATCATTGAAGGATCATTCAAAAAAGGGGTGCAAAGTGCAGTTCAAGTTCGAGCCGGCTGTGAAGCCGAACAGAGACCGATTCTCAAGGGACGAATTTGATATTGCCTATAAGTTCTCTGAGAAAGCATACAAGGAGTTCGGCCCTTTCGTGAAAGCAATAGTCCTTTTCGGCTCTTCGACAAGGAAGGACAATCCCGAGGGAGACATCGATATCCTCATAATAGTCGATGACCTTTCAATAGTCCTCAGGGGAGAGGTAGTGGAGACATACAGGATAATAGTCCAGAAGCTCATAAATGACATAAGCACAAGGCTGCATGTGACTACATTGAAGCTGACATCTTTCTGGGAATACCTCAAATCAGGCGATCCTGTTGCGATCAATATCCTGAGAGATGGTTTTTCTATCATAGACACAGGATTTTTCGACCCCATGCAGGCATTGCTGAAGCAGGGCAGGATAAGGCCGACACCAGAGGCAGTATGGAGCTATTTCATAAGGGCCCCTGCAACTTTGCAGAATTCAAGATGGCATATAACCCAGGGGATGCTTGACCTCTACTGGGCTGCGATAGACGCTGCGCATGCGGCATTGATGAGGATAGGGGAAGTCCCTCCGACCCCTGAGCATGTCGCAGACCTTCTCAATGACAAGCTCGTGAAGACAAGAAGGCTGAAATTCAAATATGTGATGACGATGAGGGAACTCTACAACATCTCGAAGAAGATCATGCATAGGGAAGTGAAGGAGATAAAGGGAGATGAGTATGCGATGTACTATGAGAAGACAAGGCGGTTTGTGGATGAGATGAAAAGGATCGTCGAAGGAAAGTGATGGGATTTTTAGTGCGAGGGGCGGCAAGAACCCTCGCGCGGTTGAGCGGAGCGAAACCCGCAGTGAATTGCCTATAAGACCCCCGAGCAAGGTATATTTT
>PCXZ01000005.1 GCA_002762985.1 Candidatus Woesearchaeota archaeon CG10_big_fil_rev_8_21_14_0_10_44_13 | reverse complement strand
AACCTTCGGTTTTGTAACCTTTAGGCCGGAGATAGTCACCGAGCGAAGCGAGCGTGACTATGAAAATCCGCAGATTTTCAGTAGCTCCAAGCGGCGAGTTTTTATTATTTAGGATGATAAAAATCCGAACATATTTTATTCATTTCAACAATATACTTACTGATCCTGTTTAATGCCTTTAAAGAATCAAACTCTATAATAATTATAATTATAAGGCCCACTATAAAGGTTATTTCAAATGCAAGTCCCATTGATTTTTGATTGTAGGTAAGTATTTATATTTGTTTTGGTTTTTTATTATCTGTCGAGATGGTCATCTGTTCAATCGCAATAGTGTTTAACTTTTCAAGACGTTTCACTTCATCCCCATACCCAATCCTTTCATCCCACCCATCCTTTTCATCATCTTCTCCATCGACTTCTCATTGCCGCCCTTGAACATCTTCATCATCTTCTTTCCCATGCGGTACTGCTTAACAAGATCCCTCACATCAGACGTTGAAACGCCTGCGCCTTTGGCGATCCTGTCAAGCCTGCCGCCCGATATGCTCTCGGGATCCTCAAGCTCTTCCTTTGTCATGGAATCCATCGCATGCTTCCATTTCTCAAGCTTGCCTTCCTGGACATTGAGCATGTCCTTCGGCATCTTCAATTGCCCGAACCCCGGGATCATCTCCATGACCTTGCCCAATGGCCCCATCTTCTTGACGGCCTGCAGCTGCTCGTAAAGGTCGATGAGATTGAACTCGCCTTTCAAGAACTTCTTGCCCAGGTCCTTGGCATCTTCCTCGCTTATGGCATCTTTTGCCTTCTCGAGCAATGCCTCGAGGTCGCCCATGCCCAGCAATCTTCCGACAAAATTCTTGGGCTTGAATTCCTCAAGGTCTTCCGGCTTCTCGCCTACGCCTATGAATTTCACTTTCGCCCCTGTCACAGAGCATGCTGCCAATGCGCCTCCTCCTTTCGCAGTGCCGTCAAGCTTCGTTATTATCACTCCTGTCACGCCGCAGGCTTCATGGAATTTTTCAGCCTGCTTCTGCGCTGCCTGGCCCACATCTGCCCCTATCACAAGAAGGTTCTCATCAGGCTTTATCTTCTTGTTCAGGTCATTCAATTCCTTGATAAGGCCATCAGAAAGCGCATCCCTTCCTGCCGTATCGACGATGACGATGTCGAACTTTGAAAGGTCCTTCTCATATCTCTGGTAGATCTTCAGGGCATTCTTCTCTTTCTTGTCTATGAAACAGGGAACATTGATCGATTTTGAGATCTGCTCGAGCTGGTCAGGTGCAGCAGGCCTATGCACATCCAGGCCTATTGTAGCGACCTTGTAGCTCCTTTTCGCATAGAACCTGGCAAGTTTCCCTATTGTGGTCGTCTTTCCATTTCCGAAAAGGCCGACCATCATTATCTTGAAGGGTTTCTTCTTGGGATTGATGTCGATCTTGCCCTGCTCTTCCCCCAGGAACCTGACAAGCTCTTCATAGACTATCTTTATGAGCCATTCTTTCTTGCTTATCGCGCCCGGCGCCTCTTCCTTGAGGAACCTCTCCTTGATGTTCTTCGTGAGCTCAAAGACCATCTTCACATTCACATCGGACTGGAACAGCGATTTCTGTATGTCCTTGATCAGCTCGTTTATGAGTTTTTCATCTACAAAGACGGCCCTTGCGACTTTCTGCAGGGTATCCTTCAATGATGTTCCAAGCTTTTCCAGGACCATTTTGATGCTCTTTAGTTCATACTAGCTGTAAAGCACAATAACGACATTTATAAATCTTTTCTTGACCCGGTCCAAAAAGAAAGCTTTTTATAATAGTAATATTTAAATACCCTAAATAACCAGATTTAAGTATTTGGGGGAATATCATGACAAAACGAGTAGGCGGAATAAGGAGAAAGACGAGAAATATCTTTTCCAAGACCATAAGGCAAAAAGGAAAGATAAGCATAAGCAAGTACTTGCAGCAGTATAAAGTCGGCGATAGGGTGATATTAAAGGCAGAGCCAGCCATACAGAAAGGCTTATACCACCACAGGCACCACGGAAGGCAGGGCATAGTGCAGGGCAAGAGGGGCAGCTGTTATGAAGTTCTGATCAAGGATATGGGAAAACAGAAGAAGATAATCTCGCATCCGGTCCATCTGAAAAAGGCATAATTCTGGAGGTAAGAAAATGACTGTTAAAGTATTGTCTGAAACGCCTATTACAATGGCTGAATTGAAGGAAGACCTGAAAAAGATAAAAGAGAGGGACGGAGAGCTCAATTTCAGGGCGAACAAGACAGAGGAATATCTGGGCCTGTTCTCAAATGTTGAAGTCGGCAAGGCAAGGGAGCTCAAGGAGAAGCTGAAGAAGCTTGATATCCCTAGGCTGAAGGAAGAGCACATAACAAAGATCGTCGATATCATGCCAGCCACATCAGAAGAGGTCAAATCCATACTCCAGGGGTATACGATCACAGTGAATAATGACAATGTGAAGAAGATAGCAGATGCTGTCGCTGAGTTCATTCCCAAGAAAGGGAAGAAAACTGAAAAGGCCGAGAAGGCAGAAAAAACTGAGAAAGCTGAATCAGCAGAGAAGACAGAGAAAGCCGAATAGGCATTAATAAGGGAACAATAAAATGATGATGATGGAAAGGAAATCAAAGGAAGAGTATGCGATTGTGCTGGATTTCCTGCAGAACGGCTATCCGTTTGACAGCAGGCCGTCGCACAAGAAGACACCCATAGTGCAAGCCATGGGGAAAGAGCATTTCACCCTGCTTGAGCTTGTCCCTAAGCCAGGCATCACGATCCAGCCCAATGAGGAGGTTTATATCGGCGATGAGAAAAGGGAGAAGATACACCACATCTCAGGAAAATTGCCCATGGACAGGCTGACTGCAACAGCGAATGCAGAGCTTGAGCCTGTGATAAACGAGCTGATCACGAAGAACGAGGCCAAATTCATCGAGTTTTTCAACAAGGCGGCTCCCATAACCATAAGGATGCATCAGCTCGAGCTTCTGCCGGGTTTCGGGAAGAAGCACATGGTCGAGATACTTGAAGCGAGAGAAGATAAGCCTTTTGGGAGCTTTGATGACCTGAAGAGCAGGGTGAAACTATTGCCTGATCCGAAGAAAGCCATAGCGAAAAGGATAGTGATGGAGCTCGAAGGGGAGCAGAAGCACAGGCTGTTTGTCGATAGATAGTCTCTAAATAACTTAAAAAAGGGTTCTGATATATTTTAAGCAATAATCCATACCTGGTCCCATAAAATAATATACAAAAAATCAAATGAACCACCTATCCAGATGGATAGTTTCATGTCTTTTGAGAATGAAGAATCATCTTTATTCTCGACAGGATGCGGAGCAAGTGTGCCGAGAGTGTTGAACGGAAAATCGGCTTTAGACTCTCTTCGTGTAGGGCATGTTTCTAAGGATATTGCTGAATCTCACTCACTCTTAAACAGGCTAATCTCTGTTCAGCCTTGTTCCCTTGATGTGACATTGGAAGAGTTCAAAGATATACAAGGGAATGTATTAGCCTATCCTTTCAATATACTTCCAGGACAAGAGATAATAGGTTATTCTGATATCAAGTTCTTGACCTTAGATACTGTTGTAAGCGTCGAGACAAGAAGCTCCACAGCGAGAAAAGGGCTTGCATGCCTCGGGTTCTCATCAGGAACTAGAACTGAACTTTTCCAGAATGAAAAAGCCCAGATGGCTTTCCTGCTCAAGAATTATTCCCCTAACTCTCTGCGTGTCAGCAATCCATTCTCTCCTGTCCAGATAAGTTTCACAAAAGAAAAATCAGTCGGCAATTATGGAACTGTTGATGCTCATCCTATCAAGCTGTTCAGGAATGGGGAAGATGTAACTGAGAAAAATAAGGTTAGTGTAGGGGTATTTGGCATGATGGACGCATATTTTGTCTATCTTACTGATGAGATGGTATATTTTCAGGAAACTGGCAAGCCTGTCGATGTAGAGGGGGATGATATAAAGAGGACATACATCAAAAAAAGATTGGACGATATCCACCGGATAAAACCAGGATTCTGCCTGACATTGACAGACGAAGAGATACACACAAATGGCTGTCCGGCTTATATGCTGCCTTTCCATTATATTGATGCCATAGAGAATCCTTATTCAATCACAGAAGATTCTATCGCAGACTTTGTCAAAAGGACATTCATCGGCGGCGCAGGCCTTCCGGTTACCGCAAATTCAGGGCTCATAAACCCCGGAACACACTCCAAGATTGTCTGCGAGAACATCCTCTATAAAGGGATTGACCTAGAGAAATACTTCAGATCAGGCAGCCCATTTGCACTCATCGTCCCTCTGCCTTTCTATGACGGAAGCATAGACAATGACAGTTATCAGAGCGTGCATCGCAATCAGAATGAGATAATGCCTTGAATACTTTTCCTACGCCTTAATGGTCCCATACCCTATCAGCCTGAACCTGTTGGCGACTCTCCTTGAGATCGCCACTTTAGCGCCGGCATCAGCGCATACTGCAAGCTTCAGATTGCACTTGAAAGAATCTTTTGCCAGCGCTGAGACTACGCCTACAGTCGCTGCAGAATTCACATTTAGCATCAATATCTCTCCTACTTTTATCGGGTCCACATCAAGGTCCCGTTTTGCTCCGACGACCCTCTTAAGGAGGTGGGTCTCCAGTGTCAGCTTGTCCCATATCATAGGAAGATTGCCCTTATGGCCGACAACATTGCCGACAAGAGTGTCGGATTTCACAATCGAGGGGTCAAGTCTTGTGAGCACACCGATCGACCCGCCGGGCTTGGCCTCATTGACATCCTCCCCTCCTGTCTTTATCCCGGTTATCTTCGTGAAGACGGGCTCATAGAACATCTTATTCTCTTTCTCTATCTTCCTGCCGGGCCTGAGCTCAATCTCTTCGCCGACAGAAAGTTTTCCCTGTATTATCGCGCCGCCAAGCACTCCGCCAACCATCTTTGTTGGGTCAGAGCCCGGCTTGTTTATGTCAAAGCTTCTTGCGATCAGCATCATGGCCTTTTTTGTCTCATCCCTCTTTGGCGTCGGGATGTATTCCTCTATCGTCTCGATAAGCAGGTCGATGTTTATGCTGTGCTGCGCAGAGATGGGGATTATGGGCGCATCCTTGTACGGAGTTTCTGAAAGGAATTTCTTTATCTCATTGTAATTCTTCAATGCCTGCTCTTTGCCGACAAGATCTATCTTGTTCTGGACGACAATTACCTTCTTCACGCCTACGATATCCAATGCCATCAGATGCTCCCTTGTCTGGGGCTGGGGGCAGGATTCATTTGCAGCGACAAGCAGCAAAGCCCCGTCCATTATCATTGCCCCGCTAAGCATCGTCGCCATCAGGCTTTCGTGGCCAGGGGCATCGACAAAGCTGACTTTTCTCACGAACTCTGCCTGAGAGCCGCATTTCGGGCATTTCTCTTTTGTCGTATAAGCGTCAGTCCCTTTGCATTTTGTGCATTTCCTGAATACAGCATCAGCATACCCCAGTCTTATTGTGATGCCCCTCTTCAATTCCTCAGAATGGGTGTCTGTCCATTTCCCGCTGAGCCTCTCTGTAAGCGTTGTTTTTCCATGATCCACATGGCCAACAAGCCCGATGTTCACTTCCGGCTGCACAGAACCTTTCGATGATTTTGAAGGCTTTTTTTCTGTCTTTTCTGCTTTTTCTATTCCTATCTTTTCCGCTGCTTTCGCTTTCTTGGGCTTTTCAGCCTTCTCTTCAGCATCTGGCTTTACTGCCTTATGAGTCTCCTGTTTAGGTTCTTTAGGTTTTTTAGGCATATATTCCAACATTAATGGCCTTATTTATAAAATTATTGTAACATTAGTCAACGACATAAGTAACGCATAAAATCTTGCATAAAAATATGTTCGGCCCAAAAGTTTTCCAATGCTTCCTGCATCTCTTCT
>PCXZ01000009.1 GCA_002762985.1 Candidatus Woesearchaeota archaeon CG10_big_fil_rev_8_21_14_0_10_44_13 | reverse complement strand
TGCGCCGTGACAGCACCTGGAAGGCATCACCCTGACGCGCCAGCAGCATTTCTTCTGCCCAACGGGCACGATCGAATCGAGCCTCAACCCGGATCAGAAAGGCATCGCTTTTGGTCGTCATCAAACCCGGCTTGACTGTCGACACCCATTGATTGAGGCCGCCCGCAGTCAAATCTCCAATGTTTTTGTAGGGTGTGCTCTCACGCCCACTGATCATGGCTTCCACATCCCCTTGCGGAATATTATCGGCCAAGCTTAACAGCACATCCGCAGGGGCGGTATTGATATTCACCGCAGACAGAACCGTACTGGGCCGCGCAATGACAACCTTGCGCAGCGCATCCAGCATGGCCGGCTCGAAACCCTGCACCAAAAGTAATTCATTCAGACTGTCGAGCGGCGCATTCTTGATATGGTATGGTCGGTTGGCATAGGCACTTTCCTCGGCCCCACCGCTACCATATGGCTCCCTGTCGGTATCCATCCAGTCAACCAGTGCATCGACCAATCGTGCATCCAGCTGCAGACGAGTGAACAGGCGCTTAAACACGGCCACCACATCCGCTTGCGCCTTACCGGAGGCATCGACCAGATCGTTGAGGTTGAGATAACGGTTGGCATCTTCGATACGCCCGGCAATCACGCCATCATCAACGGGGAAAGGTGGCGTTAGCTGTGCCCAATCCTCATCCAGCGAATCGTAAGCCGGATCGTCGGCCGACAATGCGCGCATCGCCAGAGCCTCGCCTGATTCAACGCCCAGCCATGTTTTGGCGGCCAGTTGCATATTCTCCGCCCGGCGCAGCGATACCCAGTCCTCTTCACCACTCTGCACGGCCCACACGGCGACAAGCGCTACCAGCGCCAGCACGACGAAAAATGACACGAAAAATGTCATGAGGTTTATCTTTGTCCTCCTTTGGTGCGTGATTCCAAAATCAAGCAGCTTATTCAGCAGCAGGAGCTGGAAATGCACCAGGATGTACATTGCAACAGCGATGCCGAGCGGCAATAACAGGTATCTCACCGCTATGTCCGAAGCGTTCATTTTTCAGCCCTTGCAGTAAATGATTTCCCGTCGCTCTTGACTATTATCGTTCCATTCATGTCTGTCCTCAAGACTTCTATATTGTTTGCTGCAAGCCTTGTCAGGACATCTGCGCTCGGGTAGCCTTCATGGTACGGCCCCGTGGATATTATTGCGAGCCTTGGCTTCACATTGTCGAGAAGCTCCTGCGATGTCGTATCATTCCCGCCGCTGTGGCCAAGGAGGATTACATCTGCCTTGAGGTCATGCCCCATTATCTTCTTCTCGCATTCCAATGTGCAGTCTCCCATGAGGAGCATCGACACGCTGCCATAAGTCATCTTTACGACAAGCGAATTGTCATTCGTCTGGTTCATATATCCGTCGACATAAGGGACTATCATCTCTATCTCCATAGCCTCATCAAGGTTTATTGTCGTGTCCTCTTTCACGACCGTGAAGAATCCTTTCGCCTTTGAAAACTGCTCATACCCTATATAATCCTGGCTTGTCGAACCCTGGCCATTGTCATATGTCTCTGATATTGCCGCAAGATTGAAAGCGACTGCATCAAGGCCGCCTATTGTCTCAGCATCGGGATGTGTGGCTATCATGACATCAAGCATTGAGCCTGCGCCATTGTTCCGCAGAAGGTTTATGATCTTTGATCCTGCCTCATTAGGCCCGCCGTCCACGAGCAAAGTCCCGTTGTGGGGGGCTTTGACAAATACAGAATCGCCATATCCTACATCAAGGAATGTGACCTCAAGATCCCTCAGGCCCTCTTCTGTCCCGGGTTCTGTCACAAGGGTGTCAGGATTAAGCTCTGTCCCGTTGCTTTCGAGCGTGAGGTTTTCGCCCTCATTCACGACAAGCCTGTCTATCTCTGACTCGTTTCCAGTGATATCATCAGTTGTGTTCTGGCCAGGGATATCCGGCGCTGTCCCGCTCTCATTCGTATCATTGCCTTTGAGCAGGTCATCTTTGCCCGAATTGCAGCCATATGCAAAAACCGCTCCCAAAAGCAGCACGATCATAAGGTAGTTTATCGCCTTCATTTTATTCCTCCTTGTTAATGCTATTTTTTCAGGTTCCGGTGTTTTAAATTGAATATTGAGTGAATATGCTCAGATCCCCGCATAATTCTCGACAGTCCTTGTCTTGCTCGCATATTCGAGCAGCCTTTGGCTGTTCTGGTTCAGCAGGGCATACAATGGATCGATTATCCAAAAGATTATGAAAGGGAATGCAGGAAGCCAGATTATCGATCTCAGCAGGGCCTGCCATAATGTCATTGTTTTTTCATCTTTTCTCTCGCTGATGACATATATATTGAGCAGCATCTTGCCTATTGTCTGGCCAAGCTTGTATTCCATCAGCGCAAAGTACAGGACAGCCAGCGCCCCCATCGAGATCGTGATCAAAGTGACTGTCCCCATCATTTCCGGCGATGATGAGAATACACCAGCGAGCGATCTTATATCACTCAGGCTCTTATAATCCAATGGCATAATCCTCTCAAAAAGGTTTTCAAATGGCCAGAAAAGGACCATGTCTATCAATAATATGTCTATTGCGAAAGCGAGCATCCTTTTCCATATTGATGCAGGACCCTGGAAGATCCTCTGTTTTGGGAGATTAAGCCTTGCCATTTAGCCCTCTTTTTGCCATAAACCTCTATAAGGGGTCAAATAAGCAGGCATATTTAAAGTTAATGTAAAGTCGGGGTGGGAGGATTAGTGCATAACAGAAATAAAGATAAACTAAAGTGAATCAAATATGCATAAACTATGCAAGGAAAGACAATGGGCCTGCATCAATCTTGCAGTATTAATCCTACAGCAATATGACTGCGAGCAAAAACCCTATGATCACACCTATAAGAAGGCCTGTTATCAGCTCTTTAAGGCCGTACTCAATCTCCTCTAATCTCTCTATCTCCTTCTCAAGGTCTTTTGCTGATTTTGCCATGATAATCCTCCTGATCTTCTCTTTTTTTATTTTCAGTTTCTTTTTTATTTTTCAATCTATGCAATCTATCTTAACAGGCCTACTCCCTGTTCTTCCCTGGCATCGCCTCTTTCAGCTCTATCCTTCCGAGGACCCAGAGAACTGCGCCGATGCCGTAGAATATTGGGAACAATACGAATTCCTTGCCTTTTATGAAATAATCAGAAGACTGGTGAAGCAATGGCCTGCCTATCGCCCCGAGCAATGTCAGGTATAATCCTATGCCGAAGCATGTAGCGGCGAGGAATACCAGAATTAAGCCGATCACCTCATGTTTTCTTAGATTATGTTGCATTGTGGCTTTGTAAAGGTGTTTTATATTTAAATGTTTTGTTCATTTCGTGGGTTGTTTGCCGCTCAGCTCATCCAACCGCTCAAGATGGCCCCCTATTCCGCAGATGACCTCAGGGTAAGTCGGTTGACTAAGCAGCTCGGCAGGGTGATTCTTCCCGTAAAAAAGCATGTCTGTCGCCAGCTTATATGCTGCTTTTTTCAGCTCTATGCTCAAGTTCAAAAGCTTCCTGTCTTTATTCAACTCTGCTTTTAACAGCAGGGCATCAGCGATGAATTCAAGCTTTCCTGCATAGAAAGCGGCCTCGTCCAATTCCCCTACAATAGGATCATGCAGTCCGCTGACCAGAGCATAATTCTCCTTTGCCTTTTTAATGAGGACAGGCATCTCCTCTGCAGACATCCTCTCCTTTTTTGCCTTGAAATCTTTTTCTGATCTCCCAAGTACCACAAAGCCGTCTGAGCTGAATGATGTGAAATAAGGATCGTCCTCGATCAGGTCTTTTTTTAATGACAATGGATAATCACCCTTTATAGTGAAGACCATCCTGTCAGCCGGCTGGTTCATGACATATCTGATTGACACATTGTTCCCCCTGTAATCCTTCATCAGATGTTGGATCACTTGATTGAATATAGTGCTTGGATGCATATTGCCGTCACATGCCTGGACAAGATCCGCCAATGACTCCCTGATTTCCGGAAGAAACCCGAACCTGAGGGGTTTTTCGCCTCCAGGCACATATTTGTTGTTCCGGGGTTTAGAGTAGCTGTAGTCTATCATCCCTGATAATACCCTTTCGGATCGGGTCTCATCAGCAAGCGTTATATTATTCCTTTCGTCAGAGAAGACCAGCTTTCCATTTTCCTTCCGCATGCTCATCTCATGCAAAGAAAAAGAATCAGCCAGGATCTTCATTGCCTGGCAGGCATTCATAATACTAGGGGGATTGTCAGGGAAATGCATCGGTTCAGTCAGCGCTGCTGCTCTATCCTGCGGATTCCCTCCATCTCTGACATGAATCATTCTCTTTTCCATTTTGCCGGGTTTTTCACGAAAAATAATAGAGAAATTGTTATATCAACCAGTATATAAATGTTACTATTATGAGGATTAGTATAGGAAAATGTATACTAACAATATAAATATGATATATGCCATAGATACATATTACTCAATTGGGGCATGAATCGGTCGGAGCCTTATAGTGTTGATTGCATGCTGAAATCCCTAAGTTAGGGACGTTTTTCCCGGCCATCAGCTCAGCATTGTATATTGCAGCATTGCAGAGCGTATTATGTGCTGCCCTCTCAACAAGCCTCCTGATAAGGCCAGGGTTATTATATATTCTCTGCTCAACATATGCAAGAAGGTCTGAGAAGGACCTTGAGACCTCTTCATCATGCCTTTCATAAAAACCGGCTATTGTCCTGATGCTGTCAATCTCTATGCCCACTGTTCTCCTCAATGCCTGGTTTATGCATTCTATCGCCGCCGCATATCTCACGACTGTGCTTGCAGTGCCGAATTCAGGCTCTGCTAATTTTTCAGTTATGTCAGCAATATTCATCATATTGGCCGTATTTATTCCGAACCTTTCTGCAAGATTAGAGACATAAGTGTCCAATATGGCCTGATCATAAGGCCTCTGCACGGCGATATATTCAAGATTCACAGGGATCTTGTGCGCCTTGAAATCAGGATCAGCCTGTGCTGTCATTTTTCATCCTCCTCATTATGATAAGGCCTCTCTGCTTCATCCTCATGAAGAACAACCCGTCCCTTCTTTCGATCTGCCTGTGCCTGAACACATTGCCCTTGATCTTCATGAAGTTGAATTTCATCTTGTTCGCCCCATGCTGCATCAGGTGCTGCATCAGAATAGCCTCCCTATCCCGTTCAGCAATCCCCATCCATTCCCGAAAGAAGACATCACGAATGATGCTGCGACTATGAATATGAAAAGGTTCATCTCGATGCTGCCAACAATGTACCGGAAAATAATGAACCAGTAAAAAGGCACCGAGGTGATGAAAACTGCCTTCTTACTGATCCACTTTAAAAAAGATCGGAATTTCTGGAATTTCTGCCTGGCTGTCTGCTTTATCTGCAGGACTTTTTCCTTCCTGCTTGCCGCATCCTCTTCTTTTGTGCCGTAAACATTGAAATTTTCTGCGTCTTTCTCTATCGTCAAAAGATCGCCCATGCTGATGTAATCCATAAAACACCCCCAAATGAACATTATTGATATTTGATATTTAGTGAGCCGTTGTGAGCCATGAATGATGAGTAAGCTGCCTGCCCCAACAACAGGCAGCCTCACATCATCCAACCACCCCCGTGGTTAAGCGTGATTTCAGCGATATGCCTATGATTATCAGTCCATCTACCCTGATCACCTAAATCCAAAAAGAGACCCTGGGCCTTTGCTGAGCAAAGGCCTGAGTCACCTCTTTTTCCCCACAAACATTTCTCGCTTAATGAACATGATGATGAATGTGAATGATGATGAACATGAATTTTGTTATGGGCCTATATCGAATCCCTCAGTATCTTTATGGCCTTGTTCTTGACTGCATTGTCAAGATTGACTATTATCTTCCTTGTCTTCTTCTTCTGGCTCTCGAGCCATCCTACCTCGGACTCTATCAGCCCGAGCTCGGTGAAATTTATCAGGAACGACCTTGCGCGCCTCTCTGACAACGGCTTCAGGTTGTATGATTCGCACTCCTCGAGATACATCTTGAAGATATCTGAGCCTGCGACTATCTTGTCAGGATGCTTCAATATCACAAGATAAAGTATCTTCTGGTGCTGCGTGAGCGTGGATATTATGTTCAGCGTCTGGTCCCTCTCAAGGGTCTTCTCCGCCTCTTCGACAAGATCAAACGTTATCTTGCTCCTCTTCTTTGATATGGCGATCTTTGCGCACGCATCGAGCATCTCCATCGCTTTCCTTGCGTCCCCGTTCCTCTGCGCCTCTATCTCGCCTATCTTCTTCAGGACTGCGTCCCCTACGACGCCCGGCTTGAATGCGAATTTCGCCCTCTCTCTCAGTATGTCATAAAGCTCGTCTGCCGAGTATGGTGAGAATATCACCTTTACCCTGCCCAATGTCGATTGCGTCCTGGGTTTTATATAATCTGCGACACGCACATCATTCGATATTATCACAGAGGATATTTTCGCCTCGACATCATTGTTTATCCTGCTAAGCCTGTACAGCACATCATCTCCGCTTTCCTTCAGCACATAATCCACTTCGTCAAGTATTATCAATAGGTGAGTATTCTGGTCGCTCAGTCTCTTGTTGAATTCTGAGACTGCCTTCGCCCTTGTCCAGCCCATCTTCGGATATTCCTTGCCCGGATCAAGCTGGCTCAAGAGGCTTATCAGGATCGCCGTCTCATTCCTGTTCTCTGAGCAATTTACATAAGTTGTCTTCAGGTTAACGTCCTTTTTCTCTGCCTCGCTCTCCAATTCCTTCATAAGATCCGTTATCAATGCTGTCTTCCCTGTGCCGGGATTGCCATACACAAAGATGCAGCTGACTGCAGAACCCATGAGGATAGGCGCCAGTTCCATAATCAGCTCATTCTTCTGTGCAACCCTGTGCAAAAACCCTGTAGGCGGCTCCAAAGAATAGAGCACATCCCTTTTATTGTATATGGGGTTCTTGATCATAGATGCGAAGGTTATCTCCCTCGTCTCGGTCTCTGTCTCTGCTCTGTGTTCCATTTTCATCCATGCCCTGTTTTCTCAAATATTCTGTTTTCTCAACCAGCCCCGGAAACAATCCCAAACCAATTGTCTCCTGAACCTTTCCTCTTAAGACATGGTAGCCGTAGGTCCTATATAAACTTTTCGCTTTTTAGTTCCCCTGTTTCCGATGCTTCCGATACTAATTTCCATTCCAGTATGGGATTTCATGATGCCAGTAGCCGAAATAGGAATTGCGAAAAATAGTTTTTACAACAACAATTTATTTAAAGAAGGGAAAAAGCGAAATCGTTATGAGATTGCACCACCTAATGCAGGACAGGACCGCAATAAGGATTCTAAAGATGCTTTATGACAATGAGGCGGCCAAGAAGGGCTATTCCATGAGGCTTTCATATGCGAAGAACAGGTTAGGTATGACGCTCTCGCCAGGAAAATCAGTCGAAACGCTTTCAAGGTTCGGCCTTGTCGGGATCGACAATGTCGGGAATGACATGGTGATGAGCATAACGAACAGAGGGAAGGAATTCATCGAGGTTTTCGACCAGTTGATTGAGCTGTTCGCCGCAAAAAAGCCTTCTTATGCAGGCAAGGTCAAGGTGAGGTATGAATTGACAGGCCAGGAGAAAAGGATCATAGTCATGGCTTATAAGATAGGGAAGGAGATAGGCAGGGATTTCATCGCCCTGAAAACCCTCGTTGAAGAGCTTTATCCACTCCAGCAGAACCAGGCGAACAAGACAAGCGCTGTCTCAAGGTACATCTCGAAGCTCGAGGAACTGAGACTGATGGAAAGGAAAAAAGAAGGAAGGAACACTTATATCAGGGTCACTGAGAACGGCCTGAAGACCATAAAAGAGCAGTACCTGAACGGATTGATGAATTGATCGCCATGGGAAAATATTTAAATTTTTAATCTAAATTCTCGAATTTAATCTTTCTAAGAAAGCAGGGGAATAAGACCTTTCCCCTGCAGAAGCGAATATGTCCCTTCCGGGAATCACCAAGAGAGGGCTTGTTTTTGCTTTTGTCACGCCCGTGCTCACATCCACATTCTCGATCTTCCCGAGCATTGAGAAAGGCTCAAGGCAGCCATTCAGTATCCTCACCATATTTTCGTCAGAAAACAGCAGCCTCATGTACAGATCAGAGCTGTAAGCGCCGAAAAAAGTAGTCAGGTAATCTTTGACATTCTGCCTGAATGTAGGCATGACCAATCCGGCTTCCTGGTTATTTATCAGTCTCCTGAGCGAGATATGCTGCATCCTGTCTCCTGTCCCATTCGGGCACTCCGGGACAAAGAAGGCATATTCCGGCAGCACTGTGACAGCGCCTTCAGGTTTTATTCCTGTAAGATAATCCACCATCTCATCTATGGTATCAGATGGCATTTTCAGGACCATCCTCTTTTCAGTGATGCTTTTGATGAGCGATCTTGCCTGCTCAGCTGAGATGATATTACTTTCTTCCATTTTCAAACCCATCTAACCTATTGTCACCCATATCCACTTAGAATCCTTCTCATGATCGCTTGACAATGTGATCTTTGCCATGTAAGTGCCTTTCTTCACTTCTTTCATCTGAAGGAAAAGGAACTGCCCGTTCTTCTGCTTCTTCTCAAGGTCAAATGATGTCGTCCTTATCTGGAAATCAAGGTCAGGGATCCATAATGTAACCTTTGCGCCGTCTATGTCCTTGCTGCCGATGTTCTTCGCATTGTAATGCATCTCGAATTCGCCATTGTATATGTATCCGTCCCTGACTTTTCCGAGCCTGAGCTTCTGCGTCCTATCGTATGCAGAGGCAAGGCTGCATGTGCCTGCCATGAACACTGCGATGAGCAAAAGTGCGAATATTCCCTTCATAAGTTTCATGATAAATACCCCCATTATCGTCGTATAAACTATTTACCCTTAAAGAATAGTAAAGAGATATTTAAATGTTTTGGTGGATTGAAAAAGTTTTGTTGAGAAAGCGTATCCGTTTAGTTACTAAAGGTAATGGATTAAAACAAGTTGATGTTTGATGCCATTATAAATCTACAATATCTGCGGGGGAACCGAGTTTCCCCCCGTCCCCCTCCTGCAACGAGCTGGGAAAGGGAGCAGTTGCGGCGGTGCAGTTGAACAAGGTGAAGTTGTACGGCCATGAGCCATATCGGGAAGTTGGGAGGTGGAGGCGAATGGATTGTAGTTTTAGGTAAATAACATACAAAAAAAGAATCAAGAATTAAACAATCAAATAAACATCAAATTAGAAGTTTAATCTGTCATGCTACCACATACCTATCTTCTCAATGCTCTCAACATAGATTCCTTCAGTCTCCGTGTGCTGCCAGCCGATAAAACCGGTTTCCTTGAATCCGGTTATCCTGACTTTTTTGTCAATGAATTCTTCAAATCCTTCATTACTGCCTAGCTCATCAAATATATACTCCTCTTTTCCATCATCAGCCCTTATCTTAAGGTAGCGATTTTCGCTCCTTGACCCCTTGTTATCCACAATCTCCACTACCTCCCCTTCAATCGTCAAAGAGGAAGGCGTCTCAGATTTTTTCTCAAGGATAACGGCAAACTCATTGTCTCCAACAAAGATCATTGTAGAAGTTTGATAGCGACCATATCCTCCCTTAAATACCCCTAAAGAATAACTTCCTCTTGCAGGCACATCATTAATCGCGCATTTGCCCTGGCTGTCTGTATGGCACTTATAAAAATTACCTACATAAACGACTGCACCTTCAATTGGCTTTTGTGTATCCTTATCTGTTACAACTGCGGTTACTACAACAGAGCCTGCTACCTGAGAATCTACTGCCGGACTTTGGCCCATTTGAACCTCTTCCTTGCTGCAGCCATAGATCATAGCAATAGCCGCTGTAATGAGAAGAAACAATCCGATAAAGGCGTATCTCTTTTTCATGGTTGAAAATAAGGTCAGATCATATATAAATCTGTTGTTGACTTTGATTTAATCTGAAACTATTCACTTCACACTGCCGATCATCTGCTTCACATCGCCGCAGGCCATCAATGCATTCTCGAAGTATGTCTGCACAGGATCATTGTCGTTCATTATCAGGACGTCTATTATCCTGGAACTCCCTGAAGAATCCCTCTTCAGGTTCTTGAACTGTATCGTCCCGAACAGCTCGAATTCCTTCCTGAACAGGAGATTGAGCCTCTTCTCTATCTTGTCCACCAATTCATAAATCGCATGGTTGTCAGGATGGTTCGCAAGAAGATACCTGAAGCCATTGTACCATTCGCTCTTCACATGTATCAGTTCCCTGACAAGGTTTGTCCCGCCATTGCTCCTCCTGTACACCCTGCCTATTGCGGAATTAAGCGCCTTGCAGTTGCTCTCGATAGATTCGACGACTTTCTTCAGCGATTCATGCTTCTGCGGCACTTCGATGTATTCTCCTTTCGCCTCGCTGGGCTGCCTCTGCCCATGTCTTTCTTTCTCCTGCCGGGGCTCGAATGCCTTCCTGAACTGCTCGAACCTGCCTTCGGCGCTCTCGTCCCTCTCTTCCTCGAACTCATCCTCCCTCCCGCCGAGGAAAGACATGCTTATCCTGTTCAGGACGTCTGAAGACTGTATGAAGAATATGAATATGTATGACATCACAAGATTGAGCAGCGTAAGGTTGCCTACTTCCATGCCTGCGAACACAGGTATCGTGCTCAATGTCCCGCTGATGTAGAAGAAGAATGCAAGGACCAAAGGCATTATCATGAATATGCTTTTCTTTACCTTCTTCCCCAATGCGAGCGAGAGGACTATCAATGTTATCGTAGGCAGGAACCCTATGAATACCGCTTCGCCTGATGAATCGGATGAGATGCCGACCCAGAATATGAAAAGCACGAACAATGAGATGAAGAGTATCTCTGCTGCCATCTTGAAAAGGCTCTTTTTATTGGATTCTTCCTCATCGAGTATGTCATCGAATATCCTCTCAAGCTCTTCTCTCTTGTGGCCGTATTTAATGAGGTGGTCAGTTATGCCTGCCACAGTATGGCCTGAGTCAAGCTGGTCTATCATGTACTCTCTGAGCTCTTTTTTTGACAGCTTCTGGGCCATAATGGCTTTTAAATCAGTGCATTATTTAAATTTAATGATTGTTTTGTCTGTGTTCGGGGACTAATCCGGCTCAAGACGCAATTGCACAACATTTAAATACTAAACCCCAAAATATGCGCTTATGGCAGAAAAATCCAAGAATGACTCTGGCAAGGAAGAGCAGATAGGGTTCCATAAAGGCAGCCTGGCCACTTTGGCCAAAGAAAGGCAGGAGATGGCAAGGATACTGGGCATAGTCGAGCAGCTCATGCAGATGCATGTGAAGGCATTGAAGGAGCTTGGCGTCGACCTTGTCAAGGAAGCAGAGGCAGCGCAGAAATCAAGCCCTGCAGCAAAGACCAAGAAGCCGATTGAAGACATACTCAGATAAGCATAAGTATAATATATGGGTATAAATTTCTTATTAAAAGGGTGTGGTGCATCATCTTTAAGGGGGCCGCTATTCTTCTTGATGGTGAGATATCCTTACGAATGACACAGAAAAACCAGAACTGAAAGCATGGGATCAGACAAGACTCTTGAAAGGATAGTATCGGCGCAGATACACGACTGGAAAAGGCCAAACGACAGCGATATCGAGGTTATTTTCGGCAGGGAGATGGTTGATGTCTTTGATTATGTTTATGATTTTTTTGAAGGGAAGAAGAGATCAGACTGCGATAATCCTTCAATAAGGCACATGTTCGATGTTGCGCGCTGGACAAAGAGATTTATCAGGAAAAGCTGCGCAAAAGGGGATGAGATCTTCAAAAGGTACATGAGGCTTTCCTTCCTGCATGATGTCGTCGAAGACACTTGCGATACGATTGATGAGATAGATGAAAGGATAAGGGATATAGAAAAAAGGTTCGGCAGGCAGACAGCAGATGATGTCATGCTTATCACGAATGTATATTCTATGATCATAAACGGCATTGAGAACAATGGCACCAAGGAGAGATTACTACAGGGAATCGAGCAATACTATTCGGGACTGGATGAGGGCCTAAAGGGAAAGTATAAGCATTATTTCAAAGGTTTATGGAATATCGTGCAGGAAACAGGAGAGAATGAACTGATTGCCCTGAAGAAGAAACATCCCCTGTTCACATTCAAGGACCTCATAAGCCTGAAATGCTATGGCCAGACCTATATAAGGGGGATGATCGATGCGGCGGATGATAAGTTCATGGAAGGAAAGCAGGATTATGGCGCGGCAATAGTCGTTAAATTGGCTGATGGCATCGATTTTGTCAGGACAATGTCGCCCACAAAGGACTATAGCTGCAGCAAGGGAATAATAAAGGCGGAAATAAAGATAAATATGTTCGAAGAGTTCAGCAAGTTCAGCAATAAGCCCGAAAAAGACAGCCACATCCTCCTGATAGGCGGAATGGTGGAATACCTGAAAGAACAGCTTGTAGAACAGGTCCGCAGGAGAAAGGAATCCGCAGTAAACCTGAATGATGACAGTTATGAAGGCATAAGGGGGTTTTTTGATGAGGAACATGAGAGATTAAAGGGTATGTACCCGCCGCCTGGCAGGATACGCAGAGCAGTGATTGGTCTCATAAAATCCATTAAAAATATGAGTGATGCCGAATATGCCCCATGAAGAGAATATTGAGGCAGTATGCCAGCGGCTCGCAAAACTAATAAATTCTGTCGCAACAGGCAAGGAAAAGAGGATATACAGGGAGAAGATAGGCGAATCCATAAGCCATGTGATGGGTCTTCTTGATTCTAATTCTGAACAATACAAGAGGAAGACGTACGAGTTTGTGAACATAACGCTCGAACATTGTTTTGATGCTGATATGTCCATTGAACAGAGAGATATGGTGTCCAGGACTGAATTCTGGCATATAGGGGGCAATGGCAATGGGTTCAGGTTCGGCCTGTACAGGACAAAATTGCTTCTGCATATAATGATGCAAAAGCTCATCGGCGCTTACATCGCAGACAGGAATGATCTGAGCGATATCGCCAGGAAAAAATTCCCTCTCGGCGTAAAAGACGCTTTTGGCGTCAGGGAGATTGCAGACCATCCTTCAACGCCTTATGTTGATTTCATAGGGATATATGATGAGGGCATGATTGATGAAGAGACAGGCATAGCGAGGATAATAAATACGATAGAGGATAACCTAAGCCAGTTCTCTGAAATCGGTTTTGGTCCTGAAGAGGCCGATGCATTGTCAAAAAAAGGATTTGCTGCGATGTTCAGGAGATTCTGCGAGGCTTATGTGGAGAATTTTGAAGCCATGAATGAGAATTACCTGTATGATATTGCAAAAAAGATGCAAAAGAATGAGATGAAGCGGGCCCTGTCGAGGGCAGGATTCTCGATAGTGAATATTGCCGATATCCCTGCATACTACCGTGATGATAAAGGAAGGAAACATGAAGCAACGATAGCTTCACAGGATTTTATCGTGCCTGGCAATCCCCTGTGCAACATAGCCCAGGATTTCATAGTATTTAACACATTAGACAGCGCAAACCAGTTCTCAGCTGACCTGAAATCCCGTGCCCAGCATCTCAAATTAGGCATAGGGAAGAAAGTGAATTATGAGACGATAGGAAAAGCGGAATCACCGCACATCAAAAGGGGGATCTTGCTGAAGGATTACGAGGAAGAGACGCAGACGGTCATATGCCAGCTTGAAGATTCAGGAAGGGTCTTTTTAGGGTTCAGAGGAATCCTTGAAAATGAAAATTTCCTGCATGGGATATTTGGCTCTGCAGATGAGGGCAAATGGAAAAAAAACAATGGGCTTGTTGATGCGACTGTCAGCGGAAGAAGGCTGGACGTGGCTGCTGCATCTGCCCTGAGGCTCATGGTGATAGAAGTCCCTGCCCCTTATGGCATCAACCATTACACCTCAGAGAGCATCCTGCCCCTGTATTATCTTGAAAAAGACCCTAAGGAAACATCTTATTTCAAGGATTACATATCAAACCCGAGGGCGATGAGAGGGAAAGACGGCAGCATTGCAGGTTTCTACAAGGCGCTTCATTTTGTATTGGCATTGGAGGGCTTTCCCGATGATATGGAATTCCAGATGAGGACAAGCTGGCAGAATTTCATCTCATCAAGGGGGGAAATCAGCGATGAGGCTTATGAGGAAGAAAAGGTCAGGAGAAGCGACATAAGGATGAACAAGGACGCCCTCCCTGAGACGAAGGGGAGGGAAAGGGAGAGGGTATGTGTGTTCCTGGATAATATTGAAACTGCCGTCTTGGAGGAATATGCAATGAAGATTGAGAAGGATATGGCTTCCATCAAAGAGCTGTTCCTGGAAAAGAAGAGCTACCACAGCAAGAGAAGGGAGCTGATCAGGCTTACCGGCAGGTTAACGAATCAGCATAAAATGATGGAAAAAAAATACATAGTCTCTGATGATGCAAAAAATATAATAGCGGAAAGTGAAAAAAATGTCAATAACCTGGCGTATGTTCTTGTCGATATTGCCGGCTCATTGGGTTCAGAGGAAGAAAGTTTCATAGAAGGCCTGTGCAGCGGGCTTAAAAGTTTCGATGAGAATATGTTTAAACGAGCCATAGAGTACGGATTATACAAGAAAACAGAGCCATTGATGAGGTTTTTTGCTGAGTATTCGGCAAAAAAAAAGGAGAGCAAGGGGGAGCTGATATTCTTCGAGGCCATGGCGCTTGCCATCAGGGAATACGAAGGCGGGTTTAAAGGATGCGGAAGGGATGCAGACAGTAGGATATCAGATTTTGAGGCCCTGATAGATAAATATTTCGTAAAGCCTGAAGTCGTCATGAAATCCGATAAATACCCCCTGCCAAAAAAGGCATTGCCGTTTGTCCCGAAGGGGATCGGCAAAAGGGTATTTAAGATAAGGCAGATCGATGAGGCATACAGGCTTGCAGGAGAGATGCTGGAAAAACGCGGCATCAGCGATAACATTATGGGCAAAATAAGATCGAATATAGATTATTTCTGTTATGAGATAGACCCTTCAAGAAAAAGAAATTACATCTATGAAAAAATTTGAAATTGCCATGACCCGGGTAAGTGATAGATATGATTGATAAAGCCAGGTATTAGTTCCATTCTAGATCTGGCCGCTTATCCTCCTTGTCTTAGGCACATAATTCAATATCCTGCTTTTTTCCATGGCTTTTTTCCCGATATTCTTCCCTGCACCTTCCCCTATACCCTCTCTCCTGCACTTGCCGCAGCCAAGGAAGTCATATCTTCCTGTTTCCCTGTTCCTGTTCTTCAGCAGCACAAATCCCGCTGCATCAGTATCCTTCTCGATATCGTTTCCAGCAAGCCATGATCTCGATTCATCATCGTCAAGCTCGACGGCATTCTTCTGCGCAAAAGGCCCTACAAGCTGGCTGCCTTCTATGCTCAGCCTCATGCTGTTATTTTCCAGGACCTCCCCGAAATACATCCCCGCGGAATCAATATTGAGATTCCTGTCATCCACATTGGCAAAATCCCTGCTCAGCAGGTAGATCTTGTCCTTTGTGCTGAGAAGGACCACATATCCAGAGAGATCTTTTTTCAGGTCGCAGCCCCACTGCTTATTGATGATCTCAATGATCCTTTTTATCTCCCTTGTATGGAGTATCTTAAGCTGCTTCATATGGTCCATTGCTGCTGCGGGCCTTATATATTTTGCGGGAGGTTAGGGTGTATTTCATGGTTTTGGATGTTGTGTCGCAGGGAAATAGGATTAAGAGCGATTAGATAACTTAAATATATATTGTTAAGGATGGCCCAGGACAAAAAACCAGCAGGCTCAAACACCCCATACGGGATTGATCTTCCTCATGATGACAGCGATCTCTTTTATTATCTCGACCTCGTCCCTTGTCAGGTATTTCTTGAGGTCCTTCATCTTCCTGTAATCCTCTTCTGGTATCGCTGAGTAAAGGACATCCCCTTCGTTTATCTGCCTCCCTACTGTGACTCCGTCCATGGACACTGCGACCTGCTTCCCTTTTTCAACCTCACTTATGTTCTTCTGCTCAGACTGCATGCCCTTTATCTCTGTGAGCGTCTTTCCATCCTTGTTCATCAATGACATGCCTGTTTTCGCTTTGCCGCCTAAAACTTCCATGCCTATCACTGCAGGATTGTTCTGCCTGAATACATACCCCATAAGAAGCTTTATCTTGCACGGCCTTGCAAGGAGATCAAGCTTCAATGCTTCTATATTCTTCGCTGCTTCCTGCTTCCATGACTCAAATTCTTCCACTAGCCTATAGATAACATCATTCGTCAGTATCTTGACTTTCTTTGACATCTCAAGCCCTTCAGGAATAGAAACATTGAACCCCAGGATCACGCTTTTCAACGGGTCATTGTCGAAATTGCTCTCTGCATCCGCAAGATCCTTCTTGGTGATGTTGCCTATGGATGCATTCCTAATAGGGATATTCTTTGCCTTGAGAAGATGTATCAATGCCTCAAGAGAGCCGAGATTGTCTGCCTTCAGCACAATGCCTTCGGCCTCTGTCTCTATGAGGACATCGGCAACTTCGCTCTGGATCTCCTCTTTTATGGACTCGATGTCCTCTCCTTTTATGACACCCCTGAGGGGCATGCCTGCGATGACATCTTCTGTGCCAGGAGCAGATATCTTCACGCCTGTTGCTGCTACTACCTCCTTAACAGACTGGAATTTGGCTTTCTTCTCCCTCATCTCCTGCAATGGCGCAGGCTGGAACAATGCCCTAACCTTTGCTGTGATGGATCCGTTTATGCCCCCTATCACCACAGTGTCATTCACCTTCAATGTGCCGTCGTAAAGTATCACATCAAGGGTCTTCCCGAGCCCCTTATCCTCCTTCACTTCCATTATTGTCCCTTTTGCAGGGCCTCCAATATCATATTCAAGCGTCTCCTCAAGATATTTCTGGGCAAGGCCTGTGACAACCATTATCAGCTCAGGCAGCCCTTCGCCTGTCTTTGCCGAGCAAGGAACTATTGCGATCTGCTTTGTGTAATCATCCACCCTGTCGAACCTCTCTGACTGCATCTGGAATTTCTCATGCAGTTTCCCGACGATCTCGTAGAGTTTCTGCTCGAATTTCGTGATGACATCCGCGTTCTGGGACATTATGTCTGCGATCAGGGGCTTCTTCTCGTCTGTTTTCCAGCCGTGGATCAGGTCTATCTTATTTGCGGCGATTATGAAAGGGGTTTTGCTGGATTTGAGTATCTCTATCGCTTCAACTGTCTGCGGCTTGAAGCCCTCGTTTATGTCTATGACAAGGATGGCTATATCTGCAAGCGCCCCTCCTCTTTTCCTGAGGCTTGTGAATGCCTCGTGGCCAGGCGTGTCTATGAAAAGAAGGCCTGGGATCGTGAATTTCATATTCAGGCTTTCAAGCAATGCACCGCATTTGGCTTTCACAGTATTGAGGGGGATTATTGAAGCGCCTATCGCCTGAGTTATGAGACCGGCTTCCCCTTTGACGATACAGGTGCCCCTGATCTTATCTAGAATGCTTGACTTGCCATGATCCACATGGCCTAATACTGAACAGATCGGGCTTCGTATCATATTGCACCTTATGTTTGTTATATATCACATAATATAATATAATCTAAAGGTAAAAGAAAAGAGGGTTGTTTTTAAAGGTGTTGGTAATATCTCACTTGAAAAATTAGGTATTAATCCCTACAGGAATCATCCTATCTTCGGCGGGCCGCCGTCAGTCCACTGCCCGTTCTGCATCGTCCCATGGTAAGTTGCCCCTTCAGGAGGCTGCGCATCCCCGTTTCCGCCCCATATCACGGTCTCGCCATCTGAGTTCGTATAAGTATAAGCCCTTATCGTCCTTCTCTTCTTCTCCCACTCCTCCCTTATCTCATCAATCTTCTTTTTGCTTTCTTTGGCAGCATCAAGCTTCTGCTGAGCCTGATTCGTTGCACCTGCTGCATCTGCTGCTTTGTTTGCTGCATCTTTAGCCTGCCCGATCATTTTCTTCGCCTCTATGCATTTAGGATCATTTGGATCGCCTTCTGCAAGAGCCTGTTCTGCAGTTGATGCTATCTTCGCGATATCATCTGCCAGTTTGCTGGCCTGTTCCTGCAGTTTTGCAATGTCTTCAAGTGCTTTTTCTGCGGATCTTATCTTTGAATCTGCATCGTTTGCGATGCTTCGCAGCTTGATCCCTTTCTCAAACCTCTCCTCTGTCCTTATCCTGACTGCATCCTCTTCAAGCTGTTTCAGTTCGGATTCTGCATCAACAATCTCCTGCAGCTTCTTGTTTATCCCTTCCATCAGCGGGCCGATAGTCTCAGAAGCCTTCAATGCCGCTTTTGCATATTCTAGGGCCTTCTCGCAACTTTTCTTTTTCTCTGCCATAAGTTTTGCGTTTGCATATTCAACAGCGACTTTTGCTATGTTGCCAGTAAACTCTGCTGTCATCACAGCGCTTCTCGAATATTCCCAGTATTGCGAAGAGCTCCAGATCTTCCCTCTTTCATCATTGACAGATTCTATGACTTCTGAGCTGCCGTCTTTAGGTATGCATTTGCCAGGGCATAATTCCAATGCCTGATCCAATAGCGCTTTCGCTTCTTCTGACTTGGTTCTTGCTTCATCAGTATCTTTGCTTGCTGTCTGTGCAGCTGCTTCTGATTCCCTGGCTGCCTCAGCTGCCTTGTTCGCTGCGCTGACTGCATCGGCAGTATTGGTGGCGATGTATGACTCTCCTGCTGCTTTTTCTGCGCGCTCATTTGCGGCTCTTGATCCATCATAAGCTTTTCTTGCCTCTTCGGTGAGGCGTTCTGCTTCCTTAACAAGTTTTTTCGCTTCTTCAACAAGCTGTTTTGCCTTATCACATCCCTTCTTTGCCTCTTCACACATCTTTGTCTTCTTCTCAATATATCCTGGATCTTTGCATTCGTTTATAGTATTATCCAGGTTCTCTATCCAGCTTTTCCTTGTGTCAGAAGGCATGTCAGCAGGGTCTGGCACATTGGGCATCTTCCATTTGCAGAAAAGATCGCCTATGAAAGAGACCCTTGAATCGCCTGCATACCCATAGATGCACATGCAGAATGAATAGAAGTTCAGGGAAGCCATCACATCGTCCTGTGATTTGAAATAATCAAGCAGGTTCTCAAAGCATTTGCATTTATCATCTGATATCCCTTTTACTGTCTCGCCGCCTTCGTATGCCTTTCTTATGAGCTCGTATGCCTGGCTCCAACCCTCACCTTTGAGCTTTATCAGCTCTCCCAAGGCATCACGTGCGCCGCTTTCTACATGCGCTTTTATCTCTTCAACTCCTGCATTTGACATCTCGGAAGATGCTGCAGCCAAGATATTCTCATCAATGGTTTCAGAAGTTGTCGTGAAAGAGATTGCATTGGCATTCCCTTTGATATCGACAGGAGGATCAGCTACAAAGACGGCATTCGGCTTTTCTGACCCCTCATTGACATATTTTATAAGAGTCATGAACCTCTCATCATCATTTGACACTATGATGCCGACACTGCTTCCTGGCACAAATTCGTCTGCAAACCTGACTATTCCATTGGCATCCACAGTGGCAAGGTAGCGGTTTGTAGTGCTAAAATAGTAGCCTTTTTTTGTTGAAACCCTCACTGGCTCTTTTGACGAAACAGTGATAAGACCGCCAAGGTCCTTCTCCTTATCAGCATAGCTTTCTTCATCCCCCCCTTCATACCCAAAGATGCCCAGTATCGACCCAAAAAATCCGGGGCGCTTTACATCCACTATTGACAGCTGAGATGCATTGTTCCCCTCGGAATCTGTCACTCTCAGTTTTATAACATAGCTGCCTGATTTTTTGTATTTATGTGTTGGGTTCTGCTCATCTGAAGCTGAACCGTCTCCGAAATCCCAGCTATAAATCATGTTGCTGGATCCTGCAAGATTGCTGAACCTTATCTTTGAGCCGGAAACCTTTGAAAAGCCGATGACTGGATTGTCTGCGATATCCCGTTTTATGTCGAAATCATTCAGTGCACCATAATCAACAGGCACGCCGACAAGCGAGGAGAGCGTTACTGAAGGCCTATCCTCAACTGCCTGGACTGAAAGCCAGTCATCAGGAGAGTATTTTGGAGTGTATTGCTCGACAGATGATGATTCAATGACGGGTTCTGGAGGGACAGCAGCTGTTGATGCGTTTTGCTTTTTTGTGATGTTTCCTCTTGTTATGGTGAGATGCTGATTGCTGTCATTTGTGAGTATAATGCCATTCCCCCAATCTCCTGCTGCAGACGGCTTGAGGAGTATCTTGCCGCCATCGTATGTGATATCCACCTTCTTGTTGTTGCTGAAAACCAGCGTCGTATAGGTCTTCCAGTCTGTTTTTACAGTAAATGTGAGGCCAGAAAGGCCCAAAGTGCTGAGATCATATTTTACCTCGCTTGTTGAAGAGCCGATGGAGATCCCTGAAGGATCATCGCTCCACTGATAGACTGAGATATCTTTCTTGTTCACATTGCCCCATGTGCCATAGTATTGGGCATACTTAGGTGTCCAGAAAAGCTTTTTCTCTTCGCCTGTCTGTGCATCATTAAGGACAACAGCCGCTTTGCTGTTATCACCAGGGTCACCTATTTTCACGCCAAGGGAATTTGAGATATAGGTCTTGCCGCCGGACTGCCATATATAGACAATATAATAATATCCTTCATTAAGTTCGCTGGTTTTCAGGGTGGCAGAGCATCTTTTGTTTGGAGTGCTGCAGTCCTTTGCCGGGTCTGTTATCGATATCTTTGCAGCCTCATCGTCATCATCAACTGAATAAATTATGAACTGGCCCGGCAGCACAAGATTGCCGTTTGTTATGAAATGTGCATTTTCTCCTTCAGGTATTTCCATAAGATTGTCCTTGAAAGCTGCAGGTTTCCAGTCCTGGTTTTCAAGAAGAGGGTATTCCCAGCTAACTGTAACTTTCTCCTTGCCTTCAAAGACATTCTCGCCGTTTTTGTCTACCTCTTTGAGATAATACCACTTTGTGCCGTTTCCCATGTCTGATTGCATGAGGGCCCCCGTCGAAGAATATTTGCTTGGCACGCCTGCAGTTGAAGCCACCTTGCCTGCGCCCATGGAATAAGTCACCATGAGATTTGAGCTCACATAACTCTGGCCTTTGGATTTCTCCGCTATGTTCATGCCGTTGAGGAGCACAGAAGATCCCTCCACTTCAAATGAGACAGCGCTGAATGTGGCTGTGCCTGCGGACAGGCCCGCGCCAGTATCTTCACCATATCTCACTTCCACTCCCGCAATCCCATCTTCAGAAGTGAGGGTATTGGCATCCTGGGCTGAGACAGGGATTAGCAGTAAGCAGAATAAGAGAAGTGCAGTAAATATGGTTTGAATCTTCATTAGATCATCACTTCGCCTCTTTTATACATTTTTATATGGTGTATTTTTGATTGCCAGTTTATATATTTATTGGTGAAAAATTTCTTAAGAATTCTCCTTCCAAGATGCCTGGCTCAGACATCTGAACTCATCATCGCGAGCATCGATCCCCTCTGCAATCTTCGCCCCGAAATAAAACAGCCTTTTGATGTACTGGCATCCATCAATGTTTCCAAGCCTAGTATGGAGATTCCTCTTTACTGCAGGACAAGGAAGCACATCTCCTTTAGTGTCGATGTAAAAAAAGCCTGTGCCGAGCTGGCAGCCCGGACCTATATACTCATTCGAACGGCATCTGTGCAAGGAAGGGAAACCTTCGGCATGGAAAAGACCACCATACTTTTCTTTTAATGCGATTATAATCTCTTTAGAAGTGGCTGGATCGACATACAACTCATCATTCTGCTCAACCCCCCTCCCTTGGCTTACGAAGCGTAGCAATCTCACCTTTTCAACGCCATAATCTGATGTCAAGGCGTATATTGTCTGGTCTACACTGCCGATATTTTTTTTGGTTAAGACGCAGTTTGTCTGAACCTTCATCCCTGCAGCTCCGGCTTTTTTTATGCTTTCAAGGGTATTTTTTAATACATTGGCCCTGAAATACGCATTGTTGACATTTTCATCGATCGAGTGTACGCTGAATACCACCTTGTCCAATCCTGAAGAGTTATACTCTTCCCAATCTGAGATTGATGGGATTTTCCCCATTGCATTGCCCGTCGTGAACAATGTTACGCTATTGGCAGGCACAGATGAAAACCTGATTATATCATTCAAATCCTCCCTAAGCAAAGGCTCTCCTCCTGTCAGGACAAGCTCAGCAATATCTCCTTTGAGGGCTTCAAGCTTTTTTAGCCTGGTCTGGATCTTAGAAAGTTCAACGTGGTCATAATCCTTAAAAGCCGACCCAGAGCAGTGTATGCAATTAAAGAGGCATTTCAGTGTTAATTCAAAGTGAATTTCCATTTTCATTATTATAAAGTAGTTATGGTTGTATATAAATTTTCCGCAAAAAACCGCAAAACTATAAAAACACTTCTTACCACCCTTGCCTTATGCAGCCGAAAAACGCAAAGGGATGGAAGCAGTTCGTGGCAAAACTGAAAAGCTCCACAAAAATCACCCTCAATGACAGGCAGGAGGCTAAAGAGCTGACAGAGATAGCCATAACAAAGGCTGTTGAAAGGCGGATCCCAAAAAAAAGGTTTGGTGTATTGTTCTCAGGCGGCGTCGACAGCTCGACAATAGCGATGATCTGCAGGAACATGAAGAATGATTTCATATGCTATTCTGTCGGCCTTGAAGGCGCCGAGGATCTTGCTGCGGCGAAAAAGGCGGCTAAAAAGCTCAAGCTCAGACTGAAGGCGAAGACAATAAAGCCTGATGAAGCAGAGGATATAATCAGGAAGACAGCAAGAATTGTGCCCGTCATAGATGTTGTCAGCATAGGCGTCGGCTCTGTAGTATATGCTGCCATGGAGATGGCAAAGAAGGACAAAGTCAAAGTCCTGTTCTCGGGCCTAGGTTCAGAGGAGATATTCGCAGGCTATGAGAGGCATTCTGGCTATGAAAAAAAGGATTTCAGCGCAAAAAGCATACAGAAGGAATGCTGGAAAGGCCTTGCTGGCCTGTGGGAGAGGGACATGGTAAGGGACCTTGCCATCGCAGGGCATTTCGGGATGAAGATCGAGACCCCTTTCCTGGACGAAGATGTGATAAGGACCGCCATGAGGATACCGCCTGAATACAAGATAAGCCTCGACCAGAAGAAGATAATATTAAGGGAAGCTGCCGAATCATTGGGCCTGCCGAAGGAATTCGCCTGGAGGAAGAAGAAGGCTGCGCAGTATGGCTCAAATTTCGACAAGGCCATAGCCAAGACAGCAAAAAAGCACGGTTTTAAGTACAAGAAAGAGCTGCTGGATCAGCTGAAAAAAGACAGAAAGGATAAAAGAGTGGATAAGAAGAAAAAAATATCAAGAAAAAAATAAGAAAAATCAAAAACCTCGGCATAAATGCTGAGGTATGCCGAAAGTAACTTGATGTTCCTCCAGTAATGCCTCGGTTTTTGGTATGCTAAAAAATGCAAAGCATTTTTGGCATCCTGAAAATCGCTTTGGCGATTTTCATGATTAACTTCGCATTCGAATGTGTAAAACACACCAGATTCTCTGCCTAAAAGCGGAGGTATGCTCAGTTAATAATCAGATTATGCTCATTTTCCCGCACAATTGCACCACATAGGGGTTGTTCCGGTCATAGCCGCACACTATGCCGAACTCTTTCTGTATCTCCCTCTGCATGCTCTCCTTCTTGTCCTGGGCAAGGTTCTCGCCGTAGTTCGCAGCATACTGGTCCTGCAGGACTTTTATCCTCAGACCAAGATAGTATGAATAGCAGAAACCCCTGTCCTGCTGGCTCTCGACTGTCCTGCATTTTGCAAGCCCGGATTCATAGCTCCCTGAGTTGATTGCTGCCAATGCGCTATGCAGCCTGTTCTTGTCAGCGCGCCATCTCGAATATGTGAATATCCCTGCAGAAATGACCAAAAGCACCAATACGCACGTGAATATCTTCAGGGCACGCATCTTATGGTGGACAGCCTTGGAAGGCTTGTTCTCGATTGTCTTGCTCTTTTTCATTTTCACACCTTTTTTCAGTTTATACTTATTAATACACTTTATGATATATCTAAAATATATAAATGTATCCCCGGATGCGTCCCTGCATCAGGTCGCATAATAAACTTTATAAATGAACAGGCCAGATTTAAGGCAATGATTGAATATATCAAAAAAGGATCCGATTACCTCGTGAATTTCAGGGGGATATACCTCCAGTACCTTGTCAACCTGATAATCCTCCTCATAGGGTTCATCCTAGGTAAGCTCGCAGGGAAGATAGTGGCAAGGATACTCCATGAGCTTGAAGTGGACAGCATAATAAAGAAGGCCTCTGGCGTCGATGTCAATCTTGAACACCGCCTGTCTGCATTCGTGACCTACCTGATATATTTCATAACGATAATCATCTTCCTGAACAATCTTGGCGTCGCGACGACCCTGCTTGAGATAATATTCATCGCAGTGGTCATTGTCGTCGTGATCTCTTTGGTCCTTGCGACAAAGGATTTCATACCCAATGCATTCGCAGGATTCTATATCTACAGGAAAAAGATAGTGAAAGAAGGGGATATCATAAAGGTCATGGGTGTAAAAGGGGAAGTGGTACATATAAATCTTGTTGAGACCAAGCTGAAGACAGGCGAAGGCGACATAGTCTATATCCCTAATTCTTCGATGACGAAGACAGGCGTCATAAAGATGAAAAAAAAGTCCAAAAAGGCAAGAAAACACATTAAATAGAATTAAAGCGATAAGAGAACTAAAGCGATTCCAGCATGCTTACTATATTCCATATCTTCGTCCTTACAAAAGGCTGAAGATTTACGTCATCTGATATGTCGACAAGGACATCCACTGCCCTGTTGACCTGCATCGAATTCTCTTCTGTGCTAAGAAGCATCGTCTCTATGGCCAAAAGCTTCGACTTGACATTCTTCGGCACAGAAGTGTCTTCCTGCATCTCTTTTATAACCTCGATAATGTCTTTGACTTCTGCCATTTTTACCGCACTTTCCATCATCATTTCCCTTTCATCTGTTCAAGGACTTCTGACTGCATCTTGGAAGCTTTCTCCCTGAGCTTGTCTTCCTGCTTCTCGACAGAATTTATCCTCATGTTGAGCATCTCCTGCTTGCTCTTCAGCTCCTTCTTCAGTTCGTCCTTCCTGGCAGCGACCATCAGGCTGCCTATGATCCTGTAAGCATTTTCTGTCTTGTCTATCTCTGTGAGGGCCGATTCGACCTCCATTAGCTGCATCTGCAGGTTCTGTTTCTGCAGCAGGAAGCTCTGCAGGTTCTGCTCCACGAGCTGCAGCTGGCTCAATTTGTCCTCTGTATCCTTTTCCATATGCGCCATTTTAGATTGATTTTAGATTTATTCAGACATTTAGATTGTGCTTGCAATATTGATTGATTACCTTGCCTTTATTTTAGTTGAAACAAGCCTTGGCTTGTAGAGAATTTTTGAGCCGCAATAAGGGCACCTTATCCTCTTCCTGAGGTATTCCTCCTTATCGACTTTCTTGTTGCAATAAAAGCACTTGTATTCTACCATTTTGTCCCTGAATTGAAGGTTATTTTTAAATCTTTTTGATTATTTTGGATTATTCCTTATGATATTATTTATTATTATCGATGACCATGCGATTGGGCGTCTGAAGCGTGGAAAATGAAGCATTGAAAAGGGATGTGATCAAGCAGGTATCTTCTCCACTGTCTCTTCCATATCCTCTGTCTTTGCCTCGGCTTTCTCCTCAGCGCCTATTATCTCTGCTGTGAGCTCCTTCGCGGTCTTCTTCTTGGTGATAGTGTATGCCTTGCCTGTGAACTTAGAATCGCATTTCCTGCACTGCCATATCCCTGCTGCAATCCTTTTCACGGCGATGTTCGAGCAATAAGGGCATTTGTACTTTATCCTGTGCAGGTTCTCGATCTCGATGAACCTCTGCTTGAGGCTCCTTCCGTATCTCGCCCCGAATCTCTTCATCGCTCCTAGTTTTTTTTGTGCTGGCATTTTGTTTTTATATGCTCTTTGATTATGCTGCTGATTCCCGTAAATATGGGGCTGCCCGGACTTTCATCGGGGAACAGGCCTTTCGACCGAACCCTGACCCCCTAATTTGAACCGGGGTCTTCTGGTCCCAAGCCAGAAAGGATAGTTGCTTCAGGCAACCCATATGGATTTGCTCTGGCCAAGCTACCCCACAGCTTCGCGCCCTTCATAGGTTTATAAGGTTATTAGCCCATTATAAGGGTCCCACGCAGGGGTATTAGCCCTCTTTAAGTGGGTTTTTGAGCCTCTTTTTAAATTTATCGTTGAATTAGTATAAGACAAAAATAACGCATAATTTATATAGTAGTTCTGTTTT
>PCXZ01000036.1 GCA_002762985.1 Candidatus Woesearchaeota archaeon CG10_big_fil_rev_8_21_14_0_10_44_13 | reverse complement strand
TTGACCATCTTCACATCTCCTTAATCAGCCTTAGACCAAGCTGTTTTATGTCAATCTGAAGGCCTGTCTCTGTCTCATGTCTTTTCTCAAAGAACAACCTAATGGCCTTCTTTTGGCTTAGGTAATGGTTTCTGAGCTGAAACTTTATCTCTTCCGGAACTCTCTCAAGCAAAGCCCAGCGATATACTGTAAAAGGATTGTAGGAATTTTCTATCAGGGCATTGTACAGCTCTCTTTCCTTTCCGACAATCATCGCTTTTCTTTTGTTGTAGTGGTATGTTGCCAGTCTGCTCAGCAAAGGGCACATTTCCTGAACACCCAAATCAGGAAAGTGCATCTTAACCATCCCCTTGACCTTTTCCAGCTCTTCAAAAACACTTTTGCGAATTCCTGCCATCTTTAACGACCTCCGTTTTAGTTGTTGTCTCAGATGCCAGAATTCGCAGGAATCAGCCCGTCAGCGCAAGAATTCGCAGTTTATAAATTTTACTATTTTTAATACTTATAAGGAGTAACAAAATCTCAAATCCAAACCTTTATAAACAACTATTTCTGGTGTAGTCAGCCATATCTGAAATTCAATAAAACCTATGGAGGCAATGAAATGATATCAGACAAGATAAAGCCAAAACTTATGGAAAAAGACCCTTTCCAGGACATCCTTGGGCAGGAGAAGGTGAAGTACGGCCTTAAATCAGCCTTATTGATGGGCAGGAATGTCCTCATTGTGGGGCCGGCCGGCATCGGAAAGACGACATTGGCGAAGAACGTGGCCAAGCTCATGCCTGGCGGGAAATTCATAAGGGTGCAGGGAAGCCCTGACCTCACTGTGGAAGATCTCATAGGGGATATCGACCCTATCAAGGCATTGAAATTCGGGCCTACGAGCAAGGAAGTATTCACGCCCGGGAAAATCTTCAAGGCGAATGGCGGCGTATTGTTCTTCGACGAGCTCAACAGATGCCCTGAGAAGATACAGAATGCATTGCTGCAGGCATTGGAGGAGAGGAAAGTGACTATAGGGAGCTATGATGTCGATTTTGATGCCAGCTTCATATTCATAGGCACGATGAACCCGGATGATTCGAGCACAGAAAAACTGAGTGATGTCCTGCTCGACAGGTTTGATGTCATCTATATGGGCTATCCTGATTCCCTTGAGATAGAAAGCAGGATCGTGAGGATGAAAGGCAAAAAGACCAATGTCTCGATGGATGACAAGCTCGTGAATGTCATCGTATTGCTCGTGAGATTGCTCAGGGAGAACAGGGACGTCGAGAAAAAGCCCGGAGTGAGGGCCACGCTCGGATTGTATGAGAGGGCCCAGTCGAATGCCCTGCTCAAAGGCAAGAAGAAAGTGGATTTTGATGACGCAAAAGAGGCCATAATCTCTGTGCTGGCCCACAGGATAAAGCTGAGGCCGTCGATACAATACCTCAAATCGCCCGAGGAATTCGTCAAGGAAGAGCTTGAGAGATTCATGAGACAGAACAAAAAGCTTATTGAAGAGCTGGATAAAGGTGGTTTACTTTGACATCGGGACCAAGGGGAAAGATAAGAAGACAAGAATCATAGAGCTCAGCAGGGCAGAAGAGATAGAAGGCAAGCTCAAGACCAGCGACAAGGGCCTGATGAAGTCTGTCCTCGAGTCGGACAGGCAGACCATAGAAAAAGGCAAGCTGATAGAGTCCGCAATGGACCGCGGCATAAACACATTCACGCCCGACCTCATGTTCGAGCAGATGGTCTCTGACTACAAGATGGCAGAGCAGATCTACGGCGAGAGGATCCTGAGGCAGCTTTTCGGCTATGACCCTGAGTATATCCAGAAGAACATAAAGATCCCTGAGTTCAGGAGGCTGTTAAGGAAAAAGGCCGAGGAGAACCTGAAGAAGCTTTCTGAGGAGAAGATCATAGACAATAAGTTCAATATCACTGACAAGGGCATAGAGCTCGCTTCGCTTGTCATGTACACAGAGGAGCTTGACAATATCGTCCCTAAGGGGAATTTCGGGGAGAGGGTGCATAAGAAAGCCAGCCATTACGGCGAAAAGGAGGATGTCAAATTCTTCAGGAAAGGGGACAGGTACAAGGATATCGCGATAAGGAACACGATAAAGACCTCGATAAGAAGGGGCCATTCTGATGTGGGTTTTGATGATCTCAAGGCATTCGAGAGGCAGAGCAAAGGGCAGTGCTATATCATCTATGCGCTTGACGCTTCAGGCTCCATGAGAGGCGACAAGATCAGCAGCTGCAAAAAAGCAGGGATTGCGCTGGCGCATAAGGCAATAAGCAACAGGGACAAGGTAGGGTTGATAGTTTTCGGCGACGAGATAAGATCATTTGTCGAGCCGACATTGGATTTCGGGAGACTGATAAAGGAGATAGTGAAAGTGAGGGCATCGAGCCAGACAGATATCGTGAAGACTATAAAGAGATCTATCGAGCTTTTCCCGAATGTCGAAGCGACTAAGCACCTGATACTCCTGAGCGATGCATTGCCTACTGCAGGAGCAGAGCCTGAAAAGGAGACTTTGGAAGCAGTGAGCATGGCAAGGAACAGCAAGATCACAGTCTCAGTGATAGGCGTCAATCTTGACAAGAAAGGCGAGGAGATGGCAAGGAAGATCGCTGAAGTCGGCCTTGGGAAGCTTTATTCCATAAAAGACCTTAAGGACGTTGACAAGATCGTGCTTGAGGATTATGAGAGTGTGGCGTGAAAATTTGTTTCAATCAAATATAATCCTTTATCAATTCTACCAGTAAGAGGTCGGGGTCTAAGAGAGCGCCTATAGACAAATGCCTGCGGGCCATGTCTGAATTTTCAGGCAGGTGAAAGATGTTTTTTATCCTGAAAAAGGTATTATCCTCGCCAAGTTTGACTTGTATAGGTACATTGATTCCTAATGAGGTCTCCAATATGCTCTTCTTTCTTTTAAATCTCCTCCCATTAGTCGGGATTTCATCATGCTCAAACATATACCCCCTGAATACTCTCCCATCCTCCTGCGTCGCATACTTCTGCCTGAGCCTGTGTCCCTGCCTGTCAAAGAAATAATCAAACCCCATGGAGTCTTCACTGTGCGGAGGGTCAAATTCGCTCCAGTAAGTCCCCATCTGTATCTTTGTGTATATAAACCTGAGGGAAGGGATGTTTCCATAATGATCAGGCCTTAGCAGTGCGAAGGTGCCGTACTTCCTAGATTCTGTGAAGATGTAAGACCAGTCAAGATGCATGCTATTAAAACCTTTCTCCCTCAGGACAGACCCTTCGGGAAGGTCCACAAAATCGCGCATGTCAAGTCTTCTCGGAACAACTCCTTTTTCTTTATCGGCGCTCCACCCAATTTTGGCTTTTGTGTCGCCTTTTTTCATCAGGTACATCTCAAACAAGAAGTACTGCAGACTTCCATTGCTGCCTTTAACCTTCCGGAATGAAAAACCAAGAACATCGCCGAATAATTCACTGTCAGCATGAAGCTGTATGCACTTCATCCCGCAGGAATGGTACGCATGGATTCTCCGATTGTCTGGAGATTTATGGTCTACTAGAGTAGGGCAGTTATGCTCATCTTCTTTCTTCATACCTTCTCTGATAAATCCTCCAAAATCAAGATTATTCTCAGCAAACTTCTCATTTAGAAATTGTATGACTTTATGATCAATTGAATCCGGGCTTGTCAATAACTCTCCTTTCATAGTTTGAGATGAAGATCAGGCCCCTTATTTAAATCTTGCTGTTCCTTAACCACTCCCCGATAAACAAAATTTCCCGGAAAATTTACATAAAATTTATATACTTTAAACTCTATAATATATAGTATATATGTATTGGGGGTAAAAGATGGAGATAACATGCCTTGAATGCGGCAGCTATCCTAGAAAGATCGGCAGGGAAGTGTATTACTGCGAAGAGTGCGACAGGATCTTCACTGTCGAAGAGAAGAGTTCCAGGAAAGAAAGGATGCTGGCACACTGAAGCTGAAATGCAGGGGAGACTGTTTGTTCTAGATATAGATGGAGATATTTGATTATTCTTAGAGATGTGAAATATATTTATTGCGCCATTCGTGGCGGTGCGACGGGCAACTTTTCTCCTTGATTGTTTTATTTCCGAAAGTCGAAAAGCCTGCCCTCCGCGCCACCCCGTAAGGGACATCCCCCGGCGCGTCGAGCGCCGCGGTGGCGTTCGGCGAGGCAGGGGTCGGTTGCCGAGCGAAGCGAGCGCAACTAGGAAAATCGCAGATTTTCCGTTCGCCCTACGGGATGCCGAGTAGGGCAAATCGAGCGTAGCGAGATTTGACCGTCGAACCGCCACCCGCGGCGCAATGGCCATTTTAATTCTCCACCCCAAACCAATACCTATTTAAATAACTCTTTTTTCCCATATTCCCATGAAAATACTGGCATTCGTCGACACGCACGGCAGCAGCGACGCCATCAGGAAGGTCAAGGAGAAGGCGAAGAAGAACGATGTGGATCTGCTTATCTGCGCAGGAGATGTATCTGTCTTCGAGCAGAACCTTGAGAAGATACTGAAGGACCTGGACAGCCTGAACAAACCCGTTCTCATAATCCCCGGCAACCATGAGTCAGAGGCAAGGCTGAAGCTGTTGTGCTCGAAGTTCAAGAACATGGTCTATATCCACAAAGGGATGCTGAGGCTGAAGGGATATGTTTTCATAGGTTTTGCAGGCAATGGATTCTCCACAACAGACACAGAGTTCAGGGCATGGAGCAATAAGGTCAGGGGCGAGCTGAAGAAAAAGGACAATGTCATACTGATAACGCATGCCCCGCCGCACAGGACAAAGCTCGACAGGATAATGGGCAACTACTGCGGCAATAAGGATATAAGGCAGTTCATAGAGAAAGTGGACATCCTTCTCGCGATATCAGGCCATCTGCATGAGAATGCGGGCAAAGAGGACATGATAAAGAAGACGAGGGTTGTGAACCCGGGGCCTTACGGGATGGTCATCGAGATTTAGATTGGTTCATCTTAAAGTTTATCTTAACACAGGGGATTTTCTGTAGATTGGAGGTATTCTATGAAAACTCCGGCGATCTTAGGGTCGAATTGCAGCTCTTTTTGCATCCTTCTCCCGAGGAACTCTTCAGAACTCTTGCTTATCCTGTCAAGGGATTTAAGGAGGATCTCCCTTGATTCGTTTGGCATGGTTTTAGCAGTGATATCCTGTTCCCAAGATGAGCTTATTGAGATGATATCATAGCCCAGGATAGTATCATCGCTTTTCTCGACCGAAGAGATATACTCATTTGCCATATCTGCTATCATCTTTATATTCCCCACGCTTTCAGAACTCATGAGGTATTTTATCTCTTTCTCTATCACGTTCCTCAAGGCTTTCTTATTGTGCTCGAACAGCTTTTTTTCATCAAACTCCCTGCCAGAGCATCTCTTAAGCTCCTCTATTGCTGTCTCCTTATCCATGCTTATCTTGTATAGCCTTATTTCCACCATGGAATCATAAGAATCCGCGACAGCGACTATCCTTGCAGCAAGAGGGATGTCCTCGCCAGCGAGCTTGTCGGGATGGCCCTTGCCGTCATACCTTTCGTGGTGGTGTCTTGCGACCTCGATAACGCCTTCGGGCATCTCTGAGGTGGTCAAAAGATCAGCGCCATGCTCAACGTGCATCCTGATGTGCTCTACTTCTTCATCCCCGTCAAGATAAGTCTTCCCATTGACGAGCTTGTCCTTGTTTATCTTGATCTTCCCTATGTCATGAAGGAAAACTTTTATGTAAAACTGCTCTATCTCTTCGTCCGTCATCCCAAGCTTTCTTGCTATCTTCTCTGAATAGATGCTGACTCTTTGCGAATGGTTGGCAGTTTCAGGGTCGAAATCATCCAGTATGGAATACAGCAGGTTCATTATCCCCTTCTGGTACTTTTTGTTCTCCTTTTCTAAGAGCTCTTTTGCATAAGAAAGCTTATTCAGCCTTGTTATGTCCCTGACCTCGCCCATGGTCCCTATGATCTCCCCTTCTTCATCCCTTATCAGGGTCAGATTAAAGCTTATGTCGATTATATGCTCCTCTAATGTCCCTTTGCCCTTCCTGAATTTTGTCACATACCATACACTGCCTTCTTTGAACAGCTGACCCATTATACTGTCCCTTTCATCCGGATCCTGGTAGAGGTCCCTAACTTTTGTGCCGATGACATCCTCTGACTTGACGCCGAATATGCTCTCAGCGCTGGGGCTGAACAGGATTATTGTCTCAAGATCGCTGCTTGTGGCTACAAAACCTTCAAGAGAATGCTGCATCAGATGCCTGAATAGGTAAATCATCTGCCCGTCTGTAAGTTGTGTTTTACTGTCCAATATGACACCGCCACGTACGCCTTATTATCATCTAAAGAACATCCCTTTTTTGATTATATATGGGGGATATATGAAAATATATAAAGGTTTTGGTTTGGGATAATAAAAACTCGCGCTCGGAGCTACTGAACCTTGCGAGGTTCATACTCAAAAACCGAAGGTTTTTGACTACTGAAAATTGCGTTTTTCATAGTCACGCCCGCTTCGCTCGGTGACTATCTCCGGCCTAAAGTTGAGGAACGAAGTGACTCAACTAAAAAAATCCGAAGATTTTCTGTTGGTCGGGGTATTACGCTCCTCGCATTGATAGCGAGTTTTTAGTCTTGAAAATCCCGCAAAGTGCGAGATTTTCAATAAGAAAAATTATACTTGAGGATTAAAAAGGGTGATCATACTTTTTTACAGGCCTGTATAAAAGTATTTATCAATTCCAGGACATATTTGGGGCTTACAAATAAGTTTATCTCGCCAGGCCTGTCTTCAGGGAGAAATGTGCCAGCAAGTATGCCTACAAGATTATTCTTTGCATCATAAGCCGCTGTTCCTGATGAACCCTTCAATCTCTCGCCTGATGTGAAAAAGTAATAGTCAAGCTTATTGCCTGTCTTTCCATCAGTTATATCTGAGGGCATGATATAATCCAGATAAATCTCAAATCGAGGGGTCGTGAACTCGACTTTTTTTGTCTGTGTGATCGCATAATCTTCCTTCCCGCATTCTATATCCGTTTCCATAGAATCAAGTATCTGCTCAAAAGCATAATTGATCTCATTTTCGCCGAATCTTGTCAGGCAGATATAATCGCCTGGCTTAGGCTGGCCTTGGGTTATCAGTGTAGGGGCGATATTAAAACCAGGAGGCACATCGAATTTCCCTAAAGCGATATCGGCCCCTGAAAACATTTGGATATCTGAATTCTTAGGGTATATCACCACTCTTGGTTTTGCCACAATGCCTGTATTTGGATCATAAAGTAACGCCATCTTCTTGTTTTTGAGCAGATCTTCTGCAACATGATTTGCTGTCACGAAATAACCTTCTTTATTGAGGATATTGCAAGAGCCATAATAAAAACTTTTGTAATCTGTTTCACAAGGCTGGCCTTTTTTCTTGATATATACAAGGTTTACAGTGAACATCATTGTAGGGAGTATCGGCTTCAGACTGCTGAAACTGCATTCTTCAGGATAATCCTCTTTGTCGGGAGTGCACTGCCGAAATGAGTTCACAACGCTGTCTCCGCCTGTGACAACTTCATTCAATGATGAAGCATCATCGCATTTCTCAACAATCACATATTCAAGAGGAGGCAAGCCTTGGACTGGGGGCGGATTGTCTTGTGCAAAAGCTGATTTCGGATCCAATCCTGCTAATGCAGCAAATGCTGCTGCTCCTTTTATGAAATCCCACCTTCTCATTCTGACCTCCCGCTGGCTTCAGCTTGAAGAGGCACCCATTTGCCTGTGCTCTTGTAGATGTAATCGACTATGAATCTCCTTATGCTCTCAGGCCCCGTGCATAATCCGCCCTGCTTCATCAGCAGGCCCGTTATATCGTTATGCCTTGCGCTGAGGAATGCTATGCCCGAGCAGCCAGGAGTAAGGTCAGATGGGGCTTCAAAAAAAGGATCATGATCGCCGGGCCTTTCGACATAAGACGCTTTGCTGACTACAGGCCTCCATCCCCAATCCCTCTCATGAGGCACATCTGTCTGCTCAACGATGAATCTCTCTGAGCCGCAGCCGTATATCTTGATCGAATGGAGGACCTCAGCCACAATATCTTTTGAAGTGAGCATATTATTGTCAGGAACGACTGCATACACCACATTATCCTTAGTTATATTGCCTCTTGTTATGCTGAGAGGCATGGTGTCAGCATAAGCCTTAGGAAGCTCCACTTTCCCCAGCGCAAGGTCAAATCTCTCCTTGGTTGAATATGCAAGCACATTCAATCTCCTTATCATCGATGTGGATGGATCATAGAGCAATGGCAGCTTGTTCTCTTTTATGGCCTCTTCGACAACATGGTATGAAGTCAGCACAAAGCCTTCTTTGTTCAGGATCGTTGCAAGGCCTACGCTGAAAGGAGAATAATCGCAGGGAGAACCCGGATTCGCATTGATCAAGTATACCAAAGAAGGGTGTCTTGCTGCAAAAGGTATGCTGCCTTTCAATTCTGGCATAGAAGCTTTCAGTTCAGATACAGAAGGTATATTATCTTTCCCGTTCAACAGGCACGGCTCTAATGAGCCTGCATTTTCATCCTTATCTACAACTACGAAATCATCAGGCGTCCAGCCTATAGAAAGAAGCCCTGATGCTGCAGCTGCCCCTAATCCTGCTATCTTTACGGCAGTATCGATGAAATGCCTTCTCTTCATCCTATCAGAAATCCATAAAGGATATATAAAGTTTACTATTTTGTTAGTACTTTGTAGGGGTAAAAATGTGTTTAGAGCCCTATTACCCCTTCCAGCCCGTCCTGCAGCCTATCTTTTATAATCCTTAAAAACGGCAGCTATGCTGTTGTCCAGGCCAGGATATTTCTCCAGGGTCTCAGCCCTGTGCTTGTTCAGCGCATTCTGCCTATCGATGAATTCAGAGCTGCTGTAACGTTTTTCGGGTTCGAACAACGCAGAGTCAACTGTTCTTATTGCTCCAGGAACCAACAAGCCGGTAGGTGATTCTACCCAATCTTCCTTGCCTTCCAGCCCTCTTCTTAAGATTGACTCCAATATTCCAATCGTATCACTCAGTGTTATATCTTCATAGCTCGTTCCAAGCCCGATCCCTCCTGTGTTCAAGAGGTAGCAGTTTATGCAAGGATTGGATTTAAGGATATCATAGAACAGGTTCGCATGCTTTGCCCTGTCTCCTGCGATAAAAGGGTCGCAGAAGAACTCGTTCTTTATCTTCCCTGCCTGGCTGGCGTCGCCTGCTGAAGACTCCATTGACTGACCCAGCACCATAAAAGCAGCAGCCTGCTCGTGCGTAAGTTTCGCGACAGCAGGTATGATATCCCCCCGGGTTATTATGAAAATGTTATCTATCTTCTCAGCATTTATATCTATGCTTGAATGAGTTATGTATTCCCTTCCGATGATTGCCCTCCCATTTGTGGTTAACTCATCATTGGAGAAATCAATCTGCCCATTTTTATCGATATGCACATTCTCAAGCAGAGTATCGGATCTTAAAGCCCCATAATAAATCTCGCGCTGATCCTTAGGATTAAGGCCTTCTGTCTTGGCGAATATGGCCCCTGCTTCGAATCCCCAGAAAGAACCATCTCTATTTAATGTTCCCCCATCATCCTGGACAAGCGAAGACATTTCCCCGCTTTTGTATGCAAATAACCCGCATGTCAAGGTGGTTTTGCCGTTTGCGCTCAATGCGATGACTAATGATGATATAGATTCGTAACGCTTATTTTTATGCATATGAGCCAGCTGAAGGAGATCTGTCCTGCATCCTGCATGCAGGAAGATGGCATCGCCTTTCTGCTTCACCCTCCAGTCCTCGCCTGTGAAAACACCCTTCTTGAATTCCCCAAAATAATCGCAGTTGTTCACTACCTTGGTAAGACTTCCTTCGGGGGAATGGAAATTCCTTATGCTTATCTTCTTGTCTTCCATATGTTTTATATCCTTGTTCTTCCCAAAATTGTCATCAAAGAACATTATGATCCGGTAAGTCGGGTCTGCAACAGGAGTTTCTGCCGGCTTGAACAGCTTAATGCCGCCGTATGCCAGATGGGCGAACCTTTCGGGGATCATCAGTCTTGCTGTTATGCCCTCGCTTCCATCGCCGACAACAACATCGAGGCTTATCAGCTTCTCTTTCGACATGTAGAATTCTGCCTGTTTCAGCAGTTCAAGCTCTTTTTCTCCGTATTGCGAATCGATATTGTTTGTAGTGTGCATCGCTGATCTTGATTTCGGCTCTGAAAGGGTAAGGAGGCTGCCGCGATTAGTCACCCTGATGCCCGGTTCATCCAAAGAAAGGCTTCTCAACTCGTTTTTGCTCAGATTTTCAAGCAATCTCCCCTGAGATTTCGCCCGTTCATAGATCCTCTTTGCTGTGTCCTTAGCTTCCTTAGTCATATCTGCCATATTCCCCCCCAACACCATTGGAAGATAGTAAAATTATTTAAATGTTTCTATTTGGAGGGTTTAAAGTAGATTTCAGGCTTTATAACAATACACCCATAATTCCGTTTAATTACCTTAAACCCCCCTTATTCTGCCTTTTTGCAGAGTTATCTATCCCAACAAGATTATATTATCCCTCTTCCTTTCAGGGGCCTTCGGTTCTGCATCAGAATAGCCGAACGTAAGAGTGATTACTATCTCATAATCATCAGGTATCTTAAGCTTATCAACAAGGCTCTTTTTATTGATGATGAGCCTTCCGGTGCCAATCGGGCAGCTTCCCACACCCAAAGATCTGGCAGCAAGCATCATGTTCTGCGCTGCAGCAGCGCAGTCAAAATAAGCAAGCTTATCGTCCTTAGGCCCAAGCACAATTATGATCAAAGAGGAATTATAGAACAAGGGGTCCTTCATGGATTTCATCCTTTCCTTCACCTTGGGATTTGCCTTGAGCGCATCATCAATTATGCTGTCCCTGATATCATTTATCGCATCTTTATTGTCAATGACAACAAATTTCCACAGCTGCCTGTTCATTGCGCTTGGAGCATATCTCCCGCATTCGATTATCTCTTCAATGATATCTTTTGAGATGGGTTTGTCATTAAAACCGCGGATAGACCGTCTCGATTTGATTGTCCTTATTGTTTCATTCATGTCACCATTTACCTCTCTTTCACTATAAAAACTTTATCATTCTTCCTTACATTCTTCAAGACTTTGATGCCGACACTCTTGCCCTTCAATGCCTCTTTTACATGCTTATGGCTTATCTGCATTGACTCGGCCTTCTGCTCGAAAACACCGGTCGTAGGCCCCTGGAACATTATCTTATCACCAAGCTTGATGCCGCCTGACTGCAGGATTATCTCTGCAACGCCTGGCTCTGGATAATAATTCCCGACAACTCCCACAAAGATTTTCTTCTCTGTCGCTTTTGTGTCCGGCGTTGTCCATCTGTCTATCGGCTTTCCAAGGTAGAATCCGGGGCTGAAACCTCTGTTGTAGACTGTACCCAGCCTTTTCATCAGCCTTGTCTTCAGCTGCTGAGTCAGTTTCTTGTCAAAGTAAGCGTCGAGGGCTTCACGATAGCATTCTGTAACAACTTTTACATACTCGGGACTTCTTGCGCGGCCTTCGATCTTGAATGAATCAATGCCTGCTTCGATCAGCTTTTCTATGAAAGGGAGTGTGCAGAGATCCTTTGGGCTCATCACATAATCCTGGCCGAGCTCAAGCTCGTATCCTTCTTCTACATCTTTGATAAGACAGGTTTTGTTTGATCCTTCAAAGCAACCATTCCGTGGCGGTCGGCGAGCCGGGGGTTGTTGCCGAGCGAAGCGAGCGCAACTAGGAAAATCGCAGATTTTCCGTTGCCCCCTACGGGGTGGCGAGTAGGATTTTGAGCGGAGCGAAAAATCCGTCGACCCGCCATTGTTTAATGATTTAACAAAGTACTTTCTCCTGCACGGCTGGAGGCAATCTCCCCTGTTTGCACTCCTGCCAAAGACAAACTGGCTCATGAAGCAGCTTCCGCTCACAGAGACACACATAGCTCCGTGGATGAAACATTCAACCCAGACGTCGGCCTTCTTCCTTATCTCAGAAATCTGCTTCAGGCTCAGCTCTCTTGCAAGCACAATCCTCTCTGCGCCAAGCTTCTTGTAGAATCTTGCGGAATCCGTATTTGATACTGATGCCTGGGTGCTTATGTGGATGGGAATCTTCGCTTTCTTTGCAGCTGAAATGACAGAAGGGTCCCAGCAGATTATCGAATCCACCTTCGCCTTCTTTGCAGCACCTATGATCTTTTCGAGCAGATGCAGCTCAGTGTCATAGACAATTGTATTAAGGGCAAGATAGGCCTTGATTTTGCCCTTATGGCAGATTTCAACGGCATTCTTCAGCTGTCCGAGCTCGAAATTCTTGGCAGTAGCCCTCATGTTCAGCTCTTTCACACCGAAATAGACTGCATCTGCGCCTGCATCGATCGCAGCTCTCAGGCTGACGAAATCAAAGACGGGGCTCAACAGTTCGGGTTTAGACTGTTTTTTCAGCATAACATAAAGAATTGTACGGGCCATTATAAAATTTATCTAAAATTTATCGTTTTAGCCGGTTTTTTGCTGCCCTGAGATGAAATGAACAATAAGATATCATCATTCTCTCCTGCAATACATCTTCATGGGCACAGGGATGAGGATCCTGCTCTTGTAGGATTCGCTCAGCAGCTTTGCCTCGCCTGCCGAGAATTGCCTGAGATCCCCATGATCTTGCTCCTGGAAAGCGTAGAGATATAGGTGCACTGGCCCGCCGATCCTCACCTGCTCTGCTGGACTTCTTGCATAATGCTCGAAATGGCATGGCAGTGTCAGCAATGGGAATTCCCTGCACAATCCCGGTTTCTCCCCTTTCTCATGCAGATTGCAGCCTGCTTTTATCACGAGCTTGCCGTCATTGATGGAGTAGCCCACATCAAGCTGCCTGCAGGGATAATACTTGTCGAAATGATAGAACCCCTGCTCGACGATCTCCTCGATCGGCTCTGTCGGGCATGGCTTTGCGGCCCATGCTCTCACAAGGATGACTTCCTTCTTGACGGTCTTTATTGATCCCGGCTTCTTATCGTCCTTGCTGAAAAAACAGCACAAGCCGTCAGTGTGGCATCTGCTGCGATCCAACATTATCTTTTCCCTTGCTTCACTGAACTTCCCAGGGTCGATATCGTAAGAATCGAATATCCCGCTCAAAAAACGGATAGCCATATTGGATGCGTTGATTAGAGAGCATTATAAAAAGTTTGCTGTTTGTTAGGACTTTACAGTAATTAAAGGGTTAAAATAGCTTTAATAGGCTTTAAAGCGGTTTTAAAGGGGCTTATAAATGGATAATAAATCACCACTGTATGGTGAGGAAAAAGCGAAAGATTTATATACTAAAAGATAGATATACCTCCTAAACATACCTCTAAAAATGGTGAACCTGCTAAAATCAATGGGTTTAGGAGCATTGGCTGCTTTTTTGGGGCTCATGGCGCCAGAGAACGGGCAGATGCATAAGGCTCATGTAGATAGGAGAACATTCTTTAAAGTCGCCGGGGCTGTTGCCGGAACGGCTGTTGGAGCAGGCATTACAGGGGCAGTCATCCATGAATGCACCAAACCTGAAGAAGGCAGTTTTGAGGAGTTTGCCGGCGTTCTTGAGAAACATATAAACTCATATAACAGGTACAAGCTGCATCCTTCATTGCTGAGCGAGGCAGTCTACAAACATAATTTTTATGACCTCCTGAAGTATAATGGGGACAAAGTCAATATTTTTGATAAAGATTTTGAGAGCACGGTCAGGAAGATGAGGGACAGGGGTTATGCATATTATGCGCAGCCGAGCTCTTTTGACAGTAATACAGACTCATTCACTTTCGGAAAGATCGTTGATATCAGCGATGAGGTCTACAAAGACAATGGGAGGAATGATCCGTTCAAGATTGTGAAATTCAGGGAGATAGCCGAATCGATAGAGGAAGCTGCCGATCTGCCCGGAAACCTTTGTTATTGGGCATTCGACACAGCATACCTAAATCTCACATATGCTGAGAAGTTCGCCGATGAGACCATCATAAAGAGAGGGAAGAAGCTTGAGAAGAAGGATGATGGGAGCATGGGTTTCTCAGATGTTCTCCTAAAAAGGACATATCTCCTTTTCAAAGAAAGGGCTGAAAACAACGGTACTTCGATACAGGAAGAGTTCATAAATTTCCTGGGCGAATCTGCGATTAAGCACCATGAGCCTGAGCACAGGTATGACAAGAAGGAGACGATTGCATATCTGAACCAGATCGCCAATTCGCCGGATGACAGCATAGCTGCGCTGTATTTCGCAAGGATCAATGGCGCTGAAGGGGTTTTTGAGTTGTTTAAGAAGGGAGGATTCTCAGAAAATGATCTTGCCAGCATGCAGCCCGGAGATATGAGCAGGATTGCAAAGGGCTTAATAAAGTGATTCTGGACAAAACAGCAATAAGATTAATTATCTTCGGTTACAACATCAGCTGATGCGCCTTCGCCTTGACCGCATACGCTTTTGCATTTCTTCTCTATACAATCTGCCAAATCCGAAGATTGTGTCGGGTCTCCTCCTACATAACACGCCTTCATACAGACTTGACATGGAATCAAATAATTTTTTCCGCCCGCTACAGCAGACGCAGTTTCGCCGACAGTTATTTTTTTTACAACCGTAGCGGTAAAATCTCCGCCGGACGATTCACCTGCATAAAACCTCTCTTGAGATTGGCTTAAGTAACCTACAAATTCGCCGTTCTGTGTTATCAGGATGAAACAATCATCACAGCCCGGAACACCAGTATGATCGCCAGCGGAAGTTACATCCAATACTTTCAAGACGGTCCCTTCGGGTATCGAAGGACTCATATATTTGAGTGATGATTCCATATACTTATCGACGATTGTCAATCCTTGTACTGGCTTGCTCAGCCATGTGAACTGCCCCCTTATCTTTGTCTGGCCTTTGTATTCAAACCCGCCTGCATAATCTCTCCAAGCGACATACCCCACCACACCAGCGACAATAACGCCTGCACAGATTAAAAAACCTATAGTGATTGGGTCAATAACCCTTCCGGTGATCTCGAGCAGCCCTCCGCTGCTTTCATCACCCCCATCACTTATGATCCCAACTGATCTGCCTATGAAACTGAAGAAAGATGTTGCGCTGCTGCCGCCTGGCTGCTGTGAGCACCTTCCATTGACATCTTTTCTGACTGGTGCGCTCTGCCATTTGCCATAACATGCCTTGGATTTTTCTGTGCATGGTCTCCCGTTCTCGTCTACCGCATTTGAGCGATCATAAAAGAAGCTTACGCCGGGATAATCACATGCGGCTCCGCCCTTTATCTCCTGAGCAGGGCATGGTTTCGCATACTTATTCAGTTTCTTAGTGCCGTCGAAATAAGTCAAAGAATCCAGGTAGCTTGTCTTGAACGTGCATGACTTTGTCGGATCAGCGCACGATTTTATTGAAGCATGTAAGCCTGGGAAAAATGTGTGGGTTATCGGGCCGTAAACGCTATCCTGCTCTGTCAATAGTATCGGTTTGCCTGAATTCCCTGTCGGCAGGACTTCCACATGCGCTGCCAATGTCGGCACGCCGTCGTTTGAGAAAGTCGTAACCTTAAGGTTCTCCCCTGTCAATGTCAGAACCCTGTTATTTTTGCAGATAGCCTGATTGGGATTCTTCTTGCACTGTTCATTCAGTGATCCCTCTTTCCTGTCTGATACGCTCACGCAGTTCATGCCTTCTGTCATGGGCAGGCACGACCCCCCCAGCTGCACCTTCCTATTGTTTTCGCTCACGATATTTATCATCCCTTGGCCAGCCACGCCATATTGGCCTATAAAAGAGCCGCTTTTGCCCGGGATTCCGACAATCGGACCGCCGTTAGGCAAACTCAACTTTCCTTCCCTAAGGACAAGAATCTTATCGCCTTTCTTGACCACTGCTCCTTTGCCCTCGACAGAACATCCATTGCTGTCGCATAATAAGTAAGTGGCTCCGGTGATTGTCGTGCCGTCCCTCAGGCTTATCCTTGATCCTTGCTGCGGCTCAATCCGTATCTTATTGTTCACCATGTCAGGGACATTGAAATTGCCTTTGCATGTGGCGCTGGGCTTTAGCACCTTGGAATTGGTATCATAGCTGAAACTGCATCCTGCAGGCACCTGCACCCCGTTGACATTGCACACCCCTTTTCCGCATTTTCCTTGGATGGATGTGCCGGACAAAGAGTTCACCAGGACATTGACCATGGCTGTCTTTGCAGGAGTTGTATCCAATGCCCCATCCAGGAGATAACTTCCTCCCTGAACTTTCACAATTCCCAAGAACTTAAGATTAGGGGAGATTGTGCAGGGTTTGTTTTTGCATTCGTATGTCCCTGCCGGCTGCTTAGGGATCTCTGCCCCATTCTCAACTACTTTTACAGATGTCTTTGCAGCGCTTACATTGTAGGAGAACGCCACTATGGCAACTACCATGACCATGATCTGGAACAACGCTTTGGTCTTTCTCATCGGCTCACTTCTACAATGCGATTTATTTAAAGTTATTGATGTTTTATTGTACGTCTATGCTGAATGAGGACAGGGACGATGCCTCTCCATCGCTTACATTGATAGTCATGCTTGTCTGCCCTGCTTGTTTCGGCACCCATGTAAAGACGCCGTCAAGATCTATGTCCATCCCTTCCTGCGGATTTTCTATGATATACTCTAGGAAATCATCCTCCTTGTCAGTTGCATTGATATCAAGGACGAATTCCTTCCCTGCTACTGCAGCCTGGTCAGGTATTGCCAGTATCACCGGAGGGGTATTCATCCTTTTCACATTGATTTCCAGCATCTTGGAATCTGTATTCCCATGCTTGTCTCTTGCCGTTATCACATAATAATGCTCGCCTGCGTCATCATCCGATGGCACAAAAGTTATGATCCCTTGGGGGGTTATGCTGAAAAGGTTGGTGTTGGCCTCGTAAGTCACATCATCTCCTGTCGCTTTCAGGGCATAATAGAATGTTTCGCCCACACTGGCTGACTGAGGGGGGATCTCCTCCAATGAAACAAATGCTGAAGGCCCCGCAGATGTCGTATTCACCCAATTGAATTTCACATTGACGATGAATGTGAATGGTTCGCCGTCTATCTTGGTTATGTTGTCCATGAGATTTATCGAGAAGACGCCATAGGATTCCGGTGATTTGCCTGCAAAAAATGTCGCTCCAACGCCGTTATTGAAAGCTGTATTGGATACAGCCCCTATCGCAAATTCATTGGGCGAATCCTTCTGGACATTAAGATAATCATCAGCTGCTTTCAGCATCTTAGGCAGGTCTGCTGTGACTTCTGAATTGAAATCGCTTATAGTGGTTATTTCCCCGCCTTTCTGTATTTTTATCGGAAGATTGGTATCAAAGATTATCTTTTTGCCGATGATTGTAGCGTTTGTGTCCGGCGAACCTTTTGTTATATTGAATCCCTGGAACCCGTCAAGCCTTCCAAGGCATTCGTTCATGTTATCGTCCACATAATCCCCCATCTCTTTTTCTATGGTTTCCTTTGAAGGCACACCGTAAAAAGTCCCTTCGTAGATATGGGCAGGGAGAAGATAACCCTGTACATCGACTAATTTCTTGTAAGAGAGATAATATCCGCCTGAAAAGCCCATCATCACGACGCTGTCCTTGGACGCGCTCTTCAGACACTCGTCCACGAAAAGCTTTATTGGAGCCATATCTGCAGGCAATTCTGCCTTCCCTTTCAGAGAAGAGGATTTTGCGTACAGGAATACGCCTATCAATGAGACTAAAAGCACTCCAAGAACGATAAAAAGCGTTATCTGCCCTCTTTTTGACGCCATAATCCGATTAAATCAAAGAGATATATAAAGATTATCCTCTTTATATCGCCTCCTAAAGGGTTTTAAAGCTGTTAACCAATCGAGGCAATGTTGTTGTAACTAATTGGTGGTAAAAACCGAAAGATTTATATATTGGAAAGGGATATAATCCAATATCAATCAGATTGGTGGTTGGAATATGAACAATAAGATAGCAACAACATTCTTAGTAGGAAGCCTTGCCATATTAGTATCCGGTTGCGAAGCTAAAAAGCCTGAGCCAAGCCCTTTTGACTGCTTCTACAATGATCTTGTTATTTACAGCCAGGCCTATAACACCTCCAAGACAAACCCTACTCCAGAGAGTATACGGAAGGAAGCTGGCCTGAGGGAAAGGATACTTAAAGAGAGGAAGATGTTCCCAGGCATGGAGAAATGCACGATGGAAGTGTGCAGCAATGAGGATGTTGAAAGTACGATTGAAGCTTACGAAAGGAAGGGGAAGGTTTATGGTTATGTACCCTCTTTGTATGCTCCAAACAAGAATTCGATAATCTTAGGGAATATTGTCAAGATGAAGGATGAGGTTTTCAATGACAATGGGGAGAATTTACATTATAAGATAATCATTTTTGAAGAAGAAGCGCAATCTATCGAGAATGCGATGGGCAAGCAGGACAGGATGTGCTATTGGTATCATGATAGGGCATATCTCAATCTGACTAAGGCTAAAGAATGGTCAAAAATAATGTTTGAAACGGCCAGAGAGTGGGAGAATGAAAAAGTAGAACCCTCTACTTTTTATGGCAAAACTCTGTTTGAGACCTATAAAGCTCTTATGGGCGAAATAAGAAAACAACATCCTTTCCTGTCCGGAATAAAGTCTTATGGATTTTTTGAGGAAGCGTTCATTGAGATGATTGTTGAAACCAGCCTCAAGCATCACGAGCCAATGCATAAAAAATACCCTCACACAGAAATTGAGGCTTATCTCAACCAGATAGCCAATACCCCTGATTTAAATGCTTGTGTCTTCTGGATGATGGGGACTGATAGTAAAGAGATGGATTTCTTTAAAGAAGCCGGCTACACTGAAGAGTCTATATTTAACATGAAGCCTGGGGAAAGAAGCCAAGCTGCCAGCAGATTATCAAAACAGAATTTAAGATAGAAAAAGTTTTAAAATGTATGAGTATATCACGAGCATTTGTATTTTGATGTTTTACATACGCTGCATGGGCAATAGATGTTCTGATTGCCTAGCTTGCAGAAATAAAGTTTATTATCTCTTGCTTTAGCTGCTACCGGCTCACAGCCTATACTTCCCGCCTCGGCTTTACATGCAGTAAGTGCATTATTATAAGCAATTTCCCCAATTGGTTCACAATTCTTTGCATTGTCAGATACACACTCATTAATGCATTCTTGTTCAGTAGAGACTAAATCTTCATATGTTGTTCGTAATGGCTCCACTTGTGCTGGTGCTGGTGCTGGTGCCTCAAAATACCCAGAAGCCCCTATTGTCAACATAAGTTTGTTATTTTTGTCCCACTCTTTTTGAGCTGATATTTCAGATAAACGATTGCTCAGTTCCTGCTGTAAATCGTGTGGTGAGGGAGGAGGGGATCTAGTACACCCATCTCTTGGAGGTAAAACTTTAACGACTGAGCTGCTGCAAGTATAGACAAAACAAGAAGGAAGGGGGTTTTTAGGACATGGTGACACAGTAGGTCTACCATGAGTATATGCATCAAACTGCTGCCTAGATACACATGTCACTTCCCCACTACTCCATTTTACGCATCTTTTTGTTCCTTCTGGTTGTTTAGTCCAATCTGAAAGTATTGCAGCCACATTACATATAGGAGCTGGTGCTGGTTGGGTAGCCCTTCCAGTGATCCATCCCCAAGCCTTTCCTACAAAACTGAAGAAGGATGTCGCTTCTGGCCCTGTTGATGATATTGATGTCCCGCAAAAACCGCTTTGACTGCATTGGCAAATTTCTCCACTGCACCCCCCATCTGCCAATGACCTAAGAACATAATTATCTTCACATGCCTCATCCTTGCATTTATGTGAATTTAGAGCAATATAAGTTCCAGGTGGTATGGTATCAATGCTGTCCTTATCCACCAAAACCAGATCATCACCTTGTGTGATCATCAAACAGCCAGCTTTATTTATTGTACTACCACCGCAATCACTGTTCTCAGCCGGCCTGAAATAGATATCATCTATGCTTGGTGGCGTCAGCAAATCAACCTTTATCCCCTGGCCGTAAAGATACATTTTCTTTTCGTCTAGTTTTATGCAGGAACTTATATCTTTGCACATCAGTGTTGACCCGCGATACATGTAATCAATATCCCCAAAAGAAGTTATTGTTTCCCCTTCTTTTGTTCTGAGTTTAGCTCCATCCTTTAAATTAAAGTAACCATCATTAATCAAAACAGTCCCTGCTGTCTGGGTATCTCCGTTCGGAAGAACTGCTGTAGCTCCTAAATCTACTGTCACATCGCCGAAAAAATCCTCTGGCAGCGTCGCTTTCCCCTTCTCAAGGTCTAAAATCCCGCCCCCAATCCCCATTTTTTTATAGGTCCCTATTGAGCCAGGGTCTAATTGAATGCGATCAACAGTGCAACCATTTGGGCAGTCAATTATTAGTTCGCCATTTGCGCCAGTGCTTATTTTCCCCCCATTAACAGGCACGTTGTTATATATTCCTTCGCCTGCAAACGTGCAAACTGGTTCTTCTCCATTATCAGGGATGTTGCAATCTCCTGTGCCGCTGTAAGTATTGCCTCCATAAGTGAAACTGCCACCTTCCATCTTTATTGTAATACCGCCAGAAGGCACATTTGTAATTTGAGCAGAACCTGAGCTGCCAACATTCAGTGTTGGTGGAGGCCCCGTTTTGTACGGGTTATCGGGGCAACCATTGCAATTTTCCACGCCTTCTGGCAATTCTTCAACCGCCTCTATCTTTTGGCATGTTCCATCCTTACATTCCTCTCCTGTAAGGCATGTGTTAGTGGCAGCGCCTTCTGTGCAAGAATCTCCTGGAGCCACAGCAAGATATGTGGCATTAACTAAAAGAACCATCACAAATAAAATCACCAAAATCTTTTTCATTGACATTTGATTAAATGCTCCGTATATATAAAGTTTACTACTTGAAAATGCTCTAATCTATTCTTTTATTGTCAATTTCAATGTCGCGTACTCTACATTTTCTTTATCATCAACAATTAAGAGTATTGTATAGCTGCCGACCTGCTCTTTTCCAGGCGTGAACCTTATTTCCCCTGTTTTTGACATATTGAACAATCCAGTTACTGCGCTGTAATCGAGGTTTTCGCCAATTGCATCAATCTTAAGATAAAATTCCTTTCCTATGGTTGCTGTCTGCTCAGGAATCCCTGATATTGAGATGGGTTTTCCGGACAATACTTCCTCTGGATAATAAACGGAGAATGTGTAAACCAGCGGCTGCCCCCTTATGTTCACATTATTGTCTGTAAAATAGTAAAGGATTGTATCGCCTAGATTCAAGACATTTGAAAACAGGCCATACTTAATGCTTATATCTATTAAATGCTGCAGTTTTGTCGCCTGCGGCACCTCTTTCTGTGCAGTGATATACTCTGATGAAGCATCTCTCATCTTCATGATATCGGCCTTGACCGTGGAATCAAACTTGGATAACTTATTTTCGACTTCGTTCACTTTTATGGTCAGTGGGTAATCGAGCGTGAAAAATACTTCTTCGGCGGCTATTTCCACAGTTGTAACTGCTTCCCCTGCTTCAATAGAATACCCCTTTTCTCTCAGTGCCTCAAAATCTATGCACGCACCGAGGTTTTCATTTACATAATCTGCAATCTCATTCTGTATCTTTGTCTTTGAAGGGACTAAAACTCTGCCTTCATTATAATAATAAGGTATGCCCATCGAATTGAAATCTGTTGAGTTTTCCGGAATTTGATAATATCCGCCATAAAAAGCAACTCTCAGGACAGCATCTTCAGCGGTCTGTTTCAGGCACTCCTCAATATACATCTTCACAGGCGCGATATCAGCAGGCACAGCCTCCTCTTTGGGTGCAGCACCTGACCTAGTATAAAGAAACAATCCTAAACCTATGATAAGAACAACGCCTATGATGACAAACACTGTCAATTGGCCTCTTTTTGCCTTCATGAACCAATAGAATAAAGAGGCATATATAAATATTTTGGCTATATCTGCACTGAATCGCCTATCATTAAACCGTTCTCACCTGCAAACCCTCCGTTCGCCTCAAGGACATACATCGCTCTCTCCTTCGACCTGTAGCTTTCGCAGACAAATGTCCTGCACGGCTCGAAATCCTCTTTGATATCGACGATAGTGCCATTGCCGGAGATGAAGACAATGTCCAGGGGGACAAGCGTGTTCTTCATCCAGAAGCTCCTGTAATTCTCATCGGGAAAGATGAACAGCATGCCTTCGTCTTTGCCGAGGCTTTCCCTGTACATCAATCCTTGCGTTATCTCATCAGAAGAATCTGCGATCTCGGCATTGATCTTTACCTCATAGCTGCCTGTCTTCAGGGTTATTGTCTTGGTATCGGTCTTCTGCTGGCTGCAGGCGATAAGCAATAATGCCAAAAACAAGACAGGAGCGGTCTTCCTCATATTATATCACTCAGGTTTATCATGCCCTTCTCGAAATCCTCGAATATGCGCGGGCATGCAGTATTCACCCAGCATTCTATGAAATTGAAATTCCCCAATTCATCCTTCTGCAGGGTATCGAAGGCGAACTTATAGAACTTCTTGTCCTTGTACTTCTTAATCATCTCGTCTATCCTCTTCTTCCCGCCCTGAACATTCATCTGGCCCGGCTTTGTCGACATTAGTATCCCTATTGTCGAAGACGAAAGGAACTTCGCCAGTGCGCCTTTCCTCCTTCTCTCCACTGCCAGGACATCTTTCCCTGTTATCTTCGAAACATTGCCTGAGAAAGGGTTTGCGGCGATGACCTCTTTCCTTGTCTTCAGGAATATCCCAATAGGATGGAATTTCCCTGAGCCGATATAGAGTATCTTGTCAGCATCTTTGGGGATGGAAGGGACCCTGCATCCCAGGACCTGGCCAGAGACAATCGGTTTGATGCCGTTCTCTTCCAGTAGTTTCTTCGCCTCTTTCAGCTTATGCAGATGCTGTATGGTGCTGACTATCGCGACTTTGCTCCCTTTCTTGGTGAACCTGAATGATTCTCTCACAGCAGGCATGATGTCTGCTTCAGATTTCGCGTCGATATGGATTATTTCCATGATTTCAGCCTGAAAGTCCCTTTGTATGATGGCTTCGTGATTATGCTTGACGCCCTCACATCTTTTTTTCTGAAAGCATCCAGCATTGCGGCCTCAATCTCTTTGGCTTTTTTCATTTTATTTGTGATGGCAAAGACAGACGGCCCTGCGCCTGATATGGTCATGCCGTCTGCGCCTGCATCTATTGCGCTCTTCTTCACATCATAGAAACCTTTTATGAGCTTCGCTCTTGCAGGCTCTACAATAAAATCATTAAGGCTCCTGCTGAACAGGCTGTAGTCATTCTTTGAGAATGCTGATGCTATGAGGCAGGAGTTTGCCATATTGCCAACAAAATCTTTCATTCTTACCATCTTTGGTAAGATGGCCCTCGCTTTCTTGGTCAGTACCTGGATCTCGGGCGTGACAAGGACAATGATCAGGTCTGATATCGTGCCTAACCTTACAACATCCAGCGGCAGGCAGGACCTTGTCAAAGTAGCTCCTCCAAGCAGCGCCGGCGCAGTGTTGTCCGCAAAAAAACCTCCGCTCACAGCCTCCTCTGCCTTTGTCGCCGGCAATATCAGCTCATTCTTTGAAAGCTTGTTTCCATAGATAAGATTTACCGCATATGCCGCAGCTGTTGCAGAAGCAGCGCTGCTTCCAAGACCGGAACCTGCGGGCAACCCCTTTATTATGCTCAGCTCAACGCCGCCCTTTGCGCCTATCATCTTGAGGACCTCTTTCGCGGCAATTCCGGCAGTATTCTTTCTTGGATCTTTTGGTATCTTCCACTTGCTGTAAACTGATTTTATTTTTACACCTTTCTTTATCTTCCTTGCCTGGACGATATCACCCATTCCTTCAACTGCAAGGCCGAGGACATCAAAACCGGGGCCGATATTGCCTATTGTTGCCGGGGAGAATACCTTAACGGAGTTCATCTTCTGCACCTTCTCATTGTTTCAGATTTAATGTTTTCTCTACTTCGCTGAGCGTTGGTTTTATATAAATTGGCAGGTTTGCGTACTTGTTTGTGCTGTCAGTGTGATAATTGATGACAGCATGCGAGAACTTCGTGCTGTGGGCTGTCAGCACAATCACGACTGACTCTCCTTCCTTTATTATATTCTTATTCCTCAGCTTCAGGGCTCCTGCAGCAGCCACTGCCGAATTTGGGCAGAGCGGTATCCCATTTCTTTCTACAAAAGCCTTGCAGTCCATTATCTCTTTCTCGTCCGCTTTTTCGACAACGCCGTTGAAATACCTCAATTCCCTCACTGCTTTCCTGAAGCTGACGGGGTTTCCTATCTGGATCGCGCTGGCAACTGTCTTCTCTGCCTTGACTGGCTCCAAGTCAGACCATCCTTTTGTATAACTATTGTATAAGGGGCAGGCAGAGCTGGACTGCACTCCCGCAAGTCGCGGCTTTTTGCTGATGATTCCAAGCTCATACATCTCCCTTATGCCCTTGCCGATCGCTGAGATGTTGCCTGCATTGCCGACAGGCACAACAATCCAGTCCGGAACCTCCCAGTCAAGCTGGTGTATCATCTCTATCCCTATCGCTTTCTGGCCCTCTATCCTTATGGGATTCATGGAATTCAGCAGGTATATCGGATGTTTCGCTGTCAGCTCCTTTACAATCTGCATGCACCCGTCAAAATCTGTCTCAAGGCCCAGGGTGGTTGTCCCGAAAGATATCGGCTGTGAAAGCTGTTCAACTGATATTTTCCCTTTTGGAAGCAGCACTATCCCCCTTATCTTCTCTGAGTATGCGGCATAGGCCGCCATTGCAGCAGATGTATCTCCCGTGGATGCACAGGCAACATCCTTCACCCCAAAATAATTTGCCCATGACACGCCTGCGACCATCCCCCTGTCCTTGAAGCTCAGCGTAGGATTCATCCCCTCATGCTTGAAATAAAGTCTTTTTATGCCAAAGAATTTCCCAAGCCTATTGTTTGCCTTGTATAAAGGAGTATCGCCTTCATCGAGAGTTATCACCTTGTCGTCGGGCAGGGAAGGGAGAATCAGGTCCTTGTATCTCAGGAAAGCCACCTTATCCATATTCTCCTCAAATAATCTTTTCCATTCCCCCGGTTTTCTCTTCAGCTTGCTGAAATCATGGATAACCTCAAGAAGATCTCCGCAGGCGCATCTGAATATCATGTCTTTAATGTTGTATTCCCTTCCGCAGGAGATGCATCTGAATTTGGATATAATATTCATAATATGTCACCTAAACACTTTCATATCATATATAGAATCAGCAAGGGTTAATATAGTTTTTGATATGGATTTTTGAATTTTTAAGATGGCATTTAGTGATAGAATATAAAACAATCAGATTTACTTTTTCTTCCCCTTCTTCTCCTTCAGCTTCTCGTCCATCTCCCTGGACTCCTTCATCCTCTTGATGGCCTTCTTCTCATCGCTTCTCTGCTTTATCGCCTTGCCGACTGCAGCGCCTATGCCTGCGCCAGGGATGACCCATGATGCCATCTCTGCGCCGACATCAAACAATGCGCCCTCTGGGATCAATTCCTTCAAAGAAGTCTTGTAGACCTTTCCCTTCTCGACAACGCCTGTCAGCGCATCGACCTCAAGGACCCCTGTCTTGCTGCTCTTCACATTAGTGAACTCAAAAGCATAGATCGGCCTGAAGTAAAGGGCTGTCTTAGTTATCTCCACTTTCTCATTCAGTATCTTGTCTGCATGCACGGGCTTTATCAGGTTCCTGACGAAATCCCTGACAAGGAAAGAGGCCTTTATCTTCGCCGGGACAACGACCTTGTTCTCGCCCATCAATTCCTCTGTCTCCTTTATCTGCTTCGTCTCGAACTCGATGTATCTCTTGAGCTCTTTCTCGCCCTGCTTGCCTTCCATGGCATCTGTTATCAATTCCCTTGTGAAATGCTCGACGCACCTGTCCTCTGCCTCAAAGTTGCATACGGGCTTGTCACCCTCTATCTTGAAGATATTGCCTGCGATATTGACTTCCCTCACCTGGGGATCGACATTGAAGCTGTAATTGTTCTTCCTGAGGTACTCGATATAGCTTTCCCCTATGATATGCCAGAAAGGCTCATATCTTTTCTCAGAATGAGTGAGCTTTATGTTCTCTGCCTTGTCAAACATGCTCAGCATGCCGAATGCCTTTTTCTTGTTCTCCTGCACAAGTGCCTTTGATTTCTCCTCATCATAGACATCCTTGAATACCTGGATGTTCTGCTTCTTTACGTCCAGTTTGAGTTCGACCATGCTCCTGTAAGGTGATGAGGAGATATATAAATCTTATTAAAAATCTCGCATTTGGTGAGATTCTTGTTAGAATAAGTGTACTGCTTACCTTAGTGCGAGATTTTTAAGAGTGAACTACCACGGGTTTCGCTTCGCTCAACCCGTGGCGTCTCGTGCCTAGCATGAAAAGTTGAAGAGCGTTTTCTGCATCTT
>PCXZ01000001.1 GCA_002762985.1 Candidatus Woesearchaeota archaeon CG10_big_fil_rev_8_21_14_0_10_44_13 | reverse complement strand
AGATGCAGGAAGCATTGGAAAACTTTTGGGCCGAACATATTTTTATGCAAGATTTTATGCGTTACTTATGTCGTTGACTAATTATGTATACTGGTGGGGTATTGAGGAGCCTCCTTATTCATTTAAACTCCACTTTCCCGTCAAAATATATGCCTTTCTTCAATTCCACTGGCCTCCATCTGTCCTTGACAAGCTCTGCATCGAGCCACTCTGCAAGCTCATTCTCATTGCCTATTGTCGCGCTCAATGCGATCACCTGGACCTTGGGCAAGAGCTGCCTCACCATCGTCAGGAGGATCTCCAATGTCGGCCCCCTCCCGGGATCATTCAGTAGGTGAACCTCATCAGCGACTATCACCCTCACTTTTGAGAGCCATGGCGCAGAATGCCTTATAAGGGAATCGAGCTTCTCGCTAGTCGTTATTATGAAATCATAATCCTCAAGATAAGGGTCGGACGAATCTATCTCCCCAATGGACAATGCGACCTTGAAATGCCTGTCGTACCTATCCTTGAAATCCCTGAATTTCTCGTTCGCGAGGGAGGTCAGCGGGACGATATAGATCGCTTTGCCGCCTCTGCTGAGGATCGATTCGACGCATGCTATCTCTGCGACAAGGGTTTTCCCGGAAGCAGTAGGGGAGCATATGAGAAGGTTTTTCCCGAGCAATAGGCCGGCTTTTATGGCCTTTTCCTGGCATGGCCTGAGATCGGTTATGCTCCTTTCCAGGATGGAATAAAGCTCCTTATGGAGGGTTTTCTTGAGGGATGAGATGTGCATAATATGTTTGTCATCCAGTTCAATATAAATGTTTTTGCCCGGTTCATTGTATTTTTATCCTCCACAATCTTTATAAACCTCCCCCATTTTAACCCCCTTATAAGGCTTAAAAAGCCATTTGGTGGTATTTATGGGACGAATAAAGACAAAGCTTACAAAGAGAATAACAAGGGAGTTGGTAGAGAAGCACGGAGAACAATTTACTTCTGACTTTGACAAGAACAAGCCCCTTATAGCCCAGTATGTTGATTTTTCTTCAAAGAAGATAAGGAATATTGTTGCAGGATATGTCACAAGAATTACCAAGAAACGACAACAGACAAGCTGAGCAACAGCACACAACATCAGGGGGTGTAGAGAATGGGAGATGACAACTCTGTATTTATCGGCAACAAGCCCTTTATGAACTATGTGACAGGCGTAGTCATGCAGTTCACGACAAAGAACGCGAACGAAGTGATCATAAAGGCCAGGGGAAAGTTCATAGCGAGGGCAGTGGACGTCGCAGAGGTTGCGGCAAAGAGATTTCTTGAAGAGACAGTCGAAGTGAAGGACATAAAGATAGGCTCAGAGGAATTCGAGAACAAGGAAGGAAAACAGGTAAGAGTGAGCATAATAGAGATAACCTTGAAGAAGAAGTGAATCTGCTCGCTGAAAGGAAAAAGGTAATATCATGGATTGGTTTTTCTTGATCTGGGTCATTGTGATTCTCGGGGCAATCGTAGGTTATAGTATATATTATTATATGAAGCACATGCGGAAGAAAAGGCCCATGCACAAGGATTATATCTGGCTGGGAGAGGGAGAGCATCCGCTGAAGAGGAGATTCAGGTGAAAATGAAGCCACAACTGACAGTCATCGTGAACAAGGACATCATAGCAATAGAAGAAAGGTTTGATGAGATTGAAAAGAAATTCTATGGAACATTTGGGGATTATATCAAATCACCAAAAAGCATGCCTGCGCGCAGCGCTGAACAGATAGCTTTCCTGAGCGAAAGCATCCGTTTTATTTCCGGCATAATGTACACTCCTTTGATATTGCGGGAAAGGAGCAAAGTGACAGGAGATATGATGGGAGAATTATATTCTAAGATGGCAAAATGGGCAGATGCTTATGGGATTGAAATACCATGCGACCCCATTTCTGCGATACTTTGCTGATTAGGGGGCCGGACGCCCAGGGATAGATTTATAAATGAAAATTCTTTTTTATTGCACAAGGGCCTATGATGTAACCCGGATCAGCATACTTGGCTTCGGACCATGGTGTCAGGGTTCAAATCCCTGTAGGCCCGTTAAATAAAGGCAAAATTCCAGACGAACGAAGTGAGTCGGGATTATTTTTGCGTTTTATTTTTCAAAATGAAAACCCTCAGATGCCCCAAATGCAGATCAGAGAACATAGGCTTCAGCGCAGGCGGCCAGACTGGGAATTATGAATGCAGGGACTGCTTCTATGTCGGGCCTTTGGTCCTTGAAGTCGAGAAGAAAATGCCGAAGAAGCTGAAAAACAGCAAACTATAAAAACCCTTCAATCTTCCCTTTTCCTGAGGTGGTGTCATGGCAAAAATAAGTCTGTGGAGAATAATTGTTTCTGCTTTGGTTTTCCTTGCAGTTATGTTCATAGTCAACAATGTAGGCGCAATCCTGACAATGGGTTACTACACTGATCCTGGCTATTCCTCTGTCTGGAGCAAGCTGATGATGCCTTCTGCCGGGCCTCCTCCTGCAAGCTTCTTTTATTACTCGCTTTCATTCGGCCTGATAGGGTCGCTTCTTTTCATAGGGACATATGTCCTGCTCGGCTCAAGGCTGCCGTTCAAGAGCAGCGCGAAGAAAGGCGCGATGTACGGGTTTTTGGTTTTCCTTGCGGGAGTGCTGCCTGGCTATATGTCACTGTATCTTCTCATAAATCTTCCTGCGGGATTGATAGCATGGTGGGCCGTATTGAGCCTCGTGATCTATATGACGGGCGGCATCATCGCGGCATCGATCAACAAATGACCGCTAATTTTATAAAGCCGGCTATTTAACCATATTTATATCAGTTTAGGGTGGAAAATTGGCAATAAAGACAGAGAAACACAAGGCTAAATGCGCAATGCTGAGCAGGAAGCCAAGGACGAACGAGGACGATGATTTCAAGACAGCAGTCATAGCCCTGTTCAATGAGAACAATCCCCACAAGACGGGGAAAACGCCGCTGAAAGTCCTGGAATTCCCGAACATGGAGAAGATAAGGGTGAGGAATCTCAATGTCTCTTTCTATCTTGAAGGGAACGATATTGTCATAAATGACCTGAAGGAGATCAAGCTCGAGATTGATGAGGATAACAGGAAGATAGTCTTGAGGGCAGAGCAGGAGAAGGTCGAGAGCAGGAAAGCTGGGAAGAGGTAGGTAGTTCTATTTTGAGATTTTTGGGTTAGTGAAGTATATTGAAGTTTTTGGGAAAGTGCTCTTTTTCTTTCATCTAAAATTACCCCGCCCAAAACCGAAGCAATGATCAGCCATCCCGCCCTATCACCTCAAGGTGCTTGAAGAACCGCAGGAGGGCAATTGGTTTTAAATCAGCTCAGTTGTGCAAGTCCGTACAGTGGCCATGAGCCGTATCCGGAAGTTGTGCGGTGGAGGCGAATGGATTGTTGTAGATTAATAAAAACAAAGTTCTCGAAATCAACTTTAAAGAATATATTAGCGGCCCCGAAGAACCTAATCTGCGGGGCCAGTTTTCATAAACAAAAAAACATGGATTATACTGCCTCTCCCCAGACCCATAGGCCATTATCCACAGACGGGGAGTCAGAAATCTCATCGTCAAGTTTTATCAACCTGATCCTTCTCATTTCCATCACCCCTCTGTTTTTTTGCCGATTTATGTCTATCTGCCTATACCTAATAGAAACATTTATTAATATATAACTTATCTATATATTATATATGGGGTATAGTAAGTATATGCTTTTCCGTAAAATATACTTAAATATGCTCAAAAATGGGGGTTGGTTGTATGGAAACGCGTAAAATAATCTCTTTTGGTAATTCTTCGTATGTCATTTCAGTGCCAAAGGCATGGATAAGGGAGAACAAGCTGAAGAAAGGGGACTCTATACATATAGATGAAAAAAAGGACGAGCTCCTCATATACCCCTGCCAGGTAGACAAGAAGGAAGAGCCTAAGCAAATAATAATAGATATCGACAACAAAGACATCACCCTCATAAGATCAGAGGTCGTCTCTGCTTATCTTAACGGATATGATACCATCGAGATAAAGGGGCCTATAGAGAAGAATGCCCCGAAGATAAAAGCGGTCCTCAGGAACCTGAGCGGCCTTGAGATCATACAGCAGGACGCTTCGAAGATCGTCGCAAAGGACCTCCTGAACATGGAGGAGATCTCCATCATAACACTCATAAGGAGGATGGACAACATAGTGAGGTCTATGCTCATCGATTCTGTAGCAAGCATACAGAAGAACCACCATGAGGAGATAGCTGAGAGGGATTTCGAGGTCAACAGGCTTGTCTATCTCGCGTACAGGGTCATAAGGGCTGCCATGATAGACTCAAGGCTCGCAAAGAAGCTCGGCAAGACGAATCTTGAGCTGCTTACGGACTGGATAATGGTGAGCAAGCTTGAGAAGGTGGGGGACAAGAGCAAGAGGACAGCAAGGTACCTGGCGAATTCGAACCTGAGCATGGAGGAGAAGAGGGAGCTTGAGAAGATATTCATAGAGATTAAAGAGGCATACTTCAACATAATGGCTTCTTATTACAAGAAAGACATCAGGACTGCATTCGACATAGAGAACGCCCATCTTGTAATGATCAACAGATGCAATGAGTTCGTCAAGGACAGGCACAATGCATCGGCGCACATGGTCATCGAGCAGCTGAAGAGCCTCGAGACATCAGTCAGGTACATAGCAAGGGCTGTGATGGGGATGGAGATAGTATAAGAAAAAATATAATAAGAAGAAAAAAATATTTTTATTTACTTTCTGCTTTCTCGAACCTGTTGATCGGATTAGGAATGTATACCTCTTCATCACGCACCGTCTTGCCTGCAGCTGAGCCAGTGCCGCCTGCTCCGCTGTCCTGTGAAAAGTTGATCAGGCCTTCTGCCAATGCTTCCCACATGAACTCCTGGACATTCTTCTGCGTATATGGGTCTCCTATCTGCACATGCCCTTTTGGGGTGTTTTTATGGTAACCTTCTGAAGAAGCGATTGCGCCATGGATGCCGTCCTTGCCTACCCTGCCTCCGACGACAATGACCCTGTCTCCCTGGTCGACCCATTTCTCATAGCCTGGCCTTCCATCAACGACTTTAGGCACAAGGCCTGCTGCCCCCACATAGACAAGGCATTTGCCCATGAAACCATCATCAAAGAAAGTGCCGCCAATTGCATTTGGAACGCCGTGCTTATTGCCCCCATCACGGACTCCGTGGTGTATGCCCTCAATCAGCTGGTCTGGATGAAGAGGCGGCCTCAGATCGCCATCATAAAATATGGATCCTGTGCAATAACCCCACACGCCAAAAATAAGCAGGGAACCTCTGCCTGTGCCAAGGGGGTCCCTATACACGCCCACAATGCCTGTTATCGCTCCGCCATAAGGCTCCAGGAAAGACGGGCTGTTATGGGTTTCACATTTGAAACAGACATAATTGGATGCCTTAGGATCAATATCTACAACACCTGAATTATCCCAAAGGACTGATTTTATGAAATCGGGCTTTTGTTTCTGGATTGCAAGAGTGGCGCTCTTGATGAATCTGTTGAATATGCCTTCCTTTATCCTCTCTTCAATGCCTCCTTCAATGTATGACACGTCCGCATTGAATATCTTATGCTTGCAGTGCTCTGACCATGTCTGGCCGAAGAGCTCAAGTTCGACGTCAGTTGCCTTGCCTGAAAGCCCGACTTTCTTCCTTGCTTCGATTATGTCGGGCCTGCTGTAATGCCCCTTTATTGAAGCCATCTCCTCCAGATTGAGGGCAAGCATCCTCCCATCGCTTATCCTCAGGAGATTAAGAGATGGGTTAGTCTCGCTTACATCGCATTCGTAATATTCTTTCGCAGCCTTAAGCCAGGAGTCGCTTTTTTTCTTAGCCTCTTCCCGGGCTTTATCCTTATTTTCTGCATTGCGAGCAAGCTCATTCACAAGATCTTCAAAATCAAAACGGGCATTCAGGTCATAATGCAGTATTGGTCCAGGTGGTGGGACTTCGACAGGAGACATGTAAGGCCCGATGCCTTGCTGCAGCTCTTTGCGGGGAAATACCTTCACATTCTGCACTATGTCATTATAAAATTGGCCTGCTATCTTCCTGAGCTGGACATCAGTAAAACTTCCCTTGATCCTCCTCTGGTGCAGGACAGCAATCTTCTTATCAAATGGGAATTTTCTGCCGAATACGATCTCCGCAAGCGATTTTGCAGAACGGCCTTCTGGATCCATCACGCCGGGCCCGTAAATGACCTCGATCGCATAATCAGTATCACCTGATGGCGATGAGCCGATTACTGCATCAGGGGTTACAGGATGGCAAAGCTCTCTGCTGAGTTTTTCGGTCTCCTCTGGCGTCAGGTCAAGGTCCACTGTGAAAACCTTCCTGTACTCGATGGGGACTTCAATGCCGAGGGCATTCAGAATTCTTTGGGAATCTATGTGTCCCTGCGCATCAAATAATCCCTTTTTCTGTGCAATCTCTATCCTTTGTATGATACCACCCCATAACCTCGGCAGATACTAAGTGTTTGGAGTAAATATTTTAAATACTTTTGTATGCTGCATGATATAAACGAGAGAATATAACTTTTTTAGTATCCGTTTGGTGAGGAAAGGGGGATCTGTTTTCCTTTTTATTGAAAATTGTCGGGGTTTAATACCTCGGACTTCAGTCCGACAATTGTCAAAAACCGCTCTCAATGTATTAAACAATACCT
>PCXZ01000006.1 GCA_002762985.1 Candidatus Woesearchaeota archaeon CG10_big_fil_rev_8_21_14_0_10_44_13 | reverse complement strand
ACAGAGAGCATTAGGCCATTCTGACATCCACACAACACAGATTTACGCCCACATAAGCAACAAGGACTTGCAGAATAAGATAAACAATGCCTTCGGCCATAAGAAAAAAGAGAATTTTAATTTAGTTAATGATCCTGTCCAGCTTTTGCAGTTGAAGTATGCAAATGGGGATATTTCTCTGGAAGAATATAAGGATAAGATGGAAGTGCTGGAGAGGACAGGATTATAGCTTTTCTTTGACCATCTAAAAATTAAAACGAGGAGGAGTTCCGAAACTACGAAACAAATTATTTTCTAGTATGTTTTCTCTCCTTCTTAATCTTTTCATGGATGCTCATCCCAAGAGGTATCCCTATTGTCATGCTGATTACCAAAGCAATAATGGCCCCAATAATCCATAACACCACTTTATAGAACTCTAAAAAGAATGTTACATTTACTCCGATTGTGTACAATGCAGTAAATATAAAAGTCATATGGACTATAAAATATATGACTAAGAGAATTCTTTCCTTTAACTCAAATTTGTAGTCCTTTGACCGCTCCCTTATTAATCTTGTTGCATAAAATCCGGCAAGAACCAATAATGCAGCAAGGATGTATTTAGGAGCTAGTTTTATGACATCTTCTGTAATCTTCATCGTAAACTCAAGATTTAAGAACCTCAAGGCCAATCTGACAAAAATCAGGAGTATTATCAATCCGACAAACCAAGATATAAATCTCAGCGAAAGATTTAGTATCCCCTTGGATTCGGGGTATAATTCAAAGAATTTCATTATTTTATTGGAGAATCTTGTTAAAATTATTATGACCATCGTTGAAATTAATATCCCCCCAATAATCAATAATGAAGGATAAATGATCTGCTCATTCATTTTTTACCTCTTTATAATATTTTATTATTTTTTGTGCTATGATATCCCAATCAAAATTTTCAGCTCTTTTATTGGCCCGTTTTCCCGCCATGACACATTCTCTTCTATTGCTCAAAAGTTCTTTTACTTTATAAATTAATTGTTTTGTGTTATTTACAATAAATCCGGAGTCTCCGAGTACTTCAGGAATGCCACCCACATTGAACGCGATTACTGGCCTGCCAATAGCCATCGCTTCTAAGATGCACAATCCGAAAGATTCATATTTTGAAGGTTGGATATAGACTTGACAGTCTTTATAAAGTTCTTTAAGAACCCCTTGGTCTAGGGGGCGGTCTATTATTTTCACTCTGCCTTGATACTTTTCCTCGAGTTTGGATATATCCTGTCTTATCTGTCTTAATTCCCCCCCTAAGGCATTATAAGGGCATAATGCTGTAAATGTAGCATCCTTTATACCCATTATAGAATCAATAATCTCGGGTAGGATATCTATCCCCTTGTCTTTGCTGAATCTGCCTATAAACAGAACATTCTTGACAGTTATGGGATGATGATTGAAGATCTCAAAATCCACTCCATTTGGTATGATTTTTTTAGACTTAAGTTTGTAGTGTTTTTTGCCCACTTCAAATAAATCTTTTGAAACAAATATCGCTCCATCAGAATATTTCACTGTATTCTCTATCCAGGATATTAAATCTTTGAACTGCCTCTCTTCCTTGCTTAGTTTCATTGTCCGTAATTTTTCTATTGCATGGAAAGTATGGATCCATTTTATGCCACGCACTTTTTTTATCATGAATGCCGCTTTTGTGACAGCTCCTTGGTGGGTATGGATGATATCAAATCTTCTTTTTGAATTTTCCCTGATTATTTCCTTGACAACTTCCGATTCAAAAAGGTCATATTCAAGCCTTTTTTTAGAGAAATCATCCATTGAGGGAGTTAATACTCTCCCTATGGCATGGACTAACACACCATTCTCCTTATAAAAACCGTCTTCTGTGCTGCTGCAAAAAACATGGACTTCACAGTTATGGTGCGCAAGATATTTCGCCAGATTCCATACATGAATCCCGACACCGGATATTGAAGGTTGTTGGTAGTAATAACTGATAAGAGCCACCTTTAACCTGGGCCCGCCCATTATTTCAATGAGATTAAGGCAGCTGTTTGAGACTTTATATCCTAATGTAGATAAATATGATAAAGTTGAACCGAGTGTTATTGCTCGTTTATTTTGCCCATTTTTTTTGCTTTTTGAGTGTGCCATATTTTTACCGTATAGGCGATTATCTTGATTGACTGAAACCCATTTATCAAATAATCGGTTACTTTCCAGTAAGTCCTTTGATATCCTCTGTTAAGAGCATAAAATTATATCCTGCAGCGCACAAACCAGATACTTATGCACCTATCCTTTCTTGGGACAGTCTTTATAGATATATCCCTAAAATACTTTCTTAAAGTGGATCTGAGCTTGTCTTTTGTGAAATAATAGTGCGGTACCATATATTCACAATTCTTTGCCAGATTGTAGCATAAAAAGGGGTCATCCTTGTCAAGCTTAACATATATTCTGCCAATTTTCCCATTATTTTTTGTATAATTAAAAAAATATCTTCCTTTGTCTCTTTTTATATAATAAGGGATGAATGTGCCAAAAAAATAACCTCCCTTCTTGGTCACGCGTTGTATCTCTCTGAATGCAGATTCAATCTGCAGCAGGCTTCCATGATATATCGCCTGAAAGCAGAAACTCGCGTCAAAAAATGAAGGTTTATACGGAAATCTTTTATACATATCAGAGACTCTTCCTCTTGTATTAAATCCTTCTTTACGGGCATTTTTCTCTAAAGCTTTAATGGAAGCCTTCCATTTGTCAAAGGAGTATACATCATAACCTTCTCTCAGGAGCGGCAGACTGACACCTAATCCGTTTCCACAGGCGATGTCAAGGACTTTTTTTATTCTTTTCTTTCTTAAAAACGGAAAAGATAAATGCACTTCGTTGCTCACAAAACTATTTTTTTCAGAAGGCCTCGTTCTCCATACATCTGCATGCGTTATTCTCATGTTTAATTCTCTTTAATATCCTTTATAATCTTCCTTGATTATTTAACTTCCACCTTATGATTTTGCTTACTTGTGTGCCCAAACGCAAGAATAAATACCCTCACAGAACTCAAGATTATAGTGAATACTATGACTGCATATGTTATCCCTATTATATCCTCAGCGTAAGGGATTTTATTGATGAACACTACCTGAGCTATTGCGGCAGCTGCCAATCCCCTCGCAAATATCGATTGTATGAGCTTCCTGTGATATTCGTTGTATTCTTTTGTTATGAACTTTGAAAGCATCCTTGACATCATTATCATGACTGCTATCGTGCCGCCCAGCAAAAGGATCCTTGTATCCGAAAGGTTGAAGAGCAGGCCTATATAGACGAAGAAGAATGTCTTGAGGAAGAAGGATATCTGCGAGTAGAAGAACTGCTCTGATTCTGTCGTAGCGCTGATGCTGTACTTGCCGTTGAATTCCGCAGCTTTATCCTCAGAGTGCATCGAGACATTATCCCCCTTCTCCTTCTTGTTTGCTATCCTGCCGAACAATTGGGCAAGCTCTTTCGAGTTCTTGAGCATCAGGCCGAAGAACAGCGCTGCGATAGCCCCATTGCCCTGGAGGAATTCAGTGAACCAATATATCAAGAGGAGATATGCTATAGTTATCATGTATGACTTGTGCTCTTTGAATACTCTGGCGACAATGATTATCCATACTATACCCGCTATTATGCCCACAAGACCTGCGATAGCGAACAAGGCAGCTATTTTGCTAATCATTACCTGAAAATTGAATACATTGAGGGATATGACCTCCATCACAGTAAAGGCAAAAACTATGCAAAGTACGTCTGTTATCGCAGATTCAAGGGCTAGCACAGAATATATCTCTCCTTCCACCTTCAATTGCTTGAGCAGGGGCATTACGAATGCGGAAGATACCCCTCCGAGTATGAACCCTGTGAGGAGCGACGTCAGGAAATCATACCTGATGATGAGCATGACCAAGCATATCATTATTGATGAGACGAAGAAATTGAAGAATGTCACCTTGAGGCTCTTCACTGCCCCTCTTGCCAATGACTTGAGGTTTATGTTGAAAGCGCCGTCATAAAGCAGGAATAAGAGGGCAAAAGTGGTGAATAAAGGGGCATATTCTTTTACTGATTCAGGATTGACATACCCAAACCCATAAGGGCCTATGGCAAAGCCTATTATTATGAGGAATAGCACATCAGGTATGTTTATCTTTTTGAACAGGAACTCGGCAAAGAAGCCCAAAAAGAGTATTACGCCGACCCCTAACATTACTGATACTGTATCGACCATCCAGCCATGAAAACAACAATCTTATTTAAAGTTTTGCGATTTGGATGGGTTGTCTATTGATTTGTTTTTGGATGATAGTGACAAGTTACGTTCTTAAATGTTTTGTCCTTAAACAAAAAAATTTATAATGCCCAGGTTATAAATCATATAAACATGACTCCATCATCAAAAAGAGATATTGATGGGAAATTCAATGAAAAGCATATTGGAAAAAAGGGAGTAAACAGATGTATACCCAAAAAGAAGAGAATTTCGAAGAAGAATAAGGCAGTTGAAGCGCAAAAAGAAGGGCCTTCACTTGATTCTGTTGTAGAGACCATAACGGAAAGCGGCATTCCTCGACCATCAGAAGAGGACGGCAAAGAGACAAAAGATATACCTTCCGAGAATAGTCTGGCTCAGGAGATTAAGCTGAAAAAAGATGATATTCTGCAGAAGACGTCACTATATAAGAAAGTAGACAAGGAATATGATTCTGGAACCTACGCCCCAGGATCAACAGCAGAAGATGATGAAAGATCTCAGCCATCACAGGACACCCATGCGAACGAGGACCTCACATTGTACAAGCTTAAGAAAGATGCAGACCCCCTTGAAAAGATGAAAGGCCGAGGTCTGCCAGTGCCATGGCAGAATGAATTCCTGAATTACCTGAAAGACAAGATTAATCATACTATGGGGGGGATATATACTATTGCAAAGAAGGGGTACAATTCGACCTTGCATTACCCTCATGCGGCTTATAGTAATCTATACAATCTTATACGTAAGAAAAAATAGTATTTAGTCGCTACTCTTTCAAGGTGGGTAAATTTTATATATCTCATCAATTACTTGGTGATTTATGCTGATCATCTCACTAGCTCTGTTTTTGGTATCATGTTTGGTGTTAGTAGCCAGCGGAGGCTACCTTATCAAATTGCTGATCAAGATAGCGTCTTACCTGAGACTGAGCGAATTTGTCGTAGCATTCATAATAATGGCTTTTTCTACCTCTGTCCCTGAGTTATTTGTGGGAATCAGTTCTGCAATCAACAGGAATCCCGCGTTATCTTTGGGTAATGTTATAGGCTCAAACATCGCAGATTTGACAATAATCATAGGGATTGCCGCACTATTAGGAAAAGGCATAAAAATAAAAAATCCGTTCATCAAAAAAGATAGTTTGTTCATGTTTCTGATAGCTCTGGTTCCCATTGCATTAATGATATTTGACAGAAATTTGTCTAGGATAGATGGAGTTATACTATTCTCTATTTTCCTAATTTATATGTGGCATTTGGCTAAAGAACGAAGAGAACTAAAAGAGAGATTTAAGGAACAAAATACAAAGCATTTTGTGATAACTGTTGGCTTCTTCATAATTTGTTTGTGCATCTTATTTTTCAGCGCACACTTTATCGTAAAATATGCTACAGAATTATCTGTAGATCTGTTATTACCTCCTATAATCATGGGATTATTTTTGGTTGCGATAGGAACATCTTTGCCAGAATTGGTGTTTGAAACAAGAGCTGTTTTAGCAAAGAAAGGAGATTTGGCAGTTGGTGATGCAATGGGCAGCGTTGTCTGCAACTCCACCCTGGTTTTGGGTGTGACTGCAATAATTTATCCCATAACCTCTAATTTTTTGTTATTCCTCACTAGCGCAATTTTTATGGCAATAATTGCCTTTTTGTTCATGATATTTATAAGAAATAAAAAAGGATTATCTATAACAGATTCAGTGACATTAATAATCCTGTATATCTTATTTATTCTGTTTGAATTTTATTTCAAATCAAAGATATTCTGAAAAATAAGGGATATGGGTCTATGGCTGAAGGGAGAATGATATCCAATAAAAGGCATATATCCTGCTATATTTCATGTTTTGGTTATTTTATATCCTTTCTTCATTAATTATAATAGGATGATGTTTAGGGTTTTATAGTCACAAAATTTTTAACACACCAACCTTTCTTACACTACTATATGGACGAGTTGCTTGAGAAATTAGCTGATATAAAGAAAGTGGAAGATAAGAAAAAGCGCAAAAAGAAGAAATTCTTTGAAATAAGGAAAGAAAAGCCTTTGCAGTATTATTCTGGATGGAGTCCTAAGAGTAAAGGGGAAGTAGAGGAAATAGAAAAGATTACATTTGAGCAACTGAAAGGGCTGAAATCAAAAGAGAAAAAATTACTAGAAGAAAAGAGAAACTAATCCCTGAATTTAAGGAGAATATGGGTTTATATATGATTATAGTTAGAAGTTATGACTATTTTGTTGTTACTATTTAATAAGGATATATTAAGTAAGTAGATCTAGGTTCAAAATAAGGGGTTAATCAGGCCTATATTACCCAACCATTTTGAACCTCGAAACGCCTGTTTTCGAGGTTTTAACGACCTTTCACCTAAATCCTTTCGGTGCATTTGGGTGCAGTCAGCTCCAAGACCTTCTCCTTTGCCCGTTTAGTGCGAGGGGCGGCAAGAACCCTCGCGCGGTTGAGCGGAGCGAAACCCGCAGTGAATTGCCTATAAGACCCCCGAGCA
>PCXZ01000032.1 GCA_002762985.1 Candidatus Woesearchaeota archaeon CG10_big_fil_rev_8_21_14_0_10_44_13 | reverse complement strand
CGACCGAGATACGGCAAGACCGAGCGTAGCGAGGGCTTGACGAGGAGGGAGGCGGAAGGGGATTATAAGGGGTCGCAACCCCTTATTTCATTACCGAATACATACGATTATTAATGTGATACACTATAACATCAGAAAACACAATTTCAATCTATATAAATAATCCGTCTTACTGCCTTATTCGAGAACTTTTATCTTGCCAGGCCTCAATTCAAATATGTCTCCTCTCCTCAAAAGCTCATTTATGATCTCTTCAGCATTCCCGCTGGAATTTTTGATGACTGCATCAACGTCTGCTCCGTCTCCATTATCAAGCCCTTTTATAGAGTTTATCACCCTCTCAGCAGGGGTTTCCTCTTTCTGCTCTTTTTTTGTTTCCTCTTCTTCAGACTCTTCATAAAGGACTTCTTCTGTATCAACCTTTTTCAGTTCTTCCTGCTTGGCTTTAACAACCCCTGTGCCCTGGCTGTCATGTCCTTCAGCAGGTTTGATCAACTCAAGCTCAATCTTCCTCACATCAGCCCATCTCTTATCAGCAATGGCCTTTATTATCTCTGGCATGATATACACTTCGCCGGCATATTCTCTCGGCCTTCCGATAAGCAAGACCACATCCCCTACCTTGACCTTCGAGAAGTCTGTCGCTTCGAAAGCCCTCAGGGATACCCTGCCGGATCCGTCGTCAAGGACAAGAGTCTCGTTCTGGTTCAGCTCATTGCTCTGCTTAGAGACTATCACCCCTATGATATTGACTCTTGAGACTTTGATCCCGTTCACAGTTATGTAATTCGGGTCCCATCCCTCCTGCACAACATACTTCCCATTAAGAACATCACTCACTCTTACCTTGAAAGCCGTCTGCCTTTGTCTGGTTTCCATAGTCAGATATATTTTTTATCCTTCTGCTAGATTCTCTGGATGAACCCTCTCCTGGGTTCGAAAAGGTCTCCGCTTCTCTTCAATCTTTCAATGACTTCGTCAACTTTCTCAGCATTGATATTCTTCTCAGCTGCGCTCTTGACAACTTCTTCTATGGGGATTGTTTTTCCTATCTTATTCTCGAGATCAGAGATCAGCTCTTTGATTACGACTATGTTCCCTCTCTGTGAAGCTGTTATGCCGGTGGTTATCCTGTCTATGTCTATCTTGCCAGTCTCCCTGTCCAGACCAATCTGCCTCAGGCAATAATCAAGCAGCTCTATCGCTTTTTTAGCATCTTTTTTAGTGACCTTATTACTCAGCCTGATCCTTGCATTTGCCTCGCTCAGCCTTACAAGGCCCTCCAGCTGCCTTGCAGAGATTGGGATGGTTTTTATAGAGCTTTCTTCACTCGATCCTGAGCCCCTCATCGTGACATAATACTCCTTGATCTCTTCCATTGCCTCATCTGTCAGCCTTGGTATTATCCTTGTCCTTGCATAAGCTATATATTTTCTCAACAGGTTTGTGTCAATATCCGCTTTCTCAGAAGAGATTGTGCTATGCAGGTTGAGGATGAATTTTGCCATCTTCTCATCATTATGTGCATCAGGCATGTCCTTTATCGGGAATATGAGGTCAAATCTGTTTATCAGCGTAGGCGGCAGGTCTATCTGTTTTGCAACGATATCATAAGGATCGAATCTTCCGAATTTGGGATTTGCAGCCGCAAGCACAGTGGTCTCTGCCCTCAAAGTTGCCTGTATGTTTGCTTTGGAGATCGTCACCGTCTGCTGTTCAAGGGCTTCATGCATCGCGCTTCTGTCCTCTTTTGACATCTTATCAAGCTCGTCTATCATGCAGAACCCTTTATTCGCCAATACCAGGGCGCCAGCTTCAAGAGCCCACCCCTTAAGGAACTCGTCTTTGACAACCGCCGCAGTAAGGCCTGCGCCAGAAGCGCCTTTCCCACTCACATACCTTCCTTTAGGTGCTATCAATGTGGCCCTTTTCAACAATTGGGATTTTCCTGCGCCTGGATCGCCTATAAGGAGGATATGCATGTCCCCTCTTGTGGTAACGCCATCATCCCTGACTTTCCTAACCCCCCCTATTAGTTGCAGTGCTATGGCCTCCTTTATCCTTTCATGGCCATAGATTGAAGGGGCTATTGAATCGAATATCCTCTCATTGACATTGGGTGATCTCGCAATCTCTTTTATCTGCTCCTCTTCCTCTTTTGATATCTCTACATCCCCAAACTCCTCTTCTACAGCATCAACATGATTAACCTCTATGAACAGGTCAAACCTTATAGACTGGCCGCCCGTCTTCAATATGATTGGCAATTCCTTCAGTATGCCATTGACCATTATCCTTGAGCCAGGATTTGTTTTTTTATCGCTCATGGGGCTTACTAAGTCCTCTTTCAGGAAGATATCCATCCTCTTTGGCTGCTCGCCCCCATCCAACGTTTCTGGGCTCTCTTCAAGAACGATCCTCTGCGCATCAACCAGTTCTTTGCTCACAAGCCTGAATTTCCCCTTTCTTCCGCAGCCGCATCTTGTCGGCTCCCTGAATTTGGTGTCTATCTGCAGCACAGAAATCATATTGCCGCAGCTTGGGCATTCGAACTTTGCAGAAGTTACCTGAGGCCTGACATCGCTTTTCTGCCTCACGATCCCGTCGGTGAAAAGGAATCTGCCTATATGTTCGCTCCTTATGTCCCTTATGTTTATCTTCTGAGTTTCAGGGAGATTGCTGAACCTTATCTTGAAATTCTTAGCCTCCTCGGGCAGATCAAACTCCCTTACAGAGACTTCTGCTGCCTTTATGACCTCTTCAGGCTGGTCAAGAAGAAGGTCAGCAAGACCAGGATCGAACTTTGAAAGCTCAGTGAAATCTATGACAAGAAAATTGCTTCCTTTCCTAACTCTCTCGAGCAGCTCCGCATGGTGGTGAAGCTCGATAAATTCAGCAAACCTTTTAATTTGATCCATCAGCTCCATTTTGGCTTCCTTTTTTGTCAGGGAGAATTAAAATAAAAAATTTGACTGGCTTATTTTTTTGACTTGATCTTCTTCAGGTTGTCTATAAGCTTCTCCAAAGCCGCATAGACCTCTTTTTCACTCTTTGTTCCGGTGCATACGACCTTTCCATTGCTGAAAAGCAGGAAAGTTGCCTTTGCCTCTGCCAGCTTATACACAAGGCCTGGGAACTGCTCAGGCTCATACTCCGTATTGTCAAGCTTCATTGCCAGGTCATTCAGGTTCAGGTCCATCCCAACGCTGCCGGATGCAACAATGTTCTGGATCTTTATCTCTGGCTTGATCGTTATCTTTATGCCTATCTTCTCAAGTATCTTTATGATCTTGCCTATGGATTCCTCAACCTTGTCCATTGACCTTGCTCCAGTGCAGACTATCTTACCAGAGCTGAATATCAATGCAGAAGTCTTAGGCTCTTTTATCCTTATCACTAATCCCGGAAACTGCTCAGGATTATACTCTGTGTTGGACAATGTTGCTGCCATCTTCTCCAATGGAATGTCATGGTTCAAAGATGCAGAAACCACTATGTTTACTACTTTAATATCTCGTTGCTTATCCATACAAGCACCCCCAATTTATAAAGTGTTTAAATACCTTTTATATATGATTTATAAATAAAGCGCTTATTTATAAATACTTTGTTTTTAAACCGGAAGATATGTAATCTCGGCGCATATTATCATCAAAAACAGCAGTTATTAGGCCTTATCGAATTAACCCCTCTTAGTAAATTATATATAATCCTCCTCAACATAGCTACTCATGCTTAATATGGACGAAACATTCTTTTTGGAAGCTGTACGCGAGGCAGGAGCATGCACCCATAATCGTTTCTATAATGTCGGAGCAGTGATAGTGCAAGGGGGGATAGTCGTTGCCAGAGCACATAATGAAGAGGATCCAGAACTTGGCCATGCAGAAGCCATAGCTATTGGACGGGCAAAGCATAAATCCCCTGACTTAAGCGGCGCCACACTCTATGTAACAATGGTTCCCTGTGATTACAGGAAATCCGGAAAGATTTCTTGTTGCCAAAGGATTATTGAGGCAGGGATAGTAAAGGTAGCATACTGTCTTGATGATACTTTGAGAACTCCTCTATCAGATGGACCATCAATATTAAAAGGAAAGGGGATAGAGGTTATACAGATGAATCAGTTAAAAGAGATTTGTATCAGAGAGACATATAAAAATATAAAAACCCAAGGTTAATAATACTTAGTTTTAAGAGGCCAGAATGATAATCAACAAAACCAATGAGAAAATCCTTGCGCATAACCTCAGGATATGCACTTCAATATTCTCAAAAGCCCTTGGACTCATGTTTTCCAGGAAAATAAAGGATTTTGGCCTGGTTTTTGAGTTCAATTCCGAGAAAAGGGTGAGCCTGCATAACATATTCGTTTTCTACACCATAGACCTTCTTTTCCTGAACAGCAGGTGGGAAGTTGTCGAGCTGAAAGAGAGATTCAAACCCTTCACATTCTATTTGCCTAAGGAGAAAGCCAGGTATATACTGGAGCTGCCGGCAGACACCATAAAACAGACAGGAACAGGGCTTGGCGATGTAGTAAACTTTAAATAAGGCGTATTTTCTTTATCAAATAACCTATCAATGGGGCTGTAGTATAACTTGGCTAGAATAGGTGGCTCCAGTTATGGAGCGATGAGCTGCGGAATCCCGTGGCGATGACTTAAGCCGTGGTCTGTTGAAGCTTCGCTTCAATGAAGATACCACCGGATCTGGGTTCAAATGGCATCGAGATGATATGCCTGAAAGTCCCAGCAGCCCCATTTTATTCAAAAAAGAGGCCCAGATGTCAAAGCTACAAGTCCTTGAAGCAGTAACAACAATGGTCGGCTGCATCCTCGGTGCAGGAATCTTCGGAATACCTTATGTTGTCGCCCAAGCTGGATTTCTCACTGGCCTTCTTGATATAATAATCATAGGTGTTTTTGTTCTTATAGCTTATCTATACCTTGGTGAAGTCGTCTTGAGGACAAATGGGAAGCACCAGCTTACAGGCTATGCAGAGAAATACCTAGGCAGGTGGGGCAAACTGGCAATGGCATTCTCTATGGTTTTCGGCATATATGGCGCATTGACGGCTTACATCATGGCTGAAGGGACTGCTATAAGCTCTATTCTTGGCGGCAGCCCCCTAATCTATTCGCTGTTGTTTTTTATTGTCGTATCTTATCTGACTTATCATGGCCTCGAAACACTTGAGAAATCAGAGCTTTTCACGGTCTTCTTGATCTTCATAGCAGTCGTGATAATACTCTTTTTCACATCACCCCACATAAACTCTGCTAATCTTACAGGGTTCAGCGCAAAGAAGATCTTCGTACCTTACGGGGTCATCCTATTCGCTTATCTTGGCATGATATCTGTCCCAGAAGTCAAGGAAATCCTTGAGCACAATAAAAAGAGGATGAAGAAGACACTCATAGTTGGGATGGCCATCCCAGCAGTAGTCTACGTCCTCTTCACATTGGTCGTTGTGGGTGCAGTAGGCATTGATAATTTCAACACGCTTGGCCCAAACGAGAGGCTGGCAACAATCGCCCTGGGAAAGGTCATATCCCCAAAAATGTTCATAATGGCAAACCTCTTTGCTGTCTTTGCCATGTTCACGTCTTTCATTGCAGTCGCATTCGCCCTAAAAGAGATGTTCATGTATGATTATCATCTGAACAAGAAGATATCATGGGCTTTGACATGCTTTATCCCTCTTGGTGTGGCTTTGAGCAATCTCACGAATTTCATCAGCGCCCTGAACATAGTTGGCATAGTCGCAGGAGGCATAGACGCTGTTTTGATAGTATTGATGTTCCACAAAGCGAAGAGAATCGGCGACAGAGAGCCGGAATATGCGATAAAAGAGAATAAATTCCTTAGTTTCCTGATAATGGCCCTATTTGTTTCCGGGGTGATATCCTTATTGTTCTAGAAATTGATTCAGGATTTCCTTCTTCACTCAAGCCTGAAATTCGTCTTCTTTTTTTTGTGTTTTTCTTCCTTATTATCTTCAGCCTCAGAATCTTCTTCCTTTCTGCCTTTTTTCCTGCCGAGTAGCTTCATAAGGATTAAAAGAGCCAATATCCCCCCCAACATATAATAAATGTATGAGCCCGCATCACTGAACCTGCTCTTCCTGACATTAAGTATGAAATATCTTGAGAATACCTTCTCTCCCTGCGCTATATTTATGTCAACGCTCACCTTGTAATCACCATCCTTTATGGTTGTGTCAGGAGATGCAAGAAGGTTTATTGTCTTATTCTCCCCAGGAGCCACTTCCACAAATTCATTATCAACACGCAGCCAGTCAACATCCTTCTTCACTGTAATCCTGAATGTGGTCGTCTTATTCACATTTGAGATCGTTATGGGGATAAGGGTCTCTGTGCTTTTCTTCACAAACACATGCTCATAATTCTCCTCAGGGACCCCTATCACTTCAGCAGCCTGCGTTTCATTAATATCTTCAGAAGCGTTTTCAGTGGCATTTCCTGCTTTCATCATCGGAGGTATAACCTTGAAACCAAGATAAGCTATCCCTCCTAAAAGGCCTAATATTATTATAATAAGCAGTATTATGACAAGGATGTTTTTCAGCGAGCCTTTTTCCTTTTTCTCGCCTGTTCTGCCAGTCTCAAGCTCTTCTCCCTTCCCCTTATTTTTCCTGCTTTCTTTCATCTTCAATGCGAGCAGGATTATTATGAGCGCCAGGACCCCGCCTATGAGATACCACATATACTCTTCGTAGAATGGCCTTTTCTCCCTTATGCCGAGGACTATCTCTTCTGAGATGGGTTTTTCCCTTCCTGCGATATTGATATTAACGCTCAAGTTATAGTTCCCTTCCTCGACCTCAGGGGTAGGTGTCACATATATGTTTATTATCTCCCTTCCTCCAGGAGGGATATTCACGCTCTTCTTGTCAGTCGAGACCCAAGTTATGTCCTCGCTCACCCTTATGATATAAGTATTAGGCTCGTCGCTGTTCTGGATTATCAACGGTATTGTCACATTCTCAAGGCCTATGACCTCGATTACGTTGCCTTCTCCCCTCAGTCCCGTCCTATTCACAAAGATAGTGGCGTCTGTTACAGGTTCTGTCTCAATCTCGACCTGAGGCATCTCAGGCTGGGGCTGGTAGATCTTCTGCGTAATGTTCGACCAGGTCACATTGCTCAAGTAAGGGGTATAAACAAAACGATATCCTGCGAAACCAAGTCCTGAAAGTAGCAATAGCAGAAGCAGGATGAGCGATAGCCATTTCAGCCATCTCCTGTCCTTCTTCTCCTTCTTTATCAGTGGCTCTTCCTTGACTTCTTTTTCTTCCTTTTCCTCTTTCGGCGCCTTGGGGTGTTTCTTCCTATACCTCCTGAATCCAATCAACAGTATGAGCAGCAGCAATAATGCCAATAACGCAGGGGTTATGTACATCCAGTAATCCTTGAAGAATCCCGTAATCTTCTCCCATGTGGTTTTCTGCCTCAGGATGACTTCAAATGTCCTTGAATAGGCTATGTTTGTTCCGTCCAGGACAGCATCAAGGGTCACGAAGTAAACCCCTTCAGGAGATTGATTTGTCGGTGTCAGGAAAAGGTTGATCTGCTGGTCTGCCCCTACAGGAACTTCCAGCTTTGTCTTATCGGTCTTCATCCAGGAGTCCCCTGTTGGTATGGAGATAGTGTATTTTCCATCCCTTATTCCTTTGTTTGTGAATGTTATAATGGCGGTTTTTCCGTCATAATTCGTATTGAGGTCAGCATCAGCAGCGTCAATCTCGAGAGCATAAGCATCCTCAACACTGAACACATCGAACCTTGACTCGACAGTGCTTGTCTTTTCAGGATAATCGACCAATATCGCGCTTAATGCAGCAGAGTATGATCCCGTTATGTTTGACGGGACTTTATAGTTTATCTTGACATCCTTTGTCATGCCTGCATTTAGGCTTGCGAAATTAGAGTCTATGTTAAGCCATTCTGGGCCCTCGAGCCTTAATGAGTAATTGCTGGCCCTTGTTCCGTCATTATTTAGGTGCACATTGAATGTGCCTGTTTCGCCATTCACGACCTGTGCATAGCCAACATCCGAGCTGAAGTTCAATGAGTAGCAGTTTTCAACATTCACTGCAGTATTGATGGTTTTCCTAATCTCCCCTCTTGCTGTCACTGCGCTTACAGTTATATTATAATTTGCAAACTCCACATTGTTTGGATAAACATTCAGATTGAGGGTTTTCTGCTCTTTCCCCCAGAGATATACTGAAGGCTCTTCAAATCCTGCCCATTCGGCATCAGTGTCAAAGAAATATGTATTTGCGACATTCGCAGTGTTCTTTAATTCTATCGGGATGAGATTATTCAGCCCTGAGCATACGGAATACTGGTTCAGCGCAGTCATGTTATATTCATAGCATGGCAGGACTCTCAGCATAAAAGGCAGTTCTGCAATCATGCCGCTTCTTTCTGCCAATGCTTCAATCGTGAATGAGAGGTCGCCATAAGAGCCGCACGGTGTTGTTATGAAAACAGTGACATTGCCCATCTGCTTAGGCCTCAGGACAAGTATATCTTCGCTCAATTCAGCATATTCGCTGTCAATGCCGAGCTTGTATGTTTCCAGGAATGTGCCTGTGTTCTCGACACCGAACGTGTATTTTGCGGGCGAGCATGGGCATACGGGCACAGAAGCTTCAAGCATCATGAGGTTTATGTCAACACAGTCTTTTGCTATCACAGTCTGCTCAATCTCTTTCTTAATGCCAAAGATGGTGCCAAGCTCTGTCTTGATGTCAAATTCCCCTGTAACACCGCAGGGTATGCTGATGAAATCAGTGACCTGTTTGCTTTCGCCAGGCTTCAGGCTGAAACCATTTTCAGCGATAGAAGAATAGACTGAGGCTTTGCCGCTCTGTTTCAGGTCATAAACGCTGGTGACATCCCCTGTGTTCTCAAGGACAATCCTATTCTGGGTCACTGCGCATGAGCATGCATAGATATCCTTCTGGGAAGCATACGCGTTGAAATCTTCCTGCAGCCCGAATCCTGATTTAATGCTGACTAACAGAAGGAGGATACCTATTAATATGTAGATAAACTTTGTTTTACTACTCATCATGAATAACCCCAATTTGTTACTGTTAAATAAGATTTTCTATATAAATGTTTCTGTTTTATTATATATGGGGGATTGTAACCCATAAACTTTATATATAAGTGTTAACAATCGTTAATTTTGCCATTTTTATCGGTTTTAAACAAATTAAGGCCGTTTATTGATGATTCATTGACAATTTACTGGTGAGATGACAAAATGCAGAAAAAACAGCTCATGCCGCAGGAAATAGAAGTGTGGTATATCATACCTGCGATAAGGAGAGAACTGGTCAGAGAGATGATCAATCTGGGGTTGAAACAGAACAAGATTGCAGAGGTCTTAGGTATTACACCTTCAGCAGTTTCCCAATATGTGAAGCAGAAGAGGGCGAAAGAGGTAATTTTCACAGATGAGATTATGGATGAGATAAGGAAATCTGCAAGGATTGTCGCAGATGACCCTGAGAGGCTTATTTTTGAGGTCCAGAAGCTGCTTGGTTTCACAAAAAGGAGCAAAACCTTATGCAAAGTGCATTACCAGCACGGCAGGATGCCGCAGAAGTGCGAGGCGTGCCTGAATGTGGGTGAAAAATGAGAGAAGAGAAGGTTTATTTCAGGAACAGGAAAGGAGAAAAGCTTTGTGGGGTACTGACGGTTCCGGAAGACACTTCAAAGAAATGCCCTTTGATTGTATTGTGCCATGGCTTCTCTTCAAGCAAAGACAGCAAGACATATGTGTTTTTGGCAAAAGAGCTGTTCAAGTTAGGAAGACTTTCCTTAAGGTTTGATTTTTATGGCCATGGGGAAAGCGAAGGGAAATTTGAAGATATAACTCTCACAGAAGGCAGCCAGGACATACTGTCTGCGATTGAATATGTGAAGGGCCTTGACTATGTCGGCAGGATCGGCCTGTTCGGCACAAGCTTTGGCGGTGTTTGCAGTGTTATTGCCACATCAAAGACAAACCAGCTCTCGGCTTTGGCGCTCAAGTGCCCTGCCCTTGAGATGGGCAAGAAAAGAAGAGAGGAGATGGGCTTGGAAAACCTATCAAAATGGAAAAATGAAGGGTTTATGGTTTATAAGAATCATGAAGGGAAAAAACTTAGGCTCAATTATTCATTCTATGAGGATGCAATCACAATAGATGCCTACAAAGAAGCAAAGAAGATATCCTTGCCAGTATTGATTGTCCATGGCGACAATGATGAGAGTGTCCCAGTACAACAATCAGAAAAGCTTGCTGGGCTTATTGGCGGCGCAAGACTTGAGATCATCAAAGGTGCAAATCATTTTTTCGGAGAGAAAGAGCATTATGACCTTGCCAACAGATTTTTCATAAAATTCTTCAAGGAGGTACTGAAATGAGAACAATCTATCTGGACAATGGAGCAACAACGAAAATAGACCCAAAAGTCCTTGAGGCTATGCAGCCTTACATGACAGAGAAATATGGCAATGCTTCTTCCACCCACCACAAGGGCCAGGAAGCCAAGATCGCCCTTGAAGATGCAAGAAGCCTGATAGCAAAAAGCATCAATGCAAAGCCTGAAGAGATCATATTCACTTCAGGCGGGACAGAATCCAACAATCTTGCGATAAAAGGCCTAGCATTCGCGAACAGCAGGAAAGGGAAGCATATAATAACGACAAATATAGAGCATGATTGCGTGCTCAATGCCTGCAAATGGCTCGAGACACAGGGCTTCAAGGTCACAAACATCAATGTTGACAAGGAAGGGTTTATTGATCCCGCAAAACTTGAGAAGGCGATAACGAAAGATACGATACTTGTCTCGATGATCCATGGGAATAATGAGATCGGCACGATACAGGACATAAAGTCTCTGGGAGAGATCTGCAGGAGAAAGGGCGTCTTTTTCCACATAGATGCGTGCCAGAGCTACACAAAAACAGAGATTGATGTCAGAAAGCACAATCTTGACCTTGTCACGATAAACAGCCATAAGATACATGGCCCGAAAGGTGTTGGCGCTTTATACATAAGGAAAGGGATAAACATAACACCTTTGGCCCATGGCGGAGGCCATGAACAGAACCTCAGGTCAGGCACAGAGAATGTGCCGAGCATAGTTGGGTTCGCAAAAGCAGTCAGGATCGCAGACAAAGGCCACGCAAGACAGATGGTCAAGATGAGGGATTATCTTATCGAGAAGGTCCTGAAGATACCTGAGACTTACCTCAATGGCCCATCGGGGGATAAGAATGGGGACAGAAGGCTGTGTAATAATGCGAATTTCCGCTTCAGCTATGTAGAAGGAGAGGCGATAGGGGGCTACCTGGACGCAAAAGGCATATGCTCATCAACGGGCTCAGCATGCTCAAGCAGAAGCCTCGAACCGAGCCATGTGCTCATGGCTATAGGTCTTAAGCCAGAGGAGGCCCATGGTTCGTTAAGGTTGACGATAAGCCGGTTCACGACAAAGGAAGAGGTAGATTATGTCCTATCTGTCTTGCCTGGCGTGATAAAGAAACTGAGGGCAATATCCTCATTAGGGGGATTTTGATCTCAAAAATCAGCATGCTAAACTAATCAGCGGAGGTATGAAAATGCAGCATGGACAATACACAAAAAAAGTTCTTGATTATTTCAAGAACCCTAAACATGCAGGCGATGTGAAGAATGCATCTGGGGTCGGCCAGGTAGGCAATCCAGTATGCGGCGACATGATGAAGATATCGATTGCAGTGAAGGATGACAGGATATCAGACATAAGATTCAAGACCTTCGGCTGCGTCGCGGCCATAGGCAGCACAGAGGCATTGTGCAGGATAGCCAAAGGCAAGAAGCTCGCAGATGCAAAGAAGATCACATCCAAGGACATCGCGAAAGAGCTCGGCGGACTGCCAGGCATTAAGATGCACTGCTCTGTTCTAGGCGCAGACGGCCTGAAAAAGGCAATAGATGATTATGAGAAAAAGCAGAGAGGCAAAAAAACCAGAAAATAATATTAAGCTAAATCGTAAAGAGATTTTTACGATTTAATCTACAATTTACAAATGATATTCGACAATGCAAAAACAGCATACAAATATGAATTATACAATCAGGCAAATGACAGACACTGAAGCGATAATAATAAGGTATGGCGAGATTGCGCTTAAAGGCAAGAATAGGATCAATTTCGAGAATAAGCTCCTGGATAATATAGAAAGAATAGCGAAAGCCAGGCCAAAAAGGACTTCCGGCAGGTTCATCCTTTATATAGATGCCAAGGATATGCAGAAAACAGCGGAAAAGCTGAAAAAGGTGTTTGGCATAACCTCATTGAGCATAGCAAAAGAGGTTGATCTTGATATGGATAAGATCGGAAGCGAGGCCCTTGAACGGGCAAAAGGCAGAAGATTCAGGACATTTAGGATTACAGCCCAAAGGACCCAGAAAAGGCTCAAGCCCAGCCCAGATATAGAAAGGGAAATAGGGGCTTATATTGTCGAAAAAACAGGAAAAAAGGTGAAATTGAAGGATCCTGATCTCGAGATCTTCATAGAGATATCAGAGCATGCTTATGTCTTCACAGAGAAGATGCAGTGCCATGGCGGATTGCCTGTAGGCATTGAAGGCAATGTCGCCCTGATAATTGAAGAAAAAAACAAGAAAGAGCTTGACAAATCAATACTTGCGGGGTTATTGATGATGAAACGCGGCTGCAATATCTACCCCTTCAGGTATTCATCGATGAAAGCATCAATGAAAAAATCTGCAAATGACAAAAAAAGCCTAAAACTGCTTGAAGATTATGGTGCAAAAACCATTGTTATAGCAAAAGATATAAACGAGATACAAACAAAGGCATTAAAGATGCAGTGCAGGGCATTAGCGATTGGCAATACTATTGGGAATCTTTCAGGGCCGCACAAGGAGATTGAGACCGATATGGTCATTTTGACGCCTTTAATAAGTTACAATGAGAAAGAGATAAGTGAAAAGCTGAAGGGGTTCAGATGAGCATAAGGGATGATTTTGAGTTAGAATTCGAGAGAAAGGTGCTTGATACTATAAACATATACAACCTTTTCACAAACAATGATAAGGTGCTCGTGGCTTGTTCTGGCGGGAAGGACAGCACGACAATCCTTTACATCCTGAAAAAATATGATTTCAATGTAGAGGCTATAACAGTTGATGCGTTGATAGGCAATTATACAAAGGAAAACCTGAAGAACATCGAGAATTTCTGCAGGCAGCAGAGGATAAAGCTGCATAAGATCTCTTTCAGGGACAAATTTGGGAGATCGTTATGCTTCATCCAGTCGATCCTGAAGAAAAACGGCGTCAGCATGAATTCATGCGCAGTATGCGGTGTTTTGAGGCGCTACCTGTTGAACAAGGAATCCAGGAGGATAAAGCCGAGCTGCATAGTCACTGGCCATAACCTCGATGATGAGGCCCAGTCATTTATGATGAACCTGTTAAGGAATAAGCTTTCTCTTTCAGCGAGATTAGGCCCGAAATCCGGGCTTGTGCAGGATGAGAAATTCATACCCCGGGTGAAACCATTATATTTCTGCAAGGAGGATGACATAATAAGATATTCAAAACTAAAGCGATTCAATGTGATATATGCCCCCTGCCCATGCAGGACAGATGCGTTCAGGAAGAAAACTGCGGATTTCCTTGACAGCCTTGAAAAGAATAATCCAAGGATAAAAGAGAATATCATCATGAATTTCCTGCGGGTTTTGCCAAAACTCAAGCAGCGCTATCATACAGATAAGAAGATAAGATATTGCAAGAGTTGCGGAGAGCCTTCAAGAGGCGAGATCTGCAATACCTGCAATATAATCAAGCTTGCTGCAAAATGATCTGATCATGGAATAAGAAAGAAATAAGAAAAAATAATAAAATAAAAAGATTCCTTTGTCTTAAGTCAGGTCTTTAAGGCCTTCTGTCGTCACATAGAATGATGCTTCTCCGTCAGGCAGGCTTGGTGAGTCAATAAGCTTGGCGACTCTGCTCCCTTTCTTGCCTTTTCTCAGGTAGATCCTGAATGTGGACGCATGAGCGACGATATGGCCCCCTATGGCCTGCGTCGGGTCGCCGAAGAAGACATCCGGCTTTGACATGACCTGATTGGTCACATAAACACAAAGGTTATGTGTATCTGCAAGCTTGAGAAGCATGTGCATATGCTTGTTCAGCTTCTGCTGCCTTTCAGCCAATGTCCCTCTGCCGATGAATTCTGCCCTGAAATGCGCTGTCAATGAATCGACTATCACTATCCTCGCCTTCAGGTTGTCCTTTTTTATCGTTTCATCTATCTTCTCTGCGAGAAGCATCTGGTGGTCTGAATTGAAGGCTCTTGCAACTCTTACATTGGATAAGACTTTTTCAGGATCAAGGCCTGCGCCTTTTGCGAATTCCTTTATCCTCTCAGGCCTGAACGTGTTTTCAGTGTCTATATAGAACACAACAGCATCTTCCTCCTGTTTTTGGGCATTGACTGCCAAAAGATGGCCGATCTGCGTCTTTCCAGAGCCGAATTCCCCAAAACATTCAGTTATCGCCCCCGTCTCAAAGCCGCCGTTCATGAGTTTGTCAAATTCTTCGCTGCCTGTCTTTATCCTTATCACTCTTTCCCTTTTCTTCAGGATATTATCCCCCGTCTCAAATCCCATATCCATGCTATCTCTTGCAGCCTGGATCATCTTTCTTGCAATAGCCTCTGTTATGCCTGTGGCTTCTATTATCTCTCCTGGCGAAGATACGGCTATCCCTATGAGATCGGAAAATCCGGCATCTTTGAGTTTTTGGGCAGTTGCAGCACCGACCCCGGGAAGGTCCTCCACAAGGCCAGCCTTTTTCATCACTTTAGGGGCCACTTTTACCTCTATGTCTATCTTCTCATCATCATTCTGCCCTTCCACAAGGGGCATTTCCGCTTCTTTATCCTCACTTTCTATTTTCATGTGTCTTCCCATATTAATCACCTTTTTTGTTTATTAATCTTGCGGAAGAGACTTCCGCAGATACTGAAAAATAAAAAAATAAAAGATTTTGGGGTTTAGCAAACAACCTCTTCAGTTATGCCATTGCCCTGGTCCTTCAGGACAAGGTATTCATAGGCCTTTTTCAGGACAACCTCTGCTCTTGGCAGATCATTGACCCTCAATGAGGTCGTGGATTTCCACTGGCCGTCCTTGTCCTTATAGCCGCGCTCGAAAGAGACAGTCTTGTAGGACGTCTCCTTCCCGTCTATATTCCCTGTGTTTTTCCACACAGTCGCGCATATAGCGCCTGCCCTGAATTTCGCTTCAGGCAGATTCTTTACTTCTGTCTTTTTATTCATTTTACCAACCTCCTTCCTATTCGGATTTTATTTCAATACCCCCTTAATTATGGATTGCTAAGATCCCAGGGGTAGGGTTTTGGTAAATATAATCTGCGAATCGAAATTTATAACTCATGCAATCAGGAATTTCAAAATCTTTGACCAGGTCACGCAATTTAATAGTATCTTTAACTGAAAATGCAAGATAATACCTAACATTACCATCGGTATTCTTTGGGTCTTTAGCAGTATAAATTTTGGGTGAAAGCCCCCACTTTTTATCAAACCAATCTTTCATAAGAGTCTGCTCATAATAAGAAAAACAATTTGTGTAAATGGAGGAATTTTTATCTCTTTTGCGATAACACCCATCATCCATGAACCAAATTAATAAGCCTAACCTCTCAACCTTGTTTAATATTTCTTGATTAACTATTTTTTTATTATTAGGATAAAAAAGATTATGATAATAATTTAAACACGCATAAGATTTACTTTGATAATGGTATGTTCCGTTTTTTGATTTCCATATAATCCAATTAAGGTTTCTCAATAACTCCATTTTATATATCAAATATCCTTTCTGTTCTGCGCCATGCCCTCCTTCTAATCTTGCATTTATGGAGGTTTTTGTTTTTCTACAATGCAAATCTCCGAGAAGACCTCCAATAATAATCTGCTCTTCTTCTTTGTTTAATTCTAGATTACCCCTGTTTATCGAAGAGTATTTTTTTAAATTTAGTCTGCTTGCCTTTATTCTTATTGAGTTAGGGGATTTATTTAAATTTTTAGATAAATCAGTATCAGAAGAATCTGCAAAATTATTCTTTAAATATTCTACTTCTTCTTTTTTCCAAGCCATTTTTAATAAACCTCATTTTTCAGTCCCCTTGATCATGAGCTCATCCTTGCGGAAGGCTCCAGGAACGGAGTACATATATAAGTTCAGAATCGGTTTAAATACCTCACGCGCCCATGTCCAGTGTCCAGTGGGCTAAAACAGCGTTTTTTTGCGGGAAAATGGAAGGATTTGCGGGTTTTGACTGAACCTAATATTAGTGAGTTAAGAGCCATGAAGATGGGCCACTTAGTAAAATTTATAAGCATAATACAATAATCCTTTTTTAATATGGGATGGCAAGAATTTTTAGCTATGTTGGTTCAGGAACCCATGCTTTCAATAATCCTATTTATTCTGCCAGGATTTATCGGATTTATAACCTTTCTTTGGATGCTTCCAGTAATTGAGAAAACTACAAGATATAGATTAGGAAATGTTGGGTGGTTATCAATTTTGACTGGCTCCTTAATTTGGAGTTTTATTGCATATTATGTATCTCTTAAAATCAATTCTCCTAACCAAATATTAACTAATATGAGTATTTCAAATTCCTTGATACTGGCGTTAATTTCAATAGGGGTTGCTGAGGGCATAAACATTTTTCTTTTTATTCTTTCTTTACTAGGCAACTTACCCTATACTCTCTCAGATTTTATATTATTCAAAAAAGTTTCGCATAATCATAAGAAATATTTCTCATTTAACCGATTCAAAAGATTATGGAAAAGGCAAAAACTACAAAAAATTAAGGGGTTAATGATTGATAAAAGATACGAAGAAATACGAAATGCCCAATACAATAGAAAATTATTAAATATCAAACTGAAGAAAGGAGATGTTTTCGTAGGAAAGGTATCAAAAAATTCTGCCGATATGAGTTTTGATATGTCACAATTTAAATTAAAAACCACCCAAGGATTAGTTGTTATTAACTTAACTGATGTTGATTCTGTCATTGTGGTAAATTAAGCACTTTCAGAGCCATAAATCCTAATCTAATTTTTGATTTTATCTTTAGGATATTCACATCCCAACCAGCTTAATCACAGCAAACACGACCAATCCAATAAAAACAATGAACTCGAGGAAATGCCCTGTCCTTATGAAGCCCTTGAGCCTTGTTTTAAGGACAGGATGCAATGGCGCAATCCCTTCTATCGTGAAAGCATCAATCACAATATGGGATGCATAGCCTGCGAAAAAGGCAGCCGAGTAAAGCTCGTTTTTTGTCGCAAGGAAGAACAGCAGCGAGAACAATCCCAGGGCGATGAACGAATGAAAGAAACCGCGGTGTTCGAACAGCCACCCTATGACCTTCACTTTGCTCCCTATCTTGGATTCCGGGGAATCAATGTCCGGCAATGAGCTCGCAAAGACAACGACAAGGAAGAACAGCAGCTGATTCCTCGGATTGAGGTACTGGATTGCGAACAGGGCAGCCAATGCTCCGAATGCGAGATGGGTCTTGAACATCATTTTAGTATCTTTTTTAGTTTGGTTGTTTATATTACTTTTGATTATTTTTTGTATATTTAATCATCTAATGTTAACACGCCGCCCCAGGCAGCAGACGGCCAAGCCTCGCAATGCTCGGCTTGTCCTGCTCGGGTTTCCCGTAGGGAGCAACGGAAAATTGCGATTTTCCTAGTTGCGCTCGCTTCGCTCGGCAACAACCCCTCCCTCGCCTGCGCTGGGGCGGCGTGACGAACGATACAGCAGCAACAGAAAACCTTCGGTTTTCTTAGCTGCTTCACTTCGTTCAGCAGCAATGGCGCGCTGAAAGGACAGAATTTGCTAGCATTGTTTGATATTTTATCAGAATGTGAAGCAAATTCTGGACTTTAGGGCAAGCTTTTCGACTTTCGGCACTTTAGTCGCAGGGAGAAAAGTTGGCCGTGAGCGCCGCCAATATTGCTGCTGCCGAGAACTAAGAAAACATAAATCTCATCTCAAACCTGACCCTTTAACCTCTTCCAATCTCTTTATCTCCTCATCAGGGTCAGGATTATTGAACACCCTCTGCACTACGAATTCCATCCTGTCCATCATCATGTTCTTGTTTATCTTGCCAACAACCTTTATCTGCTTCCCTAGCAGGTCATGCTTGACTTCCTCGAATTTCTCAGGGAATTCCTTGTATTTCACTAGCTCTTCCTGGCTCTTGTCAAGCAGCCTTTCGACCTGGTTCCTGAAGAATACAGAACGTATGTTGCTTGTGCCGTCATCAACAACTATATTTAAGACATAAGAATATGCAGGCACGACATTGCTGTGGGCCTCGCACATGAACCCTGTCTCTGTGGGCTTCAATTTTTTGCCGCACTGAGGGCAGCTCTCAAAGAACCTGAGATCGTAAATCTGGACTATGGTCCCAAAGAGCTCGACATCTATATCCCCTTCCTTAAGCTCAGAGATGCTTTTTCTTTTTGCTTCAGCCTTCTTCACTTCAGCAATCTTCTCGCCTTCAGGGTTTATCTTCATGTTCCCCCTGTCGCCAAGATGGACTTCCATCCTGTTGTTGTTCTGTTTCACATAGCCGGCTTCGATCTGCACGACATCCCCCTTGTTTATCTCTTTCATCTTATCGGCCTGGCCGCCCCAAAGGACCAATCTTACTGTCCCGGTCTCATCACCCAATATCAATGAGCCGACCTTGCCCGTCCTTGTCTCTGTCTTGAATTCACGTGCCTCATAAATCTCCTGCACCCTTCCTACTATCTCGACATTCCTCATGCCCATAAGAAGGTTCTTTATCTTCAGTCTGCCAGAAGCCTGGTCAACAAGCTTTATCCCAAGCTCATTTGCGATTATGTGCGCTGCCCCTTCCTTTGATATAAGCCCCGAAAGCTGGTCCATCTTCTGCTTTATCTTCAGGCTTATCTCCTCATCGCTCAGCCCTTTCTCTTTTATTTTTTCCACAACCATATCATAAGGAATGTTCATTTTAACACCTTAAGGAGGGTTTTTAAGGCAGTTTATATATTTTGTTGTGGTGTATATTATATAATAACAAGGTCATGATAAAATCATCACAAAAAACACTCAAACTGCAATTTATGGGCTTGCAGCGGCCTGCTCAGAGAAGTCGACAGCAAACTTGTACTGTATGGGCATGAGGGCCAGTTTTTTCTGTTTTTCATCATATATCATATAGAGGTTCTTTGTCTCTGCGCAGAATTTATAGGTCCTTTTATCCATCCTGCATTTGGCCCCGCCTGAGCTGTCTACAAATTCTATGATCCTGCCTGTTTTCTTTGCATAATGCGATTCTGCGCCGCTTTTTGTCATTATCTTCTTGCTCCCGACAACAGATCCGGTCAAAGACTGGGTCTGCCCTGCGCCGGTTATCTGTATCGTGCCAGAGCCAGAAGCCTCTATCGTGACTTCCTCATCAGTGTTCTCTTTTTCATATTCATACTCAAGAGGGATCTCACATATGCAGTTGTCGCTGCTTGATTCCAGGCACGCATCAGTCCATTCTGCAAAATCGCTCATCATATTCTCTGCATAATCGCACGGCCCATTGTACAGGTTCAGATTCCCTTCATCAATCCCGCCAGCGTCATCCACTCCTTCCTTTATGCATTCTCTCAGGTCGTCAGAGTCCTTTTTGCTGCATTCAGAGATGAGGCCCTTGACTGCATCTGAGATGAGCTTGTAATGATTAATGTTATAATCCACATCGACTGTAAAAGAGGGGTTTATGTAGTATTTGCCTATGCTTGTATAATCATAGACCTGGCTGTATTGGCATTTCTGGGCGATTGTCTGCTGCATGGCCTGGCTCATGCCTCCGGCAGCCGCCTGCACAATGGACATCACTTTTGAAGCATAGTAGAATATCTCTTCTGTCTTGCCTGGGCGGGTTGGGAAATTTTTCTCCTGGTTCTTTTTTGAATCCTCTATTGTCACGTCTTTCCACTGCACCCTTTCCGGAGGGATCCCAAGCCTCTCAGCAGCTGATTCCCTTATCATGGCAGAGGATCCTGCCCCACCATTATATCCTGCGGCGATCCAGTAGAAATAATCCGGGCTTTCAGGAGAGCCCAACCTCTTGTCAGACATCAATGTTTTTATGAAATTAGTCCCTGAAAATATCTGGTCTCTTGCCCCTTCATCACCTTTCTGGAAATTATCCCAATTGCATTCATAAGAGGAGTCGCATTTATCGCTGAAATGGCCGGTCTGCATGAGCCCGCAATAGCTTGCTGAATTGCATAAGCACATGCCTGAGCTGTCGCATAATTTTCCTCCTGCTTTTGTCGAAGAGGGCTTGGTTTTCCCATCTGATTCGGTCATTATTACCCCTTTTATGAATTCAGCAGGAACACCGAATTTCTGGCTAGCTTCCTGTATATATGGCTCGAATTTGGATATCTTTGAGAGGTCTTTTTTTGCCCCGAATCCCTGGTAACCCCTGTCTATGCCGGAGAAATCATACCCTATATCCGGCTTGTCTTTAGTTTCTGCAGCAGCGCCAGTGACAGCAGACTGCCCCTGGCTGACAGCAGTGTTTGATGAGGGCACGGCTATGACAGAGCTTTCTATGCTATCCTGGCAGATGCATCCTATCTGCTCTGTCGGAGCCGCAAAACTGATTAAAGGGCTTCCAGTGACTGCAGTTTTTGATTCTGAAACAAGGAAGAAATTCAATGCACAGCCATGCCCCTGCGTCCTTCCATTCGACTGTCTGACGAAATCGCTTGCCGATTTGACTGTGCTGCAGACCTTATTCTGGGCTGTGTCATCAGAGAAGCTTTTGAAATAATAATCCTCGTTTTTGACATACATCGAGGATGTCGCGCCACCATCAGTGTTTATCGCATGCCTGCAACCCAGCTCGTTCTTGAGCTTTGTGGCAAGATCTATCAGCCCTATCTTGTCGGTATTCACGAACAGGATTATCTTGTTGTCATTTGTTATGCATATCCCATTCCTCTCTTTCTTCCCGCCATGGAAAGTGAACTCTATATCTTTAGGGTATTCTGTTACTATATTATTATCATACAGTATATTGACGCCCTGGATCGCATATTTTATCTCTGCATAATTGTTGCCCGAGAATTTGCTTTCGAACTGGCCGTAAGGCAATATGCCTGCCTCATTCTTATTTGTTATATAGAACTCATTGCGGTTTTTGCACAGGAAATCAGGATTCTTCTTGTCATCAGGATATTCATAAGGGAAGAATTGCCTTCCATTCTCTATATAGAGACATGTCGGCCCGGCATTAGTGCTTCCCCTGTCTTTCCCATTCAGATTGCTGTAGCCGAAGAAAGCACCGTTAGTCACAGCTACAATCTGGCCCCCTTTCTCATTCGCCTTGTCAAGCACGGTTTTTGGTGTTGCCAGTTCCTGTCCTGTCAGCTCATAAGCGCTTCTTATCTGTAAATAATCAGGGGAGCTTATCGTTATTGTATTCAGGCTTCCTGACAGGTCTGCAGAATATACTGAGGAAGGCTGTGCAGCAGCCATCCCAGTTATATCATCAACAGCAGTGAAAGCCGAAGTAATTGTTGCAGCGGGCGCAGAGCCTGCAATATTAGGCAAGGATTTTGTAGCAGGCCCTTTCATGCCCTGTTTAGGCAAAATAACCAAAGCATCACCAACAGGCCTTTGGCATGGGAATTCTTGGTCTGATCCCCTGCAGAGTGCAGCATTTCTCTCCCCAAGTAAAGACACATCTTTGCCATTTATGTGGTATTCTACTGATGTAGACCCTCCTCCATCAAGATTTACTCCGTCTAAGCACCCATGCCTGTCTATTGCTTCCTGGGCGAATTCCCCTATTGAGGCATATCCTCCTACTAAACTGCTGCCTTTTTGTATGCCATTGCTCGCCAAAAACTTGATAAGGCCGTCCTTTGTTATGCATACTCCAGAACGCGGCGCCCTGTCGCCTGATTTGCCGACATTATTCCCATTCGAGACAAGACCTAAGGCAGTGACCGCAGATTTCACTTCGTTTCTTATCTTTTCAGGGCTGTAGGAAAGAAGCTGCGAAAGAGTGATCACTTTATATTTTCCGTTTTCGTTCACGAACGTAGTGTGGAACTTGTCGTAAACACCATTTATCAGTTCATTATCAACTACAATTGAATTTGTAGGCTTTCCCCCCCCTTCAAAAAATCCCCCATTGATGGCGGCTATCGCCCCGGGGGTGTTCCTTAGTATCTCGGCAAGAGTCGCTGAAGATTTTCCTGTGGCTTTCTTTGCATTTATCAGCACGACATCATACCTACTAGGATCTATGGTCATTGAATGGAAAATCCCGCCTTTGTAAGGATAGCTTTCATATGAAATGCCCTCACCTGAAAGCAAGGAAGAGAAATCGTTCTGTCCTGGCACGCAGTTTGTGCCGATGACTGAAGCAGGGTCAAATGACGGCACAGAGCCTGCAGGCGCAGAGGGTATTGGCTGTCCATCAATAGTATTCTTGAATCCTGACTTGAGGCCTGCAGGGTAAATCTTAACATCATCCTTGCCCATGACATCAACAACAACAAACATATTATCTTTCTCTCCCCTCGGGTCGTCTGCCGCACTCCCTATAGTTATCTGTTTCACATTCTGGTAATCATGCTCGCGATAGACATGGTTATGGGCGGCAAACACGTATTTTACGCCGGCATTGGATATGATATCAAGGGCAGACTTATCAGCAGTCTCAGGATGGAGCATGCCTGATGACATGAAAGGTATATGCAGAATCACAAATGTGTTATCCTTGTTTTTTGCATTCGCAAGATCATCCGAAAGCCATTGTATCTGCGTTGAGCCAAGCTTTATGTTCGAGCTGTCAAGTATTATGAAATGATTGTTGCTGTAATCGAACGAATAATAATAAGGATAGTTTCCGCTCGTTGAGACAGATGGCTTGTTCGCAAGCCAATTCTTGCCGTAAGACTCTTTTGCAGTCTTGACACCAAAGCCGGCATCATGATTGCCGGGGCAGGGCAGATAAGGTATCCTCGCAGCAGTTATGGCTTTTATTGCTTCGAAGAACGGAACCCACATCTTATCATATTTTTCCATGCTATAAGGATTACCTCCCCCTATCATATCCCCAGCATGTATCACAAATACAGGATTCAGCCCCGGTATGCCCTTAAGGTCATCAGGGAATTTGGAATTCAATCCTTCTGTGCCATAGCTCGGGTTCGCATCGCTCAGGACTATGAACCTGAAGCCGGATTGCTGACTCGCAGGCGCCTGCTGGCTTTGCTGGTTTTTATCATCCGGCTGCTGCAGCACACCCTTGTCCTGCGTTGTTTCAGCAGCGAGAACAGGCGAAGATACCAATGAAAAAAGGACTAAAGCTAGCAAAAACCTGCACATTATCCTTGATCTGCCTTTTGAAGTCATTTGAACCTACACAACACATATTATCCTAAACTACTTCTTTATTACCTTCCTTATGTCCTTCTTTTTCCATCCCCTCTGGACGAGTATCTGTTTTATCTGGTCGTCATTATAGCCATAATTCTTATAATAGCCATATTCATAATCTACCCTTCTCTTTTTTTCCTCGCTTTTCTTCCTTTCGGCATCATAAATGAGTATTATCACGACAAGAGGGATTATCGCCAGCAGGAACCACCATTGGCTTATCTGCTCAGCCTCCAGGGCAGGAGCAATCCCTTCTTCTGCAGTGGTTGTTGGCTTGATTCCTGCAGCCTTGCTGTAATCCTCGCCGAATTCATCCTTGTAAGCCTTATTGAACTCATCATCGCTCAAAGGAGCACAATCTCCTGTGCAGCAGTTGCCCCCTTCATCGTCTGAGTAGACATTCTGCCCATTGATGCATCTCTCAAACATCCCGCATACGGATTTCCCGACATTGCTGCAGAGGATCTTCTTCGATTCATCCTCAACGGGAATCGAGCTGTTATAATTCATATTGAACAGCCGGACAGGATCGTTTATCTCCTCGATATCCTGGCCCTGGTAATCAGAACCCCCTGTAAAAGCGATCTCCTCTGGCGTCCCGGGCTCTTGAGGGATATACTCTTCTTCAACAGTCGGATCAACGCAATTGCCAATGCAGCAGAAACCATCATCATTGCCGCCTGTAATCTCTCCTGCGCATTCCTCCATGCTCCTGCAGACCTCCCCTCCGAAGCCGGGGCACATGTTCACCTCGTCCATCGAATCATCATAATAGCATTTTCCGTCTGTGCATCCAGGACAGTCCATGTCGATGTTATTGCAGTCCGGGTCGCACACACCATCTTTTTTAAGGTCGCAATAGCTGTCCTTGCTTCCTGTCCTGCAGTCGCTGCAGGTGACAGAGCTTTCCATTATGCTGCAACCGATGCCCTCGCATGGCTCGCAGACATTGTTGTGATTGCAGAAGCTTATGTCCTTCTCAATCAGCACAGGGCTGTCCTTAGTTAGGCCATTGTAAACCCTTATTTTGCTCACTTCCTCATTGTAAGGAAGACCGAAATCCATGAAAAACTTGAAATCATAGACAACTTCGCCATCCTTATCGAGAAGCTCGATATACCTTCCATTCTCAGGGATATCGTCAAGGATGTCAAACATGCTTTCGTATCCGCTTGCCTGCCTGTAGAAAGCGTTGTCTCTTATGACTTTCACATCATTCAGTTCCATCTTGTCATCTATGAAAAAGAGCATCATCTTCTCATCTTCAGTGACCTCATATGCGGAGGCTATTGCGCAGGCTAGCAATAACACAACCGCTAAAATCCATATTTTTTTCACAAATCTTAGTCTATCCTGCATTGTGCGTCTCCTTCAGGGCATTTTATCCTGAGATGATAATGAGTTACGTGATTTGCAAGCTCATCCCTCTCAAGTATTTTTTTTACCTTTTCAACAGCAATTTTGTCAGGCTCATTCGCCTCTGCCCAGTCCATGATTAATTTTATTATATATCTGTTAAGGAAGACATGATCGACTTCAACTGTATCAAACACAGTCTTCATGAGCAGCCAGTTCCCCGCAGGGTCAAATTCAGGCACTACTCCGCCGCCTTGGACGACATTCCTGTAGCAGGGGAACCTTTTTTCATCCTTAATACATACAAAACCCATGTCAACATCCCTTCCGCTTGTATGCGATAGATGTTTCCCAAGCTTTCCGCCTCCTTGTTTGCTCATATCCCTGAATATCAGCTTTACATTGTAATTCTTCATAAGAACGCATCCTGTCTTCTGCAGGCCTATGTAAAGCTCATTAGTGGCATAATTGCTTCCTCTGCCCCTTGCAGGAGGATCGATAAGATAATATGTCCCTTCATCTGGAACCTTCACACCATTCTCAAGCCTCCCGACATTGGCATTGCCTATAGACTGGCTGTCTGTCTGAGGCGAATCTATGCTGCATCCCCCTATATCAACGAGATTCCTTATCCCGCCTTCAACACCCTCTGAAATCATCTTTGCTACGCTTTTTCTCTTTATCTCACCCAATACTATGTCGAATTCTGCCTTGTCTTTGGCAATCCCCATTATCTTCAGCTTGTCCTTCTGCTCAAGATTCACCTCATAGTTGTCAGGAGGCATCTTGCCTAAAACGCCCAATGGCAGATTGATGGCCTGCTGAGGGGCAGCATAAGGCACCATGACAGGCGTCCCCGTGATATACTCATCATTCTCTGTTTTCATAAGGCCCTGAATCGCAGATGTCGTTGTCTGTTCCATCCCGCTGCTTGCCACCAAGGAGGGTTCAGGTTTTTTTGGCTCTGGCTGCAGGTTTCCGACAGCACTGAAATAATTTATTATGCCTTCTTTCAGTGCATTTGCCGCAGCATTCTGGTAATCTTCGCTCCGGAAAAGATCCTTGTAATTGCCATATTCCTTGTTGTTGAATTTTATGCTTTTTTTCGCGGATATGAATTCCATCTCTATGAGGCATGCGGGCATGTTTGTCTTCCTCAGGTTTGACAGCGAGCCGACGTCAGTGCCAGTGTCAGGCTTTATGCCTCCTCCCCTAAGCTCGCTGCTGATTACATCCTTCACTTTTGGGATGATATTCTCGCAAAGAACCTTATCTTTTTCAGGGCTGCCGTCTGCTGTCCCGCTGTTCTCAGCGCCATAGAAAGCCTCAAGGCCGGCAGTATTCACATCAGAAACACCATTAAAATGTATAGAAACCAATATATCTCCCTTCTTCTCATTCGCAAAATTTGCCCTCTCAGTCATCCCATAAGCTGAAGGTGTTTCATAGACTATGGCCCCTTTCTGCTCAAGCAGCATCTTGAGTTTCGCAGAGATCGCATGGGTGGCTTCCTGCTCGCCGCTTGCGCCTGATGGACCGCTATACCCTTCTCCATGGCCGGGGTCCAATATGACCGTTTTTCCTGCCAGATCCCCTGATCCGGCATTAACAGCCATGGCATTCTGTTTCTGGTAGCCCCAGTAAACATTGAGGTATTTATAGAGCTCGTTATTAAAGGCATACGATATATCATATTTTATCGTGCTTTCATCAGGGATGCAGTTTTTCATCTCATTACTGTCCTTCGAGAAAGTCCTCCATTTCTGGTAGCCAATGTACTGCCCGCATTCTGAGCCGGCAGGGAAACCCCCTTTCTGAGCCAGGTTATAGATGGACTGCATCGCAGTCGGCTTCGAGGCCTGGTCTATGAACAGTAGGAATTTATCTGCATTTATTGCAGTCTTAAGCAATGCAAGCTGGTGCTCACCGACATACTTGGGCTCCCATTTTGCAGGCTTCTCCATGACTTTCAGCGTAAGGAACGTGAATGATGCTATAAGGAGACCTATTGTTGCGAGATAGAGCAGCATTGCCCCTCTCCTGTCCTTCCTCATGCAGTTTTTCCTAATGCTCCTGAAATATCTTATCTGGGCCATTTATCTGGATCCTCTTTCATTTCTCCTTTTTTGCGGTCAATTTGACATTTATCATCTGATAGCCTGTTGAAGGCAGCCTTAGCTCAAAAACCCTTGTCTCGCCCTTCAATCCCCCGAACGAAAGTTCCTCCCCACCAGGATATCTTATATCAAGCTTCCATTTCTCATTCCCAAGAGTCGTATTAAGCAGGTATTCTGTCTGGGCCCTCAATATCTCCTTGTAATCCTCATCATCATTCTCGCCTATGGCAATTATCAGGTCGGCAAATGTCGTTTTTGAGCCTGCAAGCTGTTCTGCTACCTTAAACCTCTCATTATTGAACAAGAGATCATTGATCTGGCCTTTGCTGAGGCAAGTTGAGAGGTAAAACACAAGCGTCTCATCAGACCTTATATCGAATTCCTGGGCCTTTATCTCATTCTCGACCCTTGCTGTGCCCGATGTAGTCACAAAGAATATTATCACGAATATTACTATGCCTCCGACTATCGCGAATACATAATCAAACCATGTGTGCACTACTCCTTTTTTTGATTTCCTTATGTCCATCTTCAGCTTTTCAATCAAATTCTTTTCAGCCATCTTTTCAGCCAAATTCCAGTGGGGGCTCAACCGCATTGCTTGCTCGTGCTTATGATCATGAATCCCTGCCTCTCTTCGCCCTCATCCTTGGCCTTTATCGGCCAAACGCTCACCTTTATCTCAGATGGCCTCCTGTAATTCCTGCTCTGCAGCTCTTTCATTACCTCCCCTCCGACTTTTATCTGGGACTTGAAGCATACTCCCGACATATTGCCCATGCAGGCTTCAAGCCTTTCAGGCGTGCATTTCTTCAGTTCTATCGTGTGGGGGTATGTCCTTTTTGTAGCCTCATCCTGATAGACGAAGCATTCTGGCGAATTCAATATCCTGAACCCTACCACGGCGCTTTCAAGGTTTCCGAGTATGCTTGTAGTTTCAACACTGTATGAGGATGTCGCAATGACAAGGAAGATAGCGAATAATGGGACTATGATCGCGACTATCAGGAAATATATCGAGTAGTTTGGTGCCTCTTGCGTCCTTTCCTCTCCCTCCCCTCTTTTTGATTTCCATACACTTCTCATATATTTCATCCATCCATCATTGCGGTTTTTTGAATCCTTTATTTTTTTCAAGCACATATATCAGTATGACGACAAGCATGAACAACAGGGCCCCGATAACAGCCTGCAGCACTACGGCAGTCGTCCTTTTCTTTTTTGCGATATCGAATGTCTTCTCACTGAGGCTCCCGAAACTGCAGTCTATGTCCGTCAATGGGCAGTTCTTATCGCAGTAATTGTCGCTCAATATCGCACAGCCATACTCAGACGTCTTCTTGCAGTCTTTCTGGCAGGTTATGTAATTCTCATGGTACTCGCATATGCCGTTGCCGCAATCGCAGTCAAGGTCGTCATAACAGCTCTCATTGCAGTAGCCGTCTTTTATTATGGAACACACACCATATATCTTCTCGCCGGATCTCAGCTCTGTCTTGATGTCTTCAACAAGATTCAGGAGGTATAAGTTCGCATCACCTGCGTCGACAATGAATGTCTTTTGGCTCTGCCTGCCGTCAAGCAGCTGGTTTATCTTCTGGTCGCTCAATACCTCCCTCTCCCTCGGCTTCGCTATCGCTATCTTATTATCGCCGAAATCATACACTATTGTGATGTCAGCCTTGCTCAGGTTATAGTAAAATTCAGCATCAGCAGCAATATCCTCCGTGTTGTTTAGCACAGCAAGCGCAAGAGTCGTGTTTGTCGTTTCCAGGAAACTATCAACAGAATCAACAAGCCTCTGGTCAGTCACGAAGCCATCTACAAACGCTTCATCCCCATATATCGCTGCATTGGCTAGCGAAGGCAGGGCCGCAATTACCATGAATATGCAGATTTTCACAAATCTCATGTTTTTTTGTCGCATCTTTTGCTGCATCCTCTCTCATGTTTTGTATTTTTTTGGATAATTGCTTTTGATAATCCTTCTTGGATTCTACCTTGTAATGACCTTCACCTTGCTCTTGTCGCCATCTGCAGGCATTTCCTTAGCGCCTTTCATCTCCTTATTCAGCTCCTCGAATTCCTCTTCCCCTTCAGCGCTGACTGCCTCTTTCTTGTAGTATTCCTCGATGCCGCTCACTATTATCGCAGCAATCTTGTTTATGTCCTCGTCCTGGTCGAAGCCCATAATATTCCTGATGTTGCCGATCTCAAGGACAACTGAAGGCGCATTTTCAGATAAGATCGAGGCATAATCCTGGGAATATTTCAGCAATGGGACTATCTTCTCGCTCTCCAGGACGATGTAATCCTCCCTGAACTTGTTCGATATGAGGCACGCGAGCTTCTCGCTTTTTGAAGAGCTGAAGATATACATTGCCCTGAATGGGTTGTCATCAGGATTCTGGTAATCCCCTATATGCAGGCTTATGGCCATATTCGGCTTGGGTTCTGTGTTCATCTCTGCAACCTTTTCAGCCATAGTGCCCTGTCTGAGTATCTTGCAGTTCATCGAATGGCTCCTGCACAGCACAGCTATGCTTTCTGCTATCGCTTCTGTGAGCTGGAACTCTTTCTGGTTTCCGCTCACATAGCCAGGCTCTGACATATAATGGCCGGGTTCTATAGTTATATTGGCCTGTTTCAAGTCCGAATAGGTATCCATGATGGGGCAGAATTCCCTGTCATTGAACACACCTGAAGAGGATATTTCAAGCATGCTGCCCTTTTTCCTGAACGAGATTATCGGCGGGAAAGTGAATTTTTTGACAAACGGCTTCCCTGCCTCGAACAACAGGTTATATGAAGACCATGTGTCGCTTATGCCCTCTTTGTTTAGTTTTACATTAGCGGTCTCGATAGGAGTATAGACGTAGAGGGCACTCTCCCTGAAATCGAATATGAACTTGGACGGGCTTTTTTTATAATCGTAGTCAACGTCGCCAGGGACAGCAGATAATGAATCAGTCATCAATCCGACATCATTCACAAAGAATTCCATATTGAATTTAGTGCTTTTTGCGCCAGTGTAAGCTATCCTCATATATGTGAATATGACGAAAAAAGCGAAAAAAAGGCAGGCCGCATAATAAAAGACCATGGTTGTGGATTCCATCGCTTTTTTATATCTTATCCTGGAGGAATGCATATTATATGCCCCACTTCTACTTGTGCCAGTCTCAAGACTAGAAGTAACTGTTCTCTTTCCATGCCTCTTTTTTATTTTCATTTATGCTCTTTTTTACGCTCTTTGGTATATTTACTTTTGCGCATTTAATCGTGCCTGTTGCTCAAGCCAGTGTTAATGTCCTCTCATCTTATCGTGATTATGTCGAGATAGCTTTTTTTCAGGCTTTCGAAATCATGCTCATTTGTTTTTATGATTCTTATCCCCTCAATCTTCAACGATTCCATTGTCGTGACAACGACAACCTCTTTCTCATTGGAGCAGATCCATGTCTTAGGGCCGGCCTTCTGGAGCAATTCCTTTGCGAAATACGCATTCTTTATCTGCCTTGCAGCAGGATTCGCAAGATCCAGGGAATATTGGTAGATATTGCCTATCACTTTCTTCTTTATAATCCCGTTTTCATGCATGTAATCAAGGCACGCTTTTGCAGTCCCTGCGCCTATGCCTGCAGTCCTTGACATCTGCCTTACAGAATATTCCTCTTCCCCTTTTACAAGAACTTCAATGACCTTCCACAAGGCATACTTTTCAAGCATTTTATATATAAAACATTTGTTCTATATATAGTTTACTATTTTATATATAAAATGTAAGTTATGTTATTAAAAATACAATTGTTCTATAAAAAAAACATAATCAATGCCCAACTTATCCAACCCTATGCCTCAACTAACTCTTGACAAAGAACTAACCCCTGATATATCTTACCATGTCTCTGCTTCAGCCATTTTCTCCCTTATCATCTTCTTTAATGTGTCATCTTCTGTGTGGTTCAAGGCTTCATCCATTGCCTCTAATGTATTCTCCCTGTCATGCTTGTTGTAATAGCACATTGCCCTGAATAGGTATACCTGCTCCTTGGAGCCTTCTGAAAGATAGCTAAGATAACCTTTGCTTATGATCTCATCATATTTCTGTATGGCTGTATCCCATTGCTTGTTCGTGAAAGCAGTATTCGCCTCCCACATCATTTTTCCGGTCTCATCCCTCTCGTTCTGCCTCTGCAGGGTTTCCTTTGAGACCCCTTCCACATTGTATGAAACGCTCACAAGGCCGGGCGCTTCATTTGTTATGTAGATTCCTGTCAATCTTGCCTCTATCTTCTGGTCTCCGAGCATGAAGTTCCTTGCGATTATGAATCCCCCTTCCATCTCTATATCCATCCCGAAATCCTCTTTTGTCATCTTCTGGGGGAAATCAAAATCTTGAAAATTTTCGCAGATGAAGCTTTCCCTGCACCTTATCGGCAGGAATTCCATGCCGAAATAATACTCATATTTACTGAAGTCTATCCTCCAGTCATAATCCCTGCAGAGGCATATGCACGCATTTCCCGCAATGCATTCGGGGGGCCGGGGGCTGTGATGGTTTATGCCCGTTGGGATGAAAATCTCTTTGGAATTCTTGCTGAAACCCAGTATGGTGCTCTTCTCATCGACGTATAATGCAGTTGATTCCTTTGTCCCTACAGGCCTGACAGAGCTGTCATTCACCTTATATACAAATCTATAGAAGGAATCCATGGCCTTCTGGGTCTGATGCAGGCCGAATATCTCTGCAACCTTGTACATAGTGAGCCCTGCCAAGGTAAGCGTCAGCACAAGCACGACTACGAAGCCTATAAGCGCTTTTTTCTTCATTTTTCTTTTTTGGTATCTTATTTAATATCCTGTCTCATACTGTCTTATATACTCACAAACCTGCGGTCATGAGACCAAAACAGTCTGGCAAGGCGATGTCGGGCAGCTGCTTGGCTGCTGTCCTTCTGCGCAACCCATCCTTGTTTTTGTGGGATCCAGCGCCGGGTCATTTATGACTCCTGTCCTGCCTATCCTGTCGCAGCTGCAGCATTTATCTGCATTATTAGGCACCCCATCCTGGTCATAATCATCTTCGCTCTGTGCGAGAGGATCCACTTTCTCGATTTCTGTGCCTATTTTGTCTAATAATGGATTAATGCTTCTCTTTGCTGATTTAAGGTACATCCCATACAAAAATACCCCTATTACAACAAGGACTACAACTGCCTCGAGCAGGACTTTCAGGAAAGTAGTCGAACTTTGGGCCTTCTTATTCTCTTTGAATCTTCCTTTATTTTTTCTATATGCTTCTGTCATTATTCCACCTCCTAACTGGGCTGCTCTTCGCTCTTGCCGCAGACTATGCGGTCTACAAGATCAGTGTCTTCATCGACGAATCTTTCTGCGAAAAAGCAGAATCTTCCATCCTTTGCCTTGTATATCGAGTTGAGGCTGTAGCTGCCAGCGCCATACACATCATAATCCCTCTCACTATTATATACCACGCCAGGACTGACTGATTCAGTCGCCCTGTACCTGTCTCCTTCCCAGAAAAGCTGTATCATGCCTGCTTCAGGATCCCTTAACTGTATATGGTCCACATCATCATCCCCGTCAAGATAGTGCTCTTCAAGGTCTATGACAATGCATGATTGGGTATTATCCAGATTGTAATTTGTGCCATAGACAAAATGCACTCCTGTCTGGCCCTGGTAATTCTCGTCATAATTAGCCTGGTACCAGCCCCTCTCCTTGAACCTGAATACGCTTACATAGACCGTTTTTTCAGCAGGGGCATTCAGGAACCTTATGACATATCCTTCAGGTATCTGCTGGCCGTCTATCCTGCATACGCAGTTTGGTCCGGCAAGGCAGGATTGTATGCCCTGGACGATCTTATCGACGACGGATTTTATCTGCTCTTCAGCCCTCTGTTCCTCGGGGCTTAATTTTTCCCTGCTTTCAGTTATGTTTTTCTCTTTTTCCTCGACATCCTTTGCAAGCTTCGTCAGGCCCAGCTTGTCTGTCAGTTTGTATATCTTCTGGAAGAAGCCTGTGCCGCCGAAATAGATGAATGTGAGCACAAGCAGCAGAGCAAGCATTATTATCATGTAGAATGTTGTTGAGATCGCCATCGATTTTTTTTTCATGTGCTCACCTTGAATGTCTGAATGCCTTTTTTCGATAAATTTTTTGGGATATGGGCTATTGATATATGCCCGCATGTTAAGTGAATTTAGGCCCTATATACTGCGTGACGCAGCTTGATGCCACTTGGGCCGCATTTTCAGGTTTGAAGACCATATATATCAAGACTATTATCGCAATCATCCCTAATGCACCTATGATGTATTCGAGCAGCCTCGGAGAAACCATCTCCTCCCCTTTTTTTGCATGAGGGATTGAGAGCATCATTGTTTTTAGAGCCACCCTTATATCACCAAGGCTTCTCCCAAAAAAGGGACTCATAAATTGGGGGTTATCTGAAACCGTCTTCCTGGCATCTTTTTTGATAAGAGTTTTCATGATCTCACCTTTTAATGATATTGCTCTATGACCTCATTTATTATAAATCTATGCTGTCTGGACCTCTCCTACACCTTTGTACCATGTGCCTTCGCAGCCTGCCTGCCCCCTGTTGACATCAGTCACATACACTAGGTCCTCTTTGGTCTTTTCAATGATCTGCGTGACTATGCTTGCCGGAGCGCATAAAGCATACGTGCCTATTGAACCCCAGACAGCCCCTGTAAGCCCGCAGAATAATACTCCTGCTGCAGCGCCTGGCGGACCCGCCACAACTGCCCCTGCAGTGCCGCAAACAACTGCACCGGTTGTTGCAGCGCCAGCACCGACCTCTAAAGAAGGCTTCAGGCATGTCAGGATGAAATTGAATGTGAAATCAGATGGCGATGTGTATACCACTGCATATATCTTCTTGCTGTCTATCGGATCAGTCAAAGGACTCTCTATCACCTTGTCTTCGCCATATTTCAGATAATCATAATAAGTCATTTTTTCCTTTCCCTGCTGCTGCAGGTAATACATGAAATCCTGCCTGCTGACAGGTTCTTTCAGGAAAGGGAACTGCATAGTATAACATACATAGCATTTTTTGCCTCCGGCAAAAAAATCCTTGTCAAAAGGCTTTATAACCCCTTCACCCATCATCCACCAGCACCACGACATCCTCTCTGCAAGCTCTTTCTTGGCCTGGTCAATTTCAGTGGCTTTGCTCACTACTTCTTTTGTCTTGCACGTGGCTGGCCACGGCTTCAGATATTGGCCAGTTGCAACTTTCTCAGCAAGAGTCTGCGTAAGCACGAGGGAATCATGGCAGGCTTCCTCGCCGGCAAATTCTGTAGACTTGGAGTAAAACCTGTACAGGAAGGCAAAAAGCAATATGAATGAGAAAAGTATGAGTATTATCTTCATCACTTCCCACTCAATGAATGATTTTTTATTCTTCATGGTATCTCAGGCGAATTCATTTAGCCTCAATATCAGCAATGCCAGCACAATGAATATCATCACTACCGCGATTATTATCGCGACTGTCGAATTCTCCATCTGGGCTCTTATGTTTAAATGAAACCTAAACGGGGAAAATGACCTGGAAAATGAAGAAGAATCCATCATTTTTTTGAATGAGGTTTTGAATGCAGAATATGCCTTTATTACCTGGTTTTTGCCTCTTTTCACCATTTTTAAGTATTTAAGAAGCCTTGATTTTAAATGTTTTGGTTTTAACAATCCTGTTTTTATGGCTTTATTCATGCTTTATCCCATATTATTCTGTTGTTTGGACCCTCTCCCCTCCAGTGTACCAGCTCCCGTAGCAGCTTGCGCTGTTTTTGCTCACATCAGCAACATACACAAGATCCTCTTTCATGGATTCTACGACCTGCACGACTGCAGATGCCCCCAGGCAGCCGATATAGCTGGGAACAGCCACAATGCCCCCTCCCAAAGCCCCGATAGCGCCAATGCCAAGGCAGCCGAGGATAGGGCTGAAAGTCGGATCAGCAGGGGAAGTATAGACTATCGCATAAATGCCTTTCTTGTCTATATCATCAGTCATGGGGTTTTCAATCACCTTATCTTCGCTGTATTTCAGATAATCATAATAGGTCGCGCCTTCTTTGCCCTTTTCCCGCAGATAAGAGGTGAAACCCTGCCTGCTGACCTGTCCTTGCAGATAGGGGAACTGCGCAGTGTAGCATACGAAGCATTTCCTCCCTCCGGAGAACCAATCCTTGTCAAAGGGCCTTATCGCCCCTTCCCCCATCATCCACCAGCACCACCACATCATCTCAGCCAGGTCTTTCTTGGCATCTTCAGCGGTCTTTGCTTCACTGACCTTGTCTTTTGTCTTGCATGTCGCCGGCCAGGGTTTCGTGTATTTGGTTGTAGGCATCTTATCAGCAAGGGTTTCCTGGAGCACTATGGAATTCCTGCAGTTCTTCTCACCGCTGAACCCAATTGTCTTTGAGTATAGCTTGTAAAGGAAACTGAAAACGAGGATAAGGCTGATTAGGGCGATCACAAGAAAGACTATATACTTCATCACCATGGCCTTTTTGCCATTTTTCAGGATTTTATCTCTAAAAGAACCCATTTTAGATCTCGGATATCAGTTTCTGTATTTTCTGGAGCAACCTATCGGAATGATCTTATCATATCATCTTCTATTTTGCCCTGTAACAGCACTTCACTTCTGTGTCACCCTGGCTCTTGCACGTCTTTGTGTTATCTACAGACCAGCCTTCACTGCACGTCAAAGAACATTTCCTCTCGAATGCAGCGTCAGACTCGCAGCCAGTCTCAGCCTTGAATATTCTCTTGAAGCTATCGCTTGTTATGAAGATTATTATGACAACTATTGCTGCCACTGCAAGGACCTTCAGGAAAAAAGTCAGGCTCTGCCCTTTCTTGTTCCTGAATCCCTTGTCTTGCGCCTTATTTTCCTTATTCTTTATCATGGCTTAATCCTCATCCGATCCCTTACTGCATTTACTGCGAGCAGCATATCTGGCCAAGATAGCAATCTGACCATTTGCCTCCTTGCGGGGCTTCATATACAAAACCTCCTCTGTTCTCGCATGAGCTTTGGGTTATTACACATACCCTGTCTGTGCCGGGGATCTGGCATTTGTCCTGGCTGTACTGGGATTCGGTCTTATTGAGGGACTTCCGTATGCCGCCCATCTTTCCAGTAAACAATGCCACAAGTATTATCATCACTATGAACAGCACTATGGCCACAATGATGACGTTCAATGAAAGCTCCATTCCTTTCTTTCCATCCATGATTTCACCTTTGATATATCTTTTATCACATGATAATCCAATCATATCATGGTATCTCTTTATATCTTCATCTTATCTTATGATACGGCCACGCTGCCCGTAGCACTCTCAATCTTGATATCAACAACAGCAGACGCTGCCCTTGTACCTCCCTTCTTGTCATATCCGAAGAGGTTTACATCATAATCCCCTTCTTTTGCGAATTTAACCTTGACGCTGGGCCCGTTATCCTTGCTGCAGGCGCCTTCTGCATCATAATTCTGGCCAACAACGGATATCCTGCAGTATTTCACATCATCTGTGCCTCTGGCCTGTATCTCATATTCTGCATCCTTTTTAGACTTGAAGTCAGTATTGCCTTTCTTAATATCAGCCATGTCCATCTTATTGAAACTGAGGGCAAAACTCACTATTGAACTGAGCCAGTTCGGCCCGACCAGGTAGCCATTCTCAATCTTGCATTTGCAGAAGAATTGCATCGTTCCCTTCAGTTGTGGGGCTTCTGAAGGCGTTGTTGCTGTTGTCGGCGCAGCCTGATCTGGACTTGTTGTAGCGACAGCAGGGCTGCTGGAAGGTTTGCCAGAACCGCCTATGCAGCAGACAGGGTTATCTTTTGTGGGGCATGTGCCAACCTTGAACAGGTTGCCGCCGGATTTCGTGCAATCATCAACAGTCCCCAGGCAGTGCGCTTCTTCAGTAGGGGAGAAACACGGCACAATGCCTGCTGCCTTGTTCACATCAGACCTTGTTATGATCCAGATGATGAATATCATCCCGAGCAGGGCCACTGAAACAAGGATTACCTCCATCAACTTATCCATGCCTTTCTTATTTTTTATGCCCTTATACTTAAAAGAATTCACTCATTCACCTCGATCTATATGGATTGATGGCCAACAATGATAAAAATAAAAAATTTGGAATATCTGCCATAAATCAGACTTTCAGGCAGCAAACGCCGTCTATCAAAGCTCCTTCATTATAATCTGTATTGCCGTTATTATTGCAGTCCTTCTCAAGCTTTCTCTCGTCCAGCTCGCAGAATCCTTTGCACACTGCCCCTGAATTCTCGCATTTGTCTATGCCTTTCCTTGTCTGGCTGATCTTGCCTACGAATATGTAGGAGAGCACGACAAGCACAAGCAAGGCTATGACAGCAATGATCACTATGTTTATAGAAAGATCGCCTTTTTTGAAAGCCATTTTAGCACCTCGGTTTTTGTATTTTTTTGATTTTTAATACCTGACTTTAATACTGATGATTTTGTAAATCTAGGTTACTTTATTTATAAATGTTTCGGTGACTTCAAACCTATGGCACCAATAACCATTAAATAACCTGTATCAGATCCTGCCGGCCAATGTGCAGATATCAAGTCTCGCATAGACATTGCCACCTGAATCCAGCGGAAGAGGCTGTTCGCCAGGCTTGCCAGTGTCAAATTTCCTCATCACTTTTATGTTATATTCGTTGCAGCCGCCGTCCTCTATATACAATATCGGCGTGTCTATGGATGTTTTATATAATATGAACCTGTAGGGCAGCCTCTGGAGCTTCAAGGTCTCTTCAAATATGACCTTTAATGACCTATTGAGGTACCTGCAGCTGTCTGTGCTGCCGCATTGTATGCTTCCTGACTGGCCGAGCTCAAAATCCTCAACGCTGTTGACATTATTTCCGCAGTCCTGCATGAGCTCTTTCATCTCGACCCCTTTGCAGCCGGCATCAGAATTGCTTATCGCTATGATTATGCTCTGTGCAGTCTGTTCCTTGGTGAATTTCTCATGGGTCCTTTCCGGCGCCTTCATAAGGGCCTTGAAGACAAATGCCATCCCTATGACCAAAAGGACGACAACTATGGCTATGCCTATCATCTCCATCTGCGCTTTCCTGGCCTTTTTCATGCAATTGGATACAGACATGCGTTTCTTCATTTTAATTGCTTCTCACAGTTACATCTCACAGTGATATAATTCATGCTTTTTACACCTTCGGCACGAACATAGTCACATTAAGCAGACCTATGCTGTTCTCATTCTTCATGGACGAATTCTTCAATGAGACAGGGATATATGTGGGGATTATGTAATAATCCTTCATCTTTTCCTGTTCAGGCTGGTTGCTGTAGATCGTGAACGTCCTTCCGTAAGGGAATATCTGCTTGATCGTTATTACGCTCTCTTTGAAATCCCCCTGGTAATATAGGAACATCTTCTCGTCCCTGCTTATCCAGCTGCTGACAGAATCGAGCTTATAGACATCAAAACAGTCATCCTCGACGATCTTTCTCCTGCTGCACAGTATCTCGGGCAGGTAAGAGACCCTCATGGCCATCTTCACGGCTTCCTGCTCAACCCTCTCTGTGTAGATCTGTTTCATCGATGTCTTCTGCACACCAGTATAAAATATTAGGCCCAACCCTATGAGGATGAAGAATATTATGAGCACTGCAACAGACTCGAACGTCTTCATCTGTGATTTTTTCCTGAGCGGCTTCATTTTTTGTCGTGTTTTTTATTATCTTATCAATTAATATATCTCAGGGCACGAAGCAAATACCGTAAGGTCATTCATGTTCTGGATCTGTTTCATGTACTGGAATATGTTGCCCACATTTATGACATCAGCATTAATCTCGTCTATTATACCCTGCAAAGGCGTTTGGCCATAATAAGGCGAGCATGGATCTCCTACAGGCAGGCCATTCGCAAGATAGCCGACCCTCTCCTTATAGATTTCAGTGACAACCTCAAGTTTCCTGAGGGCTTTTTTTATATTGCACAGGTAAAGGTCATAATCATCAGTGAATATGGCGCCATATACTATCTCTTTCCCAAGGGACCCCGGAATCCAGCCCTCCCTAACCATCATATCGCCTTTCTTCTTGTAAAAATAGAGATCAGCATTGCCATTGAAATCTTCAGCCTTTTTTGCATCTATGTACAGGACAGAAACCTGGTCATCGTTGAAGTCTGACAGGGCATCAGACGGCAGGCTTAATGACTGCTCATCCCCCGGCGGCTTCATGAAATAGACCAATCTTACGCGCTGGTAACTCTCAAACTCTTCAGGGGTCTCCTTTACCGCAGTCACATCGGCCTTCTCAGGGAAATCTGATTTGATGCCATAACTGTCCTGGCCATTGCTCTCTGCTGGGTCAATAAGGAAATATTTTATCTCGGGCACAGTTACGTAGATGAAGTTTGCGGCCCTGTAAGGCATATTCCAGTCCAATGTCCATGCTATGATGTTGGATCCTTTCAGCTTTGAAGGGGTGAACAGGATTGAGTTTCCGGTGCCTTTGGGCACCCCCCCCATGGAATAATCCTCGCACGTGAAGCTCAGCTCAAGGTTTGACATCTCAAGCAGCCTCGTAGTGCCTGGGCTCACTGCCTGGCCAGTTATTATCATATCAAGGTCAGCGAGCAGCTCCGCTGAAAGCTTCTTCTCAGAGAGCTCCCTCTGCTTGTTAACGACCATGACGAAGAACGCAAGGATCAATGCGCCTGCAACGATGATGAAGATCCAGTTAAACTGCTCCCCTATCTGCCCTCTCTTTTTCATTGTTCATCTTCTTTTTGGATTGATTGATGTGATATTATCACATTATCTCTTCTGTTTTTTGGTTTTGCTGCCCATCTCTTCCAGGCCTTTGTAAATATCATCATTTTCTGATGTGCCATTGTCTTCGCCCTTTATCTTCTTCTCCATCTCTTTGAATATGTCCTCTTTCTTGGGCCTTGTCTTGTCTTTTGTGATCTCCTCGAGCTTGCCGAACTCCTCATCCTTGACCTGCGCAAGCCTCTGTTCAGTCGCCTTTATCTTCTCTTTGGCAGCCTCATGAGCTATAGCCCCGAAATCCTCTTTCAGTTTATCGACTGAAAGCCAGTCATCTTTGCCCCTTATCCCGATTTCAGGAGTTTTCACAGCCGTCTTCGCTTTTGCTGTGATATCCACCTTCGGCTTTATCTCTATCTTCTCTATCTTTGTTTCCGGCCTTTCTGTTTTTTGCTGCTGGTTGCCAGACATCATCCCCCCGAATTTCCCGAACAACGATTGCCTTTCCTCTTTCTTCTTGGTCTCCTCGCCCTGCCTCTTCTCTTCTATCCTCCTTTTCATCTCATCATATCTCTTCTGCCTTTCCTCTGCTTCTTTCCTTCTCTGCTCCATCATCCTTCTCTGCTGCTCTTCCATCACTCTCCTCTCTTCGGCAATCTGCTCAGGAGTCTTGCCCGTCTGGGGTTTGGCAATCTCTGCCATTGGCTTTTCAACAAAATATATCTTGTATACCAGATAACCTGCCCCCCCCGCCATGAAGATAAGGCCTACAAGTATGAGAAGTATGCTCGCTGCGCTCTTTGGGTAGCTGTCCGGATCAAGGGGATCCGTGCCTGCCTCTATCTCCTCATAGTCTAGATAACCATCACCGTCGCTGTCTTTCTTTGCAGGATCAGTCCTAAGCTGGAACTCCCTAAGATTATTCAGCCCATCCCCATCCAGGTCTTCTGTAGGATCGCAGTCTCCGTCGCAATATTTCTCTTCCCATAAGTCATCTATGCCGTCCCCATCCTTGTCATTGCAGTCCCCTCCGCAATCGCCGCCGCAGTCAATCCCTGTCTCATTGCCGTTCTTATACCCATCATCGCATGTGGCAATGCCGCATTTTTTGCCGGGGTTGCAGAATCCGCTCAAGCAGTCCCCATTGCTGTTGCATGTGAGGTCTATCCCGCATGTTGCGCCGCAATATCCCCCGCAATCCACATCCGTCTCCATATTGCCATATGGCCCATTTGTTAGATTATCATCGCACCTGGGCTCAGTGCAGATATTATCCTTGCATGAATTCGAGCCGCAGTCTGTGTTCACTATGCAGCTCTTGCCCCCTTCGCATCCTTTGCATTTCCCGCCGCAATCCACATCCGTCTCATCGCCGTCCTTCACCATATTGCCGCAGGTATCGCCTGACTTGACCTCTATCTTCTCTGTTCCGGTAGCCGCATAGCCGTGTATGTCGCTCACATTATAAGAGAGGTATTTTGTGTCATAGACTGTGATCATGAAAGGATAATCAAGCTTTGTTGTCGGACTGCAGCCCTCAACATCGCAAAGGCCGTAATAGTATGACTGGTTGTCGCACCCGCTCTGGTCGCTGCATGCTATCTCCACTATAGTATTACCCTCTGTCTCGTTCTTGGCAAGCACTATTACCGGGGGATTCTTTTCAAAGCATATTACATCATCTGGGTTGTATGTTATTGTGACACTGGCTTCTGCGCCAGCAAGTCCGGCCCCATTGACTGCTTTTGCAGTTATCTTGTATGATTTTGCCTTTGAAAGATTAAGGTCTTCATCTTTGTAATCCTTGCTTACAAGGCCTATATCACCATTTGTCCTTGTCCAGTTCAGGATAGGTTTTGCAGCCGCATCCATCTTATAGAGATAATAATCTATATCCGATTCAGCATCAGTGGCCGTGAAAGTTATCGGGGGGACAAACTCAAACCTTGTCTGGAAGCACGTGTTCTTCGAGCCTGTGATGTTGGGTGCAGAAGGCTTTGTGTTATCAACTGTAAATGTATACATGAGCTCCTGTTCCTGCACGTACAATCCGCCTACTGACTGGCTTGTGCATTTCATCTTGTATGTATAGCTTCCGTCGCCGAACTGGCCCAGGTAATAACTGTGCGTCTTTCCTGTAGTATCAGTATTCATCATCTTCGAATCTGAAGTGCTGTTCCCTATCACGCATACAGCCCTCTTGACAGTCGTCATCTTCATCGTTATGCTCTTGTTAGTAGTGTATTGTCTCGGCTCCACTACAGTCATATCGAGCGCTGAAGAGAGGTCCACCTGCAATGTTTTTTTCACAACAGGGGATCTCCATCCCGCCCTGTCCTCGCATTGCACATAGAAATCATGGCTTGCAGGGCTTACATCAGGCAGATAATATGCAATTGTGTTGTTGTTCTTTGTGTAAGCATAGAAATTATTAAGGTCATATCCAGGGAAACTTGTCATCGCCTCATAATCCTTGCTTTCATTGGAATATTTGCATATCACGGGCTCATTTGATGTCACGTTCAATATCACTTTCATCCTGTTTTCGAATTCAGGATATTCGACGACTTTTGCAGGATAAAAATCAAAAGAGGATATGCCCGGGGCAGACCGGTCTATGTACAGCTCGAACCTTTCCCTGTTCACCCTCTTCAGGGAATTTGTATCATTGCAGAGTATGTAGAATATGGCATAATCGCTGAAATAAGCATTATTGAAGAAACCGGACATGTTGTGTCTTGGCTGCGATACTGCGTCAAAAGGGACTAATGCATCAGACTGGAAATCATAGATGAAAGGGGAGGTTGTTATCTTGCATATTGTGTTGTCCGGCTGGCCATTCCTTGAAGTCTCTATCACAAGGTCCGCTGCCGCCCCATTAGAGACGCCCAGCCTCGGTTCGACTATATCTATGTCAGTCACAGGAACATCTATGACGAATTTCTGGCGCGCTGTAGCCGTATTGCCCACCATGTCCTGCACATTGAGGACAAGCTCATAAAGGCCGTTAAAAAGGTTTATCAGGGGTTTTGCGCTTATAGTATTGCTGTCATTTATAGTAACAACCGGTATTGAGGGAGGATTTATGCCAAGGGCCATCATGGCCGTTGTCTCATCATTTATCGCATAAAGATACACGCTGTCAAGCCTTATGAATTCGCTGAATACAACATCTATCGTTGGGCTTACAGAATATTTTATAACTTTAATCCCTGTTGTATCTATCGCAGAAGGCCCGACTATATTAGATTCATTGCTGTCAGTGTCATTAAGGCAGCCAACATCATTGGGGAAATCCGTAAGGCCGTCATTGTCATTGTCTATGTAATCAGAGCATACTGGCCTGTTCACATTAGTATTGGTGTTTCCTCCAGTGTCTGTAGTGCCGGTCTGGGCCATTGCAGAAGCTGCAAAGATGATTGCAAATACAGTTAGTAATAAAATCCACCTCTTTTTCATTATCCACCCTTCACATGATCGTACCCTTATATAATCAGCATAATGTTGATGAATAAAAAAGCACTAGCCCCACTGCGGCTGACCGATGACCCTAGGAGGTTCAAGATCAGCGACAATGTTCAATGGGATATTGACCTGGTAGCCGGCTTCATCAACGATGAACAAGGTCATATGATTGAGGATTGTCTTGTTTATCGTGCCGTTTATCTGCAGGTTTACCATGAACATCTTGCCGAAGATATCAGCAGACTGGCTCACATTCTCATAGAGTTTCTGGGTGGGGATATAATCTCCGGGTATGACAAATATCTCTACTACATCATCATCGCTGAAATTGCCCATGACAAGTATGTTCGTGTATTTTGTCATGTATTGGTCAAGCTGCTCGATAGTAGGCGTGACGCTGATGTTTATGAACCTGATATCCGGCACCTGGAGATCAACAGTGGTCGTTATCTCTTCGGATTTGGAATTGCCGGCATAATCGGAGACTACCAATGTGAAAGTCTGCTCAACTTCAGGAGGTTTCCCGGCGCTGCTCACATAGGGGGAATGCCACTTGAACTCATAGAAGCTTCCCATCTTGCTTACCTGCTCCAGAGGATAGCCCGATGTATAAACCGCTCCATCAGTCTTATTCGCTATCAGGGTGACATTCAGGTCATGGAACTCATTAGGTATGCGCGCCTTTATTGAGATGTCCCCATCCACTTTTATCCTTCCTGGGAATGAGATCTCTGATATCTCAGGGGTTATGTTATCAATTACTATCTTATCGATATAATAAAGCCCCTTTGGGCTCTTTTGTCTGTTTGCAAGGGTCTTGTAAGCCTCGACTATGATCTGGAATTCATCTTTCACAAACATCTGGTTAGGGCTTATAAGCTGCACTGGCTCAAGAGGAGGATCGAATGTGACCTTGTAAAGGTTATTCAGGCCGCAGTCATCACCGCATTCATAGCCCATGTCGAATCCTGCAAAAGGATTGTCCTTGTATATCGCAGTCATATTAACCTTATCCTCATCGGGGAATTCAAGCTCTATGCCCGGCGACCTGTTCACATACCACAACCCATCATGTAATGTCCCATTCTCTATCATCAATATTGGTGTTGATGGCGCTTTTGTGTCCATCGTGAATGTCCATTCAGGGCCTGCCTGCGAGGAGTTCGTGAACCCATGGCCGGCATTGTCATTGCCTTCGAACTTCACATTGTATGTGCCGTCATTCAACGGCTGAGGAGGTATGTAACTTATCTCATAATATATGAAGCTGCCAAGAGAATATTCATTGACTTCCATATCTTTTATTTCTTGATCATCCAGCATGAGTTTTATTGAGCCTGTGTCCACCAGCGATTCCCTTGCGTTTTCTCTCACAACTATCGATATCGGCGTGTGTATGTTGTTTGTCGTGCCTCTGTTCGGTGTCTGGCTCACCACTACAGGTGCATTCGGGTCAGTGAATATTATGAATGATTCCGTTTCAAGGGGCATAACTCCTGAAACACTCTTAGGCCTCAAGAAGAAGGTGTTGTTTCCTGCATCAAGGTCTATGTATTCCCCGAAGATCTCATTCGGATAAGGGGCTGAGTAAACATCAATGCTGTCGCTCAGGCTCAGGTCGTTTTCCAGGGGATCCTTCAATGTTAGTTTCCATACCCCTTCGCCTATATTCTCTATCCAGTCGATGAGATAGTGTTCCCTGTAATGGCCATAGCTCCCTCTCTCTTTGTTGGCGTCTGTCACCCTTATGTATTTTCCAAGCCCAAGATTCGAGTTCTGCGCAGCATTCAATGTGTAGCTGCCTTTCTGCCCTGTCGGCGAAGCTATGCCTATCGGAGCAGTGTTCAATGGGTTTCCAGGCCGCAGAGGTGAATTTTTCCCTGCATCATACCTGTAGACTTTCTGAGGAGATGCCCTGTCCGAGATCATATTGTCGCCATTGAGGACATAGAATCTCACTTCATTGACTATGTCTGATGTCCTTTTGCCGCTTATGTACAGCCTTGATTCATTAGTGTAATATATCCCGTTCTTCTTCCTTAATGGATATCCTTTTGCATCATAGTTGTCAAGGGAAGGCTCTATCACGACAGCAGGATCTGCAGTCACTATCTTCACCTCCTTAACCCTTGTGGCAAAGAGTGCTGTGCTGTCTATCTTGTCCAATGTGCATGAAGATCCAGGCATCCTTACAAGACCTGTGACAGTTATTGTCCCGTCATAGATCGGCCCTTTCGGCAGTCCGCCTTCTCCTGGGCTGGGTATTGTCAATAGCACATAGTACGTCTTTCCGAAGTCTTCGTTGCTGAGGTATATCCCTTCGTTAGTCTGTCCGCCAGCGACAAAAGACATATTCACATCATTCAGGCTTTTTGTCGAAGTGACTTTCACTATATAATCCCCATAAGATATCGGTCCTGTTATTGGGACAGATCCTGGTCCCATAGGGTAAGGAAATATATTTATTGTCAGTGTGGGCCTGTCTTCATTTATGTTTATTGTGAGATCATTATCCTCTGAATTATTCCCTGTATCATTCGCAACAAAGTATATCTTATGCGAGCCTGTGCCGGTTAAGGGGATAGTGTCAAGCATCAAGCCATTCTCGTCCAGCTCAACATGAGAGTATTCGTCACCAACATCCTCCTTGTAGCTTACCATATCCTTGCATCCATAATCCATATTGAATGCCTTTTTCACCCTCTCAAAATAATCATCCTTGCACTGCAGCCTTATCTCCTGGTCTTTCCCCCATGTCTGGCTCATATCATAATCATATGCCTCGAATGTCGTCACAGGGTATATTGAAGGCCCTTTCTGGTCTATCGAGAACCTTATCATGTCATTGTCATTGCCTTCAATGACATCACCAAATTTGCATTTTACAACATACTCGTAATACTCATTAGGCACAAGGGAAGGATGTGCAGTATGGAATGTGCCTTCAGCATTCCTGGAGAAGTCAGTCATGGATTCATAACCCGGAGCAGCACCTTTTTTCAGGGCATATCTGCAGCTGGCATCCTCGGTTGTCTGGACAGTGATATTAACGGAGGTGTCGTTCTGCGGGCCATAAGGCATGAGATTTGATATTCTGTTCGTGTTGACGCCTTCATGGCCATTGATCCATATCCTGCTATTGTTCACATTCCCGACATAATCTATGCATTCATATTCAAAGTAATATCTCTCATCGGGAAGGTCATAATAATCCCTTGTGAACTCATTGTCAATCTCGAACTTGATCATATTCTCTGAGATTATGGGCATCCCGTTGCCTTTCATCAGGATGCCTGAGCATTTTACATACCTGTCTGAGGTGAGTTTTATCTCATAATCATTCCCGTCGCCATAGCTGAGAGGTGTTGCAGTTGCAGTTATTCTCGGTGATTCAACCTCTATCCTCACAGGCATATAGCTGACATTCTCAAGATTATGTGCGTTGTCCTCAGCAAAATAATACAGCCTGTAATTTCCTGTGGCTCCCCTGAATGTCTTCTCCAGTCCGCACATGCTGGTTTCATTGGGATAGCAAAATTGCACCCCTTTGCTTGCATCCTCATCTGCTATGCAGAAATACACCTTGGCATTCTCATCCAGGTAGTAATCAAGATCGATCTTCTTCGGCAGGAGAAGCCTTCCCTCGCCGTTTATGGGCCTGCCTTCAATCAGGAATGATGTTTTAGGGGCGATATTATCGATCTGGCATGTCCTGCTTTCCTCCCCATAGTTGCAGTCAGGGACCGTGTTGTTATCAGCGTCTTTCACACAGATATAATCTGGCACATCAGCCCTGTTTCCGCTGTACTTGATCCATTTGCAAAGCCCGAATGCGAAGTAGTCATTGCTCTTCTGCAGCAGCTTGTTGTTCCCTCCGACTTTCATGAATTTGCTGAAGCTTTCGGTGAGTGTTATATTTCCCCACTGCGTGTTTACTGAGACATTCAATGCTTCTAATGAATTCTTTGAAATGCTCTTGTTGGAGTAAGTGCAATCCTCTTCAGTCACATAATTCCAGCAGCCTGTCTGCTCCTTGGGGCCGCACTGGCCGTAACTGTAATAGCAGTCACCGTAAAGCTTGCACACTTCGACATCACAATCGCCGTAGAACCTGTTCTGGGCATCCCTCCTGAAGTCCCCGCAGAGGCTGCAGTTCTGCAGCTCTTTTGTCTTGGGCCTGCATAATCCCACACCAAGCTCGCTGAATGCCTTGACTGAAGAGACCCATTCGCATTCTCCTAACTGACATTTGTTCTCAGTGCATGAAGACTCAGAAGTGTAATCATAGCAGTTCTGTATGTCTATGCAGCTGCTATACTTGTTTATGGTCGTCCTTGTAGTATCATTGTAGCATGTCGGTATTTTGCTGCATGGATAACTACCTTTCCCCTCATCAGTGCCGTCTATGAGCGGGCCTTCGTATATCGCAGTGGCATCGATTGCAAACAGCCCGAATAAGCCGTTGCACAATGCGCACTGGCTCTGGTACAGGCACATAGTTGTTTTATCGCGGAAAGGCCCTATGCATACGAAATCTTCAGGATTCACCGTCGAAAGCGTCGAGCAGTTCTGCAGCTCAGTGTCTATAAAATTATCATCTGCACAATCATACCTGACATTGTCCTTGCAGAATTCGCCGCCCCCATTCGCCATGCAGTTGACATCTCCAGTGGTTATGCATTCTACCTCTGATTTTGACACTGCGCCCGTTGTGTAATGCACATCAACCCTGTAGCAGTATCTGGAGCTTGGGGAGACAGGCTTGTCCTTGTGCTGGTAGAATACATTTCCGGCAATAGTGCTGTTGATGGCTATGAGCTGATCCGGCTCGCATTGCGCAGCAAGGCTGGAGCATTTGTAAAGATACATCTTATCGACTATGCAGTTTGGAGACTGATGCAGCTGCCATTCGATAAGGTTTGCGAACTGCCCTTTAACTGGCGTGATCTCGAATGTGTCAGGTGCGCCGGGATTGTCAGAGCACTCATATGCGCAAGTGCAGTCATCCCTGCAGATCCCGTCAGGATAAGGAGAACTGCCGCATTGGCTGTCGCTCCCGTCGCAATCCTCATTTAATCCCTGGCTGTTAGGGGTGTTAAGTTCTTTATCGCCGCATATCGTGCATTGCCTGGGGTCATCCCCTGATACGGCTTCTCCGTTCGGCAGCACAGCCACATCATCTTCTGTAATGTCTGATTCAGAAGAGCATCCCCTGTCAAATGGCCAATCAAAGCAGGTGTCTCCGTCATTGTCTATGCCATCATTGCATTGGGTTATTGCGCCCGCTTTTCTCTCTGTGATCAGAGTGCACGCGGCTTCAATCTTGTCTGTTGTGGAGACATCATCAACCGTGTTCGGAGCATAGCAATTCACCCATACATTATCACCGAAATCACACTGCTCGCCCATTGCGGGCTGGACAATGCCGTCGCCGCAATATTCACTCTTGCATATGTTGCTGCATCCGTCCCCGCTTACCTTGTTGCCGTCATCGCATTCTTCCCCTGAATCGACCTTATTGTTCCCGCAAGTAACGACTATGCATGTTGGTGTTGAGAAGCATGTCTGCACAGAGCAGCAATCGACATCATTGCAGTCAAGGACCCCGTCGCAATCATTATCAATGTTATCCGTGCAGCAATTATTCGTATTGCAATCCGTCTCTTTTGTGCCTTGAGGGACAGTAAGCATTGGTTCTTTCGGGCACAGGTCTTCCGAATCAGGGACACCGTCATGATCAGTATCTGTCAATGTCCCTGCGGCGCTCGGGCAGGATGCACCGGGTGAAACTCCGAACTTTCCCTCGCTGGTGCACGTCGCAAGCACAGTTGTCTTGTCAGAGCAGTATAATTTATCGCCTGGTGAGCATGTTGAAGAGAGGCCGCATACTGCGTTGCAGCCCTGGACATAAGTTGCAGTTGTGGCGGTGTAAGCGCTCAGGTCGAAGAACTGGCCCACAGAAACATCGCATTTTTTCTTCGTTGTGACGACCACATTTGCCGTGTTGAGCTGTTGCTGGCAGCAGCAGCCTATGTCGCAGTTAGGCATCTGCGAACAGGCAACAGAATAATACGTCCCCGCAGAGCAAGTGCCGGATGTTGTAGGCGTGCATGAGTCATCTGTCACACAGCAGGCAAGAGTCGTGCCCTGCGCTGAGGCCGGAAGCACAGAAAAGAGCATAGAAAATAATGAAATCACTGCCAAAACTATCAAAAACCTCTTTTTACCCATCAATTCACCGTTTTTTCGGATCGAATAAGCCGTTTTAAAGCTGTTTTATTTAAAAATATTGCGTTTATTCTATGTTCACTTTAGCTTGTTTTCTTATTTATTTTCATACATCAATTTTGCGTGCATTTTTGCTGTTTTTTGCCATTTTTTAGTCATTTTTTATCAATCATTCTGACCTGCCTGCAGGATATATCTATCATGGATTAATTTTAGATCATCCTCATGGATTCGTGCAAACTGTAAGGCCTTTGCAGCCATCATCCTGGCAATCTTCCCATCCATCGCAATCATTGTCCAGGCCGTCATCACAATTCGTCTCTGCAACCTGGTATCCTGGTATGCCTGAATAATCATCTTTCCATCCTTGCATGCCTGAACAGGATTTTTTGCTGTTCAAGCATACCCCCTCCTGGTTTTCATTTGAAGGTTTAGGTTCTCCTGATCCATCTGCAGTATAAGGGTTGCAGTCATCATCTTGTCCATTGCATACCTCAGGTGCAGGGAGCCTGTTCTTGCACACCCCTGCTATGACGCATTCATTGCCATGCAGAAGCTGTCCATTTGCGTCCCTATTGTCGCAGCACGCATCAGTATTGTCAGCAGCTATTATATGGAATTCGTTTGCCGTCTCATCGCCGCAGCACTTGTCCCTTGCGACATTTGTCTCAGATGACCCCCACCCTGTCCATTTCCATGTGTAACTGCAGCCCGAGCACGCAGCCATTGACTCATCAGGGTCAGAGAAATGGCAAGTTGAATCGCAGAATCCTTCTTTGCTTGGCAGGCATCTCCCTCCCGAGACCATATCATCATAGCTGAACACATCGCATTTTTGATCTGCTCCCTGTGAAGAGCAGCTTGCAGAGCTGCACATGCATTTCATTGCATCAGTCGTGTAAGGTTTTGAGCAATGGCCGTCCTCGCACACAGCCTTTTGGCATTTGAACGGACCATCTAACCTGTAATCAATCCCATTTGTGCATTTTGGCGTATCAGAGCAATATCCATTTACTATGCCCACTCCCATCTTATTGACGCCTTCAACCGACTCAAATGTCTGGCCAGGGAGGTAATCAATGCATGGCCTGTCTGATGCAGCTGAGACATCCTGGGGCGGACCCTGGCATCTTTCATCCTGCCACGAATGCCCCTCTAAATCATTGCATGATGCTGAGGGATACATATCCTCCTGGCCATTGCCGGAACATATATTCCCCCTGTCTCCGCTGCAATGCCTTTCGAATTTCCTGAAGAAGATGTCATTGCCATAATTGCTGTTAAGGGAAGGAGCATCCTGTGTCAATCCTTCATCAAGGTGCCAGTAGACAAGCCGGGGCATGCCAAGTCCAGTGTATTTGTTTTCTTCAAAATATCTTATCGCCCCATACTCTCCGTCCTGATAGCATATCTTTGAGGCATCAGAATATGTTCCAGTGTCCTCGCAGCACGCATGATTGCCCATGAAAGGATTATCGCCTTTATTGTATGGATAAGGGGAATCAGCGCTCCTGTAGGGTATGCACTCTTTCACATTGATCTCTTTTGTGTCAGTCTGGGAGCCGATAGTTAAGCTTAATGTCTGCGGGCCTGTCTGCCTGAAAAAGTTTCCCGCGACTTTTATCGTCGTGATGTCATAATCGCCGAAGGGATGGGGTATCCTCAGCCTGCCGTTCTCTGTTTCAGAGTAAGCGACATCAATCATGAACTCGGGCTCAAGGCCGGGTATGACATCCTTCCATAGATATCTGTCAACAACAGAGAATATGTTTGATTTTGACGCATCCAATATGAAAGGGTCTTCCAATGAGGCATCTTCTGTGCCGTAATCATTAATTATGCTTATCACCGGCCTTGGTATGTCTGTAACCATTATGAGCACGCTCTGCCAGTCGCATTTCCCGTGCCCGTCGCATACTTTTACTGTCGCGTTGTGCGGACCAAGGTCCCTGCTGTAAGCTGTACCGAGCCATTCTCCTGTCTGCTCGTCCTTATTGCACGGATAATGCACAGGATTATTGTCCTCTGAATTTGGGTTATTGCCTATCTTTCCGGGGTCAGTCGTTTTTGTAAGGTAATTTGAGCTCCTGAAAGTGTTCGAAGGATTGATGGGATTAGGTATCTTGTACATGTTCGAGGTAGTCCAGACATTCGTGTCCTGCTGCAGGTAATCGTCCATGCATAATTGCAGTGAAGCTGCAGGCGCTTTCTCTATGCATTTCCATGGGTCATTCTTGCAGATCACCGATGAATCTGGGTTGATCTCATTGCAGCAGAAAGGGTTGAATACCTCGTCGTAATCCTGCTTCCATAGCTCATAAAAATAGAATAGGTCGTCATTATCATCAGGGTCATACCCATTCGGCTCTATTATTATCTCATCCCCTTCCTGGATGATATAATCAAATTGCTGCTCTTCAGGCGAGGTCTTATGTATCCAGTCGAGCGCAGGATCCCTGTTCTCGACGGCAAACCTGAAATAATAATCATTGCCCATTATGTTGGATGCCGAGTCATTGATCTGGAAGATGTCTGTCGAATCTTTCTCGCCGCCCTCAAGATCGCATTTTGGGCAGAATTTTTCAACCTTAATATAAGGATCCCAGTAAGGGGTATAATACAGCTTGGAATCAAAATCACTTGTCATGTTGAAATCAAGATAGCTGTCATCATTCTCGACAAGGAACTGCGCAAGCCCGTAGATCTTTTTCAGCCTGACAGGCAGCTTCACCTCGAATTCAAACAATCTTACAGAACCGTATGTACCTATGGTTATGTTGATGGGATAAGTGGCCTTGATCACCATGTCATTCTCGCCCATTATGGGAAGGATCTGCGGCGGATTCGCCGTTATGTTAAAATTTATCATCTGTTTTATCGCGGAGAAATTCGTGCAGTTCTGCATCCTCTTCTCAGCATACACTTTTATCTGCTGCTGTATTGAGTCCGGGCCATATGCACCAGAAGGGCATGGGAAAGGGAATATCCCCATGTCGACGTCATTCGGGCCATTAGGTATGCATAACAGGGGCAGATTGCTCTGGCTGAAAGGGAAGAATTTTGCAGCATTTGTCTGGGGATTGAACTGCACTCCATTGATTTCAATGCTGCTCTCGGTCGGAATCCCAAAAAGATAATCATAAGGGCACCTGTAAGATATGGGCTGTACGGTCTTTATGCAGGGGTATTCATAAGGCAGAGGATATGTGGGGTCATCAGTAAGCCTCATCGCATTGGGGATCTGCGAGTCTATGCTCGTCATGCCATAGGTAACATTGTCCCCCTTGTACTTGAAGATGGGGATCGAATCACGGTCTGCAAGGCCCCCCTGATCGATGTAGATGTTGCCTCCCTGCCTCCCTGCAAGCAGAAGGGCGCCTTCGATAGAATCCTTGAGGCACAATGTCACATAATAATTCAGCACAGGCGTGCTCTGCAGTATCTCTGCAGCAGCATCTATCTTCTGCTCTGCCGCCTGCACCTGGATCTGCCTCTTGACGTAATATGCGAAGAAAAAGACAGTCATTATCACCAGGCCTATAAGTATGAAAGCGCTTATCTGCGCCCTTACATTCCTCTTTTTACTGCCTCTCCTCTTTTTTTTCATCCTTGTATCAATCCTGATCACGATGCCATTGGATTACTCATGCTTATTTGGATTTGCGGATGATGCATGATGCAGATAACCCAATAAACACCATTTCAATAGATTGTGTCAATCAATCTTTCAGTTCCGAATATCGTGATATGGTCCTTTAGCAGATTTTTTATCATGTCCTCTTCAAGATTATTCCTGAAATTTTCCCTTGTCAAGATCATGATCTTTTTTATCCTGTCTGAGCTCGATTTCGACAGCCTTGATTTTACAGTATCATTGTCAAGGCTTGTGACAAGAAGTATCGATGGCCCTGAGCCATCATCAGAGACCGTCATGAAATCGATGAAGTTCTTTATGTCCTTGACATCCTTGAGAATGCCTTCTGAAAAAATGCTGAATGCCTTGTCAGAGCATGCTTTCAGGAAATTATAATCCTCGACAATGGCTACGAGTTTCCTAGATTTCTGGTTCTTGTTCAGGGAATAGAAGCAGTTCTTGCCCAATGTTTTTTTTGAGAGTATGTTGTTTTCCTCAAGCTCTTTGAGCGCATTGCCTGCTGTGGTCGGGGAAACGCCTGTCATCCTTGAGATCTCCCTTATATGCACAAAATCGTGCTTCAAGACAGCAGCAAGGGCTTCCAGGACATTGTTGCTTAGGGTAAGGGGGGTTGGTTTGCCTTTAATATTGGACATTAGATTATTTAAATGGACACTTTATTTATAAATATTGTGCTTAATAGGATTAATTTGTCCAGAAAAAAGAACATATACCTGATAAAAATATCATACTTAATCTTAATCAGATTTTAGTCAGTAGTCAAATCAGATGCATTCTGCAAGTGCAGTCAAATAAAAGAAAAAATTAGAAAAATAATGGCCCTAGATGCAGCAAAGAGTAGAATGGCACCAGATCCAATTTGTATTTGGGATAGCAGGAACGTTGTTGCTTGCACCTACACCAAAAGTTGCAATGCATGGGTTATATTCACTTATGATTACTGCTGTTGCTTTGCTTGTCCATCCAGCGGGGCATATTCCTAGCTTGGATAGGACACAATAAGTCCCTGTTCCATCTCCTGCTAACTCACTAAGGCTATGCCCCGGATTGGGCTTTGTAGCTGCCTGGGCATTGACCATTATGCCTGCGATGGAGATTATGCCAAGCATCAAGACAGCCATAAACATCCAGAAATGCTTTTTTTCTATATTCACATTAATCCTCATTTTTCTCACCTCATATTTTTTATTATTGTGAATTATTATTGTGAAATGCAGTATAATCTGGCTGTGCTTGAGCAACCATATTCTTGGTTATCTTCTGTCCATTTAATATCTTTATTCGATGCTAATCCTACTCTTCCATCTTCGTGAACGTCATCATCTGTCCAATCACTACATGTTCTGCTCGGATTGGTCTCTTTCTTTGTTCCATCAGTCATCGTATTTGTCCATACCACTGCTGCACCCGATACAGCATTGCCTTTCTCGTCTTTATTTATCGGATTCTTCAGGTATGTGCCTGCCCCTGGTCCAAAATTGCCCCCTGCAGAGCCTTCAAATGCCATTGGCGTAAGACTAACCAGACCATTCCAGTTATCTGCAACCAATATTGTCCCATCAACAAGGATATACCTATTTGGTGAATGCGCCAATCTATCTGAAGCAGACACACTTGATGATGAAAGCCATGCCTTGAATGTCCTGTCTGCAAGGATAGGTTTTGTTGCAGCAGCAGCATCTGCCAGGTAGTTGCATAACACATCTGCTGATAATAATCCCTTTCCGCTTGTGTCCATGTAGCCTATCTCTGCAGCAGCATATCTCAAATTGCCATTGAAACCTTCACTCGTCACAAAAACAATATTCCCGCAGCCAGCAGTGTCAAAGCCTGTGCAATCCGGTTTGCAGGATAATGTTCCTCCTCCAAGGCCCAAGCTCTGGCAGCTCTGTCCGCCTAAGCTTGTTCCATCACAGACCTCGCTGCCTTCAACATACCCGTTTCCGCATTCAACATCGCCTACATTGCAGCATATCTTATCATAATAATCATCACAACTGCCGACATGGGCATTCGTGAAATCAGATATGCCTGTCACACATATGCCAGACGGGCATCCCCCTTCATTATATTCGCATGTCACAGGGGTATTTTCTGGGTTTTTGACATAAATATCAGTGTAAACGTCGCTGCAGCCAGCTGCCATATCCATGCAACCTGATTTTTGCGCATGAGCATCAGTGTATGAGGAAACACCCATCAATGAGTCATATTGTGTCCCTGCTGCTGGATTTTCAATAGACACCAAGCCTGGGCAGCATATCTTCAATGGGTACCCTGTATCGCCGCAGTCTCTTGAGACATGCGCATTTTTTATGTCTGATACCGAGAACACGCAGCCTTCATCATCTTCGCAGTTGAGGGCCATCCTGCAGCTGCCTTCGACGAACCAGCATTGCTTGCCCACTTGCCCTTCTACGCAGTTGCCGCTGAAGCAATCGCTGCCATCACCGCATTTTTTCCTTATTCCGCATCTTTTTCCCTCGTCATTGCATTCCCCTCCGCAATCGACATCTGTCTCATCACCATTCATCCACATATCTGTGCAGTTTGGCGTCGAGCATATCCCTTCAGGATTGCAATAGCCGCCATCGCAGTCCCATTTGCTTCCGCAGATGCCCCCTTCAGGGGAAAGCTCGATCCTTATATCTTGCGTAGCAGTGTAGATGTTGAAATACTTGTCCATCATCCTGAATATGATTGTATATCCTCCATCATCATCCCCTATAGAAAAGTATGAATGCTGAGCAGGCAATGCCTCATCTACATAAGGCGTCCCGAAAACAGTGCCATCACCGAAATCCCATGTGAAAGCTATCATATCTTTCATTATGATCTCTTCCGAGAGGGTTATGTTGAATATTATTGGTTTAAGGATGTAATAATGGCAGTCCGGATCCCTGAATTTGACAAGGCTATCACAGTCATAATCCACTAATTGGTCGCAGACCTCTTGCGCAAATGGGTGTATCCTGTTATCATTGTCATTGCAGTCCTTGTTTATATTAGAAGGGATATCGCATGTCGTATATCCGTCATTATCTAGATCAAGATTTTCATCTGTCTTTCCATCACAGTCATTATCAAGGCCATCGCACGGCGTCAATGCTTCATCTGCAGGAGTTCCAGGCACGCATTCACCCCATTGGTGATTTTCACATGTGAGCGTTGCAGTCCTCACACACTCTCCAAAATCCCCGCAAGTCACTTCTTTTGTTTCGCCGTCGTTACACACACACTTCTCATCAATACTGCCATCGCAGTCATTGTCAATCCCGTCACCGCAGACTTCCGGATTGCCGGTATATGCTGCCGGCTGAGCATCATCACAATCATCTATCGTGCCGCAATGGAAATCTCCATCATTATCATCGCAATAGCAGCCCGCAATGCTGTTTACTGTTTCATCAGATACGCATGATGTGCCTTTTGGGCAAGGGACATAAACATCAGGGTCTATTGCTTCTTGATCATAACCCAAGCATGTCTGGCTGTCTGAGCAGAAACTTCCTGAGAAAGCGACCAATTCATCGCAGCTTCCCATGCTGACTTTAACCCCGCTGGCAGCGGGGGCCATCATGGCCGCGATTACTATGACAAAGAACAAAACAAATTTTTGTTTCATATCATGCCTCATCTTCTTCTAAACTTTTTTTAATTGTAGCCCAAATCCCCTGCGCTTGACGGGGAATTCGGCGCTTTGACTTCATCTCCTGTGATTCTTATCTTGGAAGTGAGATCAGGCCAAAGCTCAAAAGCAGTCTCATCCTTGCTTTCTATCCTGAAGCTCCATGTGTCTGTCGAATTCACCATGGGTTCGCAGGTCATAGGGCAGTATATCGGGCCGTGCTGGCACGCAGTGGAATACTTCGTGTTGTAATCGATCACTTTCTTGCAGATGTCAACACCGATCTTGTAATAATCGACCACCATGGCAGTCTCGACCCCTACCTGCTCAATTACACCCTTTACGCTCCTGAACCCGCCCGTGAAATGGTCATTTATGTAAAGCCTCCTGAACTTGCCTATGTTCTTGACGAAAGAGTAATCCGCCCTGTTGTATTTGCTTGATGTTATGCTTGTTATGGCGTTTATTATCCTTGTGAAAGGCTTTTTGAGGAAACTTATGAATGATTCCCATGCGCTATACCTCCCCAAGTTCACCTTCTGGACAGAGTATATGATGCTCTGCGTCCTCATATCATACCATACATCATTATCCTCATTCTCAGCATAATCATTATTTCCCGGGGAAGGATGCCTGCATCCGAGGTAACCTTCTCTCTGCTGGGCCATGACACCGTCGCAGTAATTGTAGTGGTCTATTACATCCTCGCCTGGGATTATGTTCATGGCTTCAAAACCGAGCAGCCTTAGGAATGAAAGGTCATATCTCGGGTCGTCCCTTGTGACATTTATCGGCAGATTGAGCGATGTGCCAAAGACCACCTTCTCGATGTTATCCTTGTTCACATACTTCAGCACGCAGAAATTATTCGTGCATCCGTTCTCTCCGAACCCGCAGTCAAAGAAAGGAGTCTCTCCGCTGCTTCCTCCTTCGCCTACGATGAATTGGAGTATGGGCCCTATGAGCGGGTCAGTGTAATCATAATCATTCAATGCAGTTTCAAAGCTGTCGCAGAAAATGACATATTCCCCTGAGCCGTCTTTCTGCACAAGGTCTATGAGCTGCATGGCGACAAGGTTTGTCCTGCTTGTCCATGTTCCCATCAGGCAATAATCATCAAATGTATAATTTCCGTTGTTCACGCACAATGAGCTGCCTTCTGCCGGCTTGTACAGGCACTGGTATTCGCCGCAGTAGCCTGTAGTCATGTTGAACTGGTCTGTCTTCAATGTGGCGTTCTGCCAGAACCCATCAACGCACTTGTAATGCCTCTTCTCGTCCTTCTCTGCAGCATCATTATATATGGTCGCATTGGCAATATGGACTCCGACAAACTTATGGTTGCCATTATCGCATTTTGTCCCATCCCAGCAATATCCGACGGGGCAGCAGTCTTCCTTCATGTAGAATTCCTTGAAATATCCTCCGTCTTTCATAAGCCTCTCTTCTTCAGGTATCTTGCTGAGGTTATTGTCGCTTATCCCGTCGACGTTCTTCTTCCAGCCGCCAGCATATGAGCAGAAATTATTGCCGACAACAGGGCAGCTGTAGTTTTTGACTGTCCTCTGATCAGTGTAATGCACTTTGAGATATTGGGATGCAAGCAATGGATAGACCCCCAATGGATTCATGCTGGCTCTCGTGTCCATCTGGCTCCAGAATACGCTTTCTGGCTCAAGGTCGCATGTATAGAATGTGCCGTTCAGGTTGAGCATCTTCTTGTAATAGGGCTTGTAGAATTTCACATCATTCATTATGACTTCAGTAGAGCCGACAATATCCAGGGAAAACCTGACCTGTTTTATCTTATGGCCTTCAGGTCTTTCCGGAACAGTATAATTGTATTCTATTATCTTCGAGCCTTCACCGCCTGCTATCCCTATGTTTGTGGGGTTAGGAGGACCCATTATCCCTCCCTCTTCCAATCCCTCTTCAATCTCGAAATAATTGAGTTCACCGGCAATAGTAGGATCGCTTGTCAGAAGGGTCACATTTGCATGCAATGTATATACAATGCCCTCATCTACTTCAATCGGGCTTGCAACAGGACTGGGTATCATGACAGAACCCACTCTCGTGATCCTCTGGAAATATGGTATGCCTGAGTTGAGGAATATGCATCCTGTAGGCGATCCGCCTCCTTCAGGGGTCTCGCAGAAATAGCTGAAATAAAGGAGATTCATCGCAGTGTCCCCATTGTTTCTCACAGGAACAGAATCAAAGCATGCTGAATAGCTGTACATCAATGGGTTTGTGTTGCCTGGGTTCCAGATGAAAAACTCATTAGGAGTAGTGTAGGTGTAGCCGCCTATGACTGTGCCCGGCGTGTAGGTGTTGTTTCCGCAGCAGGATCCATCTCCATCCCTGAACCCTATCCAATACCTGTTTGACGGGAGCCTCGCTATGTCATTAGATGCTGTTTCAATATCCCCCTCTGAGGAATATTCGCAGTCAGTCTGGCTGCTGTCCTCGCACCCCTCATTTATGCCAGTGTAAGGCGAATCATCCCAATGGGTTATTATCGGCAATGTATTAGTGCCGTCATCGCAATCATCGTCTTTCTCCTCTTCATCATTATCAACATAGCATTTTTCTTCCGCATCAGGATTGATATATGATTTTGAATCATCACAATCATTGCCTCTTGCCATATGGACCTCAACGGGTGTTGCCCCTAAGATGGTCTTCTTTGCCGCCCAGAATAATTTCTTCCTGTTCTGGAAGTATTGCGTAAGCTGTTCAGGAGTGGGGGGGTTCCCTAATACGCTTTTGAGGGCTGCATCATGCTGAAGGAGCTTGTTGTATACGCTTGCGATTGCAGTTTTCACTGTCACCTGTTTATACCACCCCAAGGTATTATAGCAGCAGCCAGAGACTAATCTTTCTTCTCCAGTGCCTTGCGAGCATTGTGCAAGCCATAACAGGCTCACGTTCTTGTTCTTATCGCAGTATTTATCCCCATCAACATCACAACCTACATCCTTTTGGGCCACTTGAGCTTCGCAATGAAGCACTTCACCTGGATTGTCATCATCTACTGGGCTCCATCGCTGGGCATTCACCTTGCCGTCGCAGATGTCCGGCGCATTCGGATAGACTGTGGGGTCAGCATCATTGCAGTCATCGACTGTAGTGTAGCCGTCGCTGTCCCTGTCAACTGCAGACGTCCATTTCAATATGAACCTCTCACTATTCATATCCGATGTTGGTGCTGCAGTGCAAGTGCTATATGATGAAGTATAAGTATATTCATTGTCAAAACTTCTAGACGCACATGTACCTGATGGGCCTGAACCACTACAGCTTGAGCTAGCTGCGCAGATACAGCCGCTTGTCGGGCATTCACTGCATGAATAACAAGTATCACCAGTTGCAGTTTTAGTATAAGAAAGCATGCACCATAATCCTGTGGCGCATGGGACCGGAACAGCCTCTAATGCGGCTCCAAGATCATTCTTGATGTCGAAGAGCACACTTGTAACTGCCATGTTTGGGATGAGCGCGATTGCGACTTCACTCGGATTTCCGCCCTGTCCTGCATTGCAGATTGTTCTCACAACCCCATCAACTGCAGAGGTCATGCTCCCGCTTATGTAATATATATTCCTTACATTAAAGCATCCTGCATTTGTTATCTTAATCCTCAGCTCACCTAATACAGTAGGATTTCCGTTTAAATTTATTGCATAAGTCACCCAGCCCGCTGTAGCTGGCGCAACCATATCATTAGTGGTCGCATAACCATTATCATCTATGTTGACAGTTGCAGTTAATACCTGGCCTGCCCAGACAATCTCTGCTGAAAATACGCCAAGAACTAGGACCGATAGAAATACGAAAAGCTTCTTATTCAGCATTTTAGCCCCTTTTTTGTTATTTGCCCTGATTTTAGGTTTAAGTTAATATTTTTATTTAAAAAGGTTTCTATCAGGGGTCTTGTTCCTTGACCCCTCCATCAAGAACTACATCCTCGCTGCGCTCGGAGTGGTCCGAATAATTCAATCATCTCGAAAGGATCTTTTCAGAGAATTGTGCAAGAAAAAGAAGCGTACGGAATGGGGCTTCCGAACGAAGTGAGGATACCCTCCTTGATGGCGGTGCGAATGGATGAAACCCCCCTGTGCGAATGGATTGCTGATTTTGAAACAAATCAACTAAAAAAATCCGCAGATTTTCTGTTGAGGGTGTCGTGGTGTAAAAAAGAATGATTTAGAACAATAAAATATAAAACAATCAAATCAACATATTCAATCCCTCTCAACACCCTCCATAATGACCTTGCCTTCCTTCTTCTTCTTATTAAGGATTATCCTCTTATCGATGGCCTCGAAAGGGCCTTTGCCGTCGTCATGGCCGAGGGCAGCAAGGAACCCGAGCACGTCTGCATGGTTCCTCATCCTCAGAGGGAAAGAGGCGAATGATGCGATAGCAATCTCTATCCTGAATTTCCTGCAGAGCATTATATTCTGCTTCAGCCTTGCCAAGACCGATGCTTTTGTCTCTTTGCCCATGCCAAGGATCCTTCCGAAATCTATGCAGTAGATCTTCTTCTTCTCTGCCATGATCTTGCACAGCACGGGATCAAGGCCAGAGCTCCTCTGCTTCAGCCTGTCTTTCATTCTCAGGCTTTCAAAACCGAAAAGGACATCAATCTTCCTGTTCTGCACGACTTCATTTATGTCATTTTTCGAGATGTCGCAGAAGATTATGTCAGCATTTGCATTTCCTGCAGCGCCGATGTATAATCTTATCTTGAACTTCTTTTTCAGCTTCTCAATCTGCCCATTCCTGACTGTATCAATCCTTTCATAAAGGAGGCATAGGCTGGAAAAACCGAGCCTTTCTGCCATTGCAGCAAGCTTCTCTTCATTATCCCTTGGGACCACTATGTCAATCATAAGCTGCAAGAAGAGGCAGTGTTTTATAATTGTTTTGGCTTTTGATAATGGCTCCAATAAGCCGTTAATCACTATATTTATAAATAAATAACCTCTAATAGGGAAAATACGCATTATTATTGTATTTTGCGTAGATTGAAAATAAGCCAAAAGGTGGAATTAAATATGGATAGAGATAGAGGAGGATTCAGGGGAAGAGGAGGATTCGGAACAAGTTTTGCGCCTGTGAAAGTGGGCGACGAATTGGACGTGAAGATAGAGGCAGTCGGAGAGAAAGGAGACGGAATAGCAAAGAAGAACGGCTTTGTGCTTTTTGTGCCTGGAACAAAAGAAGGCCAGGAAGTCAGGATAAGGATAACCAAAGTCCTGAGAAAAGTCGGTTTTGCTGAAGTGGTAGGAGAATCTTCAGGCGAAGCTAAATCTGAGGAAGCAGAACAGCAGCAGCCAGAGGACTCAGAGAACTTCGGCGACGAGTCAGAAGCCCCTAAGCCTGAACAAGGCGAGCAAGAGGAGCCCTCTGAAGAAGAGGATTTCGGCGAAGAAGAATCCGGCTAGATAAGCTGAAGCTATTCGGCAGAAACCAAATATTTATATTGACTTTTTTTCTTCTTTTTTTTATTGATATTTTGACTAAGATTTTGCTGAGGTGCAGGCATGAGATTATTCATGGCTTTTGATGTTTCAGAAGAGGCGGAGAATGAGCTTAAGAGGCAGCAGGCTGCGCTGAAGAAGACTGATCCCGGCCTGGGTTTCACGAGGGAATTCCATCTCACACTGAAGTTTCTCGGGGAGGTTGATGAGAAACTGGTTGGGGAGCTGAAGTCAAGGCTCAGCAGGATAAAGTTCGATGCATTCACTGCAAACTTAAGCGATGCAGGCGTTTTCCCTTCTGAAGATTACATAAGGGCAGCATGGATCGGATTGGAGCCTAAGGAAAAGATAAATGCCCTGCAGCAGCAGATCGAGGGAAGCCTCGAAGGCATGTTCCAAAAAGAGGAAAGATTCCATCCGCACCTTACATTGGCAAGGGTAAAATTCATCAAGGACAAGAAAGCCCTGATAGGGGGCCTGAAGAGGATGGATGTTAAGAAAGTCAATTTCAGGGTGGATTCATTCAAGCTGATAAAGAGCACGCTTGCGCCAGGAGGGCCTGTTTACGAGGTTTTGGAGGAGTTTAAGGCTAAATAAACTAGATAATAACCACTATTAAGTAGTTAAAAACCGAAAGATTTATATATTAGTTCTTCTTTATAATCCCCATAAGGTGGTCGAATGTCAATAGATTTGCTTATAACAAGGCACGGGAAAAAGGAGAAAAAAAGCGTTGTTGCTGGCAGCGACGACGATAAGAAGGTAGACCTATCTCAAGAAGGCAAAGTCGAGTGTTACGAGATAGGAAAGAGTGTCATAGGCGCTTATCCTCATTATTCTCATATTCATGCAGCTAAATCTGAGTTCTTAAGGACACATAGGACTGTAGAGATGATGCTTGCAGGCGCAAAATACAATATAAACGATTCTGGATTGGTTACTTTGGCAGAAAAGTCCAGCCTTGGTTTTGCAGGCGTCAACTGGGCATCAGAAAAATTGCCTCCCTTTTCAGATGACAAAATCGAAGTGGCTGATAAGTACAGGGAAGTCCTGCTTTTGGATTTCTACAGGCCCAGGACAGACGAGCCTAATCTTCCAGTCATGGCCAGATTCGCTTATGGTGTTCTTGACGCAGTGATAGAAGGAGTAAATGAAGAGATTGAGAGAGGTTCAGGAAAGATCGGCAAAAACGCCTTAGTCCTCGTCGCAACACATGCGCCGATAATAGATGCTGCAGCCAATCATCTCTATGGTTCTTTGATCGTAGATGGTGATGGGAAAACAAAAGTTGAAGATTTTCCGGGATTTTTCAGGATGGGTGAATTTGTGACAGGCCATGTCGATACAGGACTTAAGGGGCCTTATGTCGTTTTTGACATCAAGGGAAAAGAGAAGCCATACAGCATGCCTCAGCTTAAAGAGATGAGGGACATGCATCAAAGATTTGCAGGCCGATAATTCTTCACATAAAACAAAAACCTTTTTAAACAACCCCCTTATTTTCTCTTATAAAGCCAATATGCAGGGAATAGCTGGCTTGCCAGGACCTTGCATGCGCTGCTGAGGCAAGAAAAATGCAGCAGAACAATCTTAGTTCTGTTGTATTAACATCCTTTGCTTCCCTGTTGGTTTGACAATCATTGAAAACATGGAGGAATCAAAATGACAGAAGAACAGAAACTGCTTGTGCCCATGGACGAGTACCTCAGGGCAGGCATACACATCGGGACAAAGTTCAAGACAAGGCACATGGAGCAGTTCATCTATAAGGCAAGGCCTGACGGGTTGTTCATACTGAACATGCAGAAGATAGATGAGAGGATAGGCATATGCGCCAATCTTCTTGCCCAGTTCAAGCCGAAGGACATGATCGTCTCAAGCAGGAGGGAGAACAGCTGGAAAGCGGTATCAGCTTTTGGCAAAGCGACAGGGATAAGGGTGTTCGCAGGAAGATATCCTCCCGGAATCCTGACAAATTCAGCATTGAAGACATTCACAGAAGCGAAACTCATGATGGTGACGGATACATGGCCTGACAGGAACGCATTGAATGACGCCTTGAAAGCAGGCATACCTGTGGTGGCTTTGTGTGATACGAACAACAATGCGAACAACATAGATCTTGTCGTCCCATGCAACAATAAGGGCAAGAAAGCCCTGGGATTGATTTTCTACATCATTGCAAAGGAATACCTTGCAAAGAGAGGCTTGCCTGAGATGACCATGAAGCTGGAAGATTTTGTTGATGAATCATAAACAATAAACAATCGATAAGGATTTTGGCGGTTTGGTAGGCATGCTGCACAGTAATCAGCAGCATGATTACATAAATAAGATGATTACCTGAATCATGTATTTGTCACTGGACTTCAGAAATCCCTTCTTCCCTTATCTCGAACAGATGGCCTTCGGACTCAGGCAATGACCTGTGCTTGCGTATGAAAATCTTCCTCTTGTTCATGTGGGCCTTCTGCAGCTCGATCAGGCATTTGCTACCATATCTTATTATATCCCCTCCTACCATATTCACCTTGTCTCTCTCATCGAAGACAGAATATACCTGATTGGTGAGAAGCACAGGGATGTTCCTGTTCCTTGTGATATCAGTGAGTATGGACAAGTGCAGGCCAAGCTCCCTGTTGGTGTGATATACCTCCTCTGTTTTCCCCATCTCAAGCCTGTACAGCATGGAAATGCTGTCCACTATGATAAGGCCTATCTTGTCTGTCACAATGCTCTTGAGCTTGTCAAAGACCTTCTTCTGGTCCTCAAATGATGTCGGCTTGAAGAAGAGGGTGCTGTCAAGAACAGTCTTGTAATCATTATAGACCTGCATCAGCCTTTCAACAGAAAAACCCCCTTCAGTGTCTATATAGATGACTTTCTTGTTCCTTTTCACAGTCTCTATCATGCACATTATGCAGAAGTTCGTCTTGCCGGAGCCGGCAGGACCGTATAAAGTCGTGATGACATCAGGCTCGTAACCCCCCCTAAGGACATTGTCCAGGACGGATATCCCTGTTGGTATTCTTTTGGCCCCCATAGGGCATATTCTAGCAATTCTTATTTAAATATCTTCTTATTTTTGGTGCAGTCAAATTAAGCAAGAAAGCCGCTACTGCCTAGCGAAGTCCAAGTTTTACAGAATAAGATACCTATAAATCTGACAAAAACGCAGTTTCAGAAGCTGACGGAGCGCATTAGCGGCTTTCAGGAGGCCAATTTATTTTTCAACCTCCCGGAATTGCTAAACTTTTTTAAACTGAAACCTATTAAGAGGCTTATATGGCTTTTAAACCCACTAAAACCCAATATATGGTCTTGATAATCTTCCTTGTAGTGTTGACATTAAGGTTTTACTATGCTTTCCAGACCCCCTATTTCTCAGACAATAAGGATTATTTCAACCAAAGGCAGGTTGAAAGCATACTCTCAACAGGTTTGCCCATTGTGCATGACCCTCTGAGCTATGGCGGCAGGACAAACATAGGAAGCCCTGTCTTTTATTACATGCTGGCATTTTTCAACATCCTCCTGCCCATAGAGCTTGTCGGCAAGGTGATTGTCAATATCTTCGCATCTCTCCTTGTAGTAGTAGTATATCTTGCGGCATACGAGCTTTCAAAAGATGAGCCCGCAGCGCTTTTCTCAGCATCCATCTCAGGTTTCATCCCCGTATTCTTCAAGACGACATTCAATTCATTGTCAGTCTATGCCATCACTTTCCCTCTTCTTTTCTTCTGTGTATACTGTTTCATGAGGATAGAGGATCCAGGATATGTATATGTCTACCTTATAAGCCTATTTTTGTTCACAATGATAAGCCCAATTGCCATACTTCTTCCGATAGGATTCATCTTCTACATCTTCCTTCTGAAGATTGACCGCATGAACCATAACAGGGCTGAAGTAGAGACCATGCTTTTCTCAATACTCTTTGTGACATGGTTTCTTTTCATAGTCTATAAGAAGGCATTCCTCTTCAACGGCTATTCTGTGATATGGCAGAATGTCCCTATCGAGATACTCAAGAATTACTTCGGCAACATAACGATACTCGGGGCGATATACCAGATAGGCTCTATCCCTCTCCTATATGCCACATACGCAATACTGCAGCACATATACAATCCGAGCCACAGGGCATCATGTTTCTTCACCTCATTCGCATTTGCAACAGTGCTTCTGCTCTGGCTGAAGCTCATAGAGCTTTATGTAGGCCTGATATGCCTAGGGATAATCTCAGTGATACTTTTCGCCAGGTTTTACAGGTGGTCATTCGACTACTGGAAAAATACGCGTTTTGCAAGATTCGCAAACCTCTTATTCATACTTTTCCTGATACCCCTGCTGATGACATCCATCATCCCTTCGATATTATACGCAAACGAGGCAGTAAGGAACACCATAAGCGATGAGGAGGTTTCAGTCCTTAAATGGATAAGCCTCAACACAGAAAAAAATTCGACCATACTTGCGCCTTTGAGCGAAGGTTATCTTGTGACATCCATAGCCAAAAGGAAGGATATCGCAGACGATAATTTCCTGATGGTCAAGGATGCAGAGGAAAGACACCTCGATATCGAAAAGGCATATACTGCGCGATTCGAGACAAATGCACTGAAACTGCTCGATAAGTATGGCGTAGAATATGTGCTCCTCACACCCAGGGCCAAGCAGGAGTTTGGCATAGGGGAATTGGCATACGCCAAAGATTCAAAATGTTTCAGCCTGGTCTATGACAATAATATAAAAGTTTACAGGTCAATGTGCAGGCTTAAGACGCTTTGAATGAAAAACAGGACAAAGAGCAATCTTGAAGATGAAAATGAAGAAATTGAATAAAGAAAACAAAAAAAATCCGGCAAAGGTCCGCAAGAGGGGATACCTTTTTTACATAATCATCCTCTCTTTCATCATATTGATGCTGCCGCACATGATAAGGTTCATTGGGGGCAACAATACGCTCATAGGCAGCCAGGCATACCATCATTATCGCACAGCAGAAAATCTGATCAACGGAGGGTATGATAGGGACACCCTTATCTATGGGGGGAGGGATTTTGTTTTCCTGCCTTACCATTACGCTTTGGCCGGCGTAGGGCATATAACTGGAATGGATATTGCTTCAAAGCTTCTGCCATTCGCATTAGGCATACTCTCCATCATAATATTCTATCTCCTCCTTAAGAGCTTAGGTGTGGGTGATTTTGAGAGATTCATAATCTCCATTCTGCTCCTCATTTCGCCGCCATTCCTCTATCTTTTCACGGTTTCAACCCCCAACTGCCTTTCCATATTCATGATCCTTCTTGGCAGTTATCTGTTCTTGAGGGAGAACAGGGTGATTTTCGGGCTTTCAGTCCTGTGTTTCATTATTGCATCTTTTTCCGGCGTATTCAATTCATTGATCATACTCATCATCATTTTCTTCTTCTATAATCTTGATAACAAGAACAAGATGAGGGCGTTTATTGCAACAATCGTCCTTGTGGGTTTTTACTTTGTGCATCCTGTAAGGTTCTATTACAACTTCGAATTCCCGGTAACTAACCTCCTGAAAGTGATAAGCTCTGATCTCGGAGCAAAGGCAGGGTTCAGTCCATTCGCGATTGTTCTTGGGGTCATAGGTGTGTTTTATTCATGGAAAGATAAAGGAAGATATTATCCGCTGTATATGGCCTTACTTTTTATTACCGGTGCAACAGCATATATGGGCGGAGAGACAAGCTTTTATAACACATTCATACTCACGATATTTGCATCTGTCGGCCTGAAAAGGCTTAATACCCTGGAATGGAAATTTCCCCCGATAAGGAATCTTTCATTCATCCTTATAGGATGCGGATTGCTGTTTTCAACAGCATCCTACCTGAACAGGATGCCTTTCTCGATGCCGGACAACAGCATGGCTGAGAGCATGGAATGGCTGAATGAGAATTCTTATCCTGGCCAGATAGTGCTGTCCCATTATTCAAGGGGCCACTGGATAGAATCAATTGCGCAGAGGCCGGCATTAATAGACGGCTTTTCCTCATCCATATCTAATTTTGATAAGAAATACAATGATACCAATGAGATGTTTTATAGCATGGATCTTGATGATTCTGCCGAGATCTTAAGGGCTTATAACATCTCTTATATATTCATAGACGAAGAGATGAGGCAGGGCCTCGTATGGAGCAAGAAGAGCGAAGGCCTGCTTTATCTGCTAAGGAACAATATGACCTTCAGGAAAGTATATAGCAATGCCAACAGCGAGATATGGCAGACAGAAGTATCTTAACATAGAACTTGATAGGGGGTTAACTGTGGATTTTGCCGTATCTTCTGCCGGCAAGAGCACGTATCATCATATTTAAAACCAACAAGATGGCAAGGATAATATACAGTGTCTGCGGGGAAGGCATGGGCCATGCTGTAAGGAGCAGGCCGATAATAGAGCATCTGAAGAAGAAGAATGATGTGAAGATATTCTCGAGCAGCAGGGCCTATTCCTATCTCTCAGGGAAGTTTGATGATGTGAATGAGATAGAAGGCCTTCATATCAACTATAAGAAAAACGGGATTGATGAAGTAAGCACATTATTCTCGAATATCCTGAATTTTTCCAGATTGGCAGCGTCTTTCAGCTTCATAAGCCGCGAGATTAAGGATTTCAAGCCAGACATCATAATCTCGGATTTTGATATAATCTCCGCATATGCTGGCCTATTCAAGTCAATCCCAACCATAAGCATAGGCAACCACCATTTGAGCAATATGGTAAAGATAACCTACCCAAAAAGATACATCTTGGATTATCTTCAGTTAAGATTGGTCAATAGGCTGATAATACCCAAAGCAGGACATTATCTTGTTACGTCTTTCTTCCATAGCGAACCGAAATCAAGCGATGTGCATCTGGTTGCGCCAATAATCAGGGAAGAGGTATTAGGATTGAAGCGCGCAGAAAAGGATTACATCCTTGTGTACCAGACTTCTGATTCCAACAAAAAACTGATAGAAGAGCTCAAAAAAATAGACCAGAGGTTCATAGTATACGGCTTTGGCATCGAAAAGAAAGACCACAATATTGTTTTCAGGAAATTCAATGAAAACAGGTTCTTCGGGGAGCTTGCAGGCTGCAAAGCGCTCATAACTAATGGAGGGTTTACGCTTATTTCAGAAGCATTGCACCTTGAAAAGCCGATACTCTCGATACCCATAAAAAATCATTTTGAGCAGATCCTCAATGCCTTATATCTGGAAAGGCTCGGCTATGGGAAGATGTCAAGCATCACAAGCAAGAACCAGATAGAGGAATTCATGGGAAACATTGAAAATTACAAGAGGAATCTTAGAAGGTATGAATTCAAAGATAAACCGGATAATAACTCGGATACATTCAAGAAACTTGATTCTGTAATCAATGGGATCCGCTGAACCAGCCGTACTTCTTATTTAGGACGAATGCCCCTATGAAAACAACGCTTCCTATCGTATTATTGAGCATGTCAGTGCAGGAGTTTGTCCATGGCCCCTGGCTTGGCGAGCTGTCCCCTGAACCGAACTCCAAAAATCCCTCCCCATAACCATAAACACCATACCCCATGAATTCTACGACCTCATTCAACGAGCCAAGGCCGACGGTGCACAGGATCAATATGAGGAATGTCATGAACCTGCTGTCAAATGCCCTCTTCAGATAAGGATAAAGCACAGAGGATAATGCTATTGCCATGAAACCTACCCCCATAATATGGACAATCCAGTCATAATGATAGTAAAGCTGCGGAGCGCCATACAATTCTCCAACATAATACTGGTTGTAAGGTATGATCTTGTACAGCCCCAGTATATGAAACATGAATCCTATGCCCAATGTAATAGGCACTGTCCTGTTGAACCTGAACAGAAGATGGAGTATGAATGCTATGATGATGATGGGAGTTACTGTGAAAAAATCCACAAGAGGAGGCGAAGATTCATAGAATGCTGCAAATACTGCCTGGATGAGGTATATTACCATCACTGCAAAAAACCAGATTGATGCAGGATCAGAAATCTTCTCTTTCAATGGCATGGCTTTCCATCCTATCTTTAATTCCGTTTCGCCATTATTGCCTTTAACAGATTTTTTTTTCATTTGTTTGCTCTTCCAATAAGTTAACTAATATACAATTGGCATACCTATAAATAGTTTATTATGGATATCTTATATTGTAAAGTTATATGTTAAAAATCGCTTTTATCCTGTCTTTTATTCTACCTATCTGAGGCATAATCGGCATTCTTGTTGAGAAGATACCATTCCATCGGCCTTTTCATGACCGATTTGAATATGCCCTTGTTGACATAGAATGTCGTTACAATCCCTATGCTGAAAGAGGCCAATATCATCCTGAACGAATACTTAAGTTTCTTTGCCTTGTACAAAGAGACGAAGCTTGCTGCTATCAATCCCGAAGTTAGCAATACATTCCTGCCCGTCTCTGAGACGAACTTTGGGATGTCAATCGGGCCGGGCCTGTCCGTCACAAAGCTCAATAATCCGAACAAGAACAAGGACATGATCATTATCGGCAGGGAATAGCCGAAGCCGGCGCAGAAACTCAGCAATTTCTTTTTTATCGAAAGGGTCTTGCTGAAAACAAGGTCTTTTGAATGGGATATATAGGCCGCAACTACGCCATAAGCCCATCTCATCTGCTGTTTGTAAAGGTCTTTTGCCTTGTAAGGCACTTCACTATAGCATTCAAGGCCTGCCAGATAGATTATCTTCTTATTCTCCTTATACAGCCTCAATGAATATTCAACATCCTCTGTAAGGCTGCCTGATCTCCAGCCCCCAAGCCTTATGAGGTCGCTTTTCCTGACAGCCTCTGCCGATCCGCACAATGAACCTGACCTGAACCTGTCCATGAATGAAAGGACGATGTGGTGGAATACATAGACTATTGTTGAGGAAAGCACAGTGACTGTGTTCTGGCTGAAGTTATTGAAATTCCATCTTGCCTGCACTGCAGAGACATTCTTGTCATGGACCATAGGAGCAACTATCCTCTTCAGGAAATCTGCCTCTGGCGTGAAATCCGAATCAAAGATCACTATTATCTCGCCGTTCGAGCGCTTCAGCATATTGTTGAGATTGCCGGGCTTAAAACCAATATTCTCTTTTCTTTTTATCACGCTGACCATGCTGTGCAGGTCCGCGAATTCCCTCAGCTTTCTTGAGACTTCCCCGTCATTGCTGTCATCACCTATCAATATCTCGTACTTGTCTTTCGGATAATCGAATTCAAGGCATTTTTCTGCGCATCTTAATGCTATCAATTCATTCCTTGTCGGTATCTGTATAGTCACAAAAGGGATATTATCTGCGCTCAATGCCCTCTCTTTGTTTTTCCTGTCCGGGAAAAGAGAGATTATTGATAATATGAGGTAGAATATGCTTAAGCCTATCATTATGGCGAGGAAGAAATAGAATATCTTGTCAAACACAAGATGCAGCCTGTCAAGTATGGGCCTTCCATGTTCCAGATTCCATCTCAAAAAAGCGATGTTCGCTTCCCTAACCAAATCGATTATGCTGATTATTGCTACCATAATGAATGCCTTTCACTCTTTTTTTGGCTTAAAGGTCCATTTTGGGCGTTTTTAAGCATATTATCTGTTTTTTCCCTTATTCTCCTGATATCTCCTGAAATATGATTAAATATCAGTATGAAAAATGCTTTTTCTTTAAAAAGATTAGCTTTATAAGGCTTATTAAGGTAATAGTATTTAAAATTATTGTATATGGGAAATAGAAGAATACCCCTATAGCATTTTTTATCGTCAATCTATCCTTGAATGTGTATAAGGATATCACTATGAGTATGGCGCTTATTATGCCGGAGAGGACGCCGAATATGCTGTAAAGGGATATGCCCCACTCAGGAATCTTGTATAGCACATTTAGCGGCCCCAGGAAACTGAACCATCTGAAAAGATACATGAACAAAGAGCTGAAATCTGCCATATTATAAGGGAGCCAGTAGAAAATCTGATAGATTATTATCGGAAGCGAAACTATCGCATAGAAAGACCACCAATACTGGTTGATGAAAAGGAAGAGTATGGATGCATTCGATCCCCTGGCGAACAATCCCTTGTTCTTGTGGAGCGCCTGCAGCACGCCTGCCCACCACCTTACCCTCTGCCTGAAGAATCTGAGGTAGGTATCAGGAACTAGGGTATAGCTCAATGCATCATAGACATTGATTGTCTTGTAACCCCCGCGATAGATCTCCAATGCGACATCCATATCCTCATTCATAGTGTCTTTCTTGAAATAGCCTATCTTCTTAAGGACATCCTTCTTATAGCAGGCGAAGGCCCCGAAGAACCATATGCCGTTCCTGAAAAGGATCGAAAAGCTTTTCCTTATAAGGTTATTATAATGATATTCTACTGTTTGGAACACCTCAAGCATGGAATGCCTGTTCCTCGCTATGCATGAGCCGTTTGTCGCTCCGACATCAGGCCTGGCAAATGGCCTCACCAATTTTTTCAACGAACCATTGTCCACTTCAGTATCAGCATCAATAGTGAAGATTATGCCTTTCTTTGCTTTTTTGACGCCCATGTTGAGGCTCGCGGATTTGCCTTCGTGTTTCCCTTCCAGTATCACAATCTTGCTGTTTTTTTTCCGGCATTCCTTCAGTATCTTAAGCGTGTTGTCAGTGCTTCCGTCATCTACAACAATAACTTCAATCTTGCTTTTGGGATAATCAAGGGAATAAACCGCGTCAAGGCACCCTTTGATGTTCTTTTCCTCATTATAGCATGGGATGATGACACTGACTTCCGGCTCGTGATCCATTTCCTTCTCTTTCCTGAAGAAAGATGCCATCACTATGATGAAGACAAACATCAGAAATGCAAACAGGACTGCAAAAATGACCCCTCCGAAGACCATGATTAGGTTTAATGCCATAAAATCTTCCTTTTTTGTCTGTTAATAAATCTTTCTTTTGCCGGGTTTCCTCTTTTCTCTCAACACAACAATTCTTAGTACAGCTTCCCGATAATATCCATGTAAAGGACAACCACGGAGAATATGAATGAGATGGCCGAGCATAAAACAGAGATTATCGCAATCCATTTGCCGCCATATCTCTTAGGATCTGCCCTCACATCCCTTATGGCTTTTGCCCCGAAAACAATCGATGCCGGGAGGATTATCAGGTTCAGCAGAGGGACCCAGAAAAAGAACAGGAGCAGGAAGGATATCCATGCGTATGTCGAATCCTTTTTTTTAGGGATCTTCATTCCCCCATTTTTGCCGCTTGCCTTCATCTTGATTTCCTTGTCTTTATCGATATCACATCGCCTATCGTGACCGGCCCTGATCTTTTTGCCGGCATGACGCTTTCCTCTTCGCTTGTCTCAATCAGCTTTATATTGAGGAAATTCTCGAGCTTTCTTGCAAGCTCTATCGTAGGCTCATGCTTCCCAGCCTCTATCTTGTGTATCAGCGATTCCTTCTCGTTCATCTTTGCCGAAAACTCCTCCTGGTTAAGGCCCATCTTCTCCCTCTTCTCTTTTATGAGCTGGCCATAATTGAGGACAATGACTTCTATCGGTTCGTATTTCGTCTCCTGTTTCGTCTTCAGGACCTCTTTTTTTATAACAATCCTTGGGGCAGCAAGCGTCTTTCCAAATCTTGAGCAGTCCTTGCACAGGGTCATCTCTGCACCCTCCACCAATGTCCTGAAAAGCTTGTCCTGTTTCCCGCACATCTCACAGCTAGGCATAAGCTCACTCCCTGCCCAATATCGTGACAACAATCTCCCGCGGACTCCTGGGGCCGTCGAATTCACAGAAGAATATGCTCTGCCATCTCCCAAGAAGAAGTTTTCCGTCCTTGATGGGCACTGTCTCCGATGGGCCTATCATAGAAGCTTTTATGTGGCAATTGCCGTTTTGATCCCGGTCACATCTCCCGCTGAAATCATGTGTCCATACTCCTTTCTTCACAGTTTGGCTGAAGAATTTAAGAATATCCTCCTGCACGCAAGGGTCATCATTCTCGTTTATAATTATTGAGGCAGTAGTATGCTTTGAATAGATGCTGCATAACCCCTCTTTTACTCCGGATTCCTGGATTATCTCCTCTATTCTGGGAGTGATATCCAATATCTCCTCTTTTTTTGTGGTGTTTATCCCGATTGTCTTCATCATCATTTCTTTCCACCTTCAGTAATTTTCAGTAATTTTTTCAGTAATTATACACATACACAAAGTAAACACAAAAAAAGGCGACGCTGGGATTTGAACCCAGAATGAGAGGGATCTGTATCTTATAAGGATGCATTCTTGATGCAGCCTTATCATACCTTTGCAGCCTCTTGCCTTAGCCGTTTGGCTACGTCGCCACCCCTCAAGTTTATTGGCCCATTTATATTTTTTTGCCTTTAATCTAACTTGTTTTTATTGACATTTATTAGTCGGCAACATAAGATAATATTAAAAATGCGGGCCCGAAGGGACTTTCATGAGACGTTGCTTCTATGCTCAATGCGCATATAACGGTCTCTTTTGAACCCTCGATCCCCAGCTTACCCTTGGACTTATGTTTAAAGCGATTGAACATTGCCCAATAGAAGGCTGGTGCCTTATTTGCCCAATCGGCTGTAAACCGTTCCCAGGCTAGGCTACGGGCCCACAATACTGAGAATTAAGCATATAATTTATAAAGGTTGTGAGAGGTTTAAGGCCATCGCTTTAGGCATTTAATATCAGATAAGACCCAATAAACCCCTTATAAGATGCATCTTGAATATGAAATACCCCCCTATGAAGACCGTAAGCCCCACATCGAGCATCATCTTTACCCTTTTGTTTTTCACAAGCAACGGCCCAATCTCTTTTTTTGAATAAGGGTAGAAAGGCCTCGTGTCCCCCGTCAGTATATCAACGATAAAATGCAGCGCGAAGCAGAAAATGCCCACTAGTACCAGCAACTTGTTTTCCACGAAAAAATATGCGACAACGAATATCAGCATGAATAATACTAGGCCGTAAATCTCATGGAACCTTGATCTAACATCAGCAGTATACTCCATCCATTCAATAAGTTTCTTCGGCTTTTTTCTTCTCATGTGGGGGATATGATCAAGATCTATTGCGCTTGAGAACAACAGGATATAGAGCCACATGCTGCTCACATCTCCAAAAACAAGCGTGCATGCAGAATAATTGATCAGGAAATGCAGTAAAAAATTCATTTTTTCCTCATATCTTGGTGATTTATCCCATATATAAATTGATTACCCCGGAACGGTTCTGCACAATTATGTTTTTTAATTTTGCGCTTTTTAAGGCAGCCAGCTCTTCTGGTTCTTTAATTTTTCCGGCAGGTACGTGTCAATCACATAATTCAGGGTATATTTTGCGAATGCCTGCTGCTCTGCCCTCTTGCCCAGTTTGACCATGAGATTCAATGCCCTTTCCCACTCCTTGTATTCCTTGACAAAAGGATCGTTCTTTATCCCATCCCTTATCCTCTTGATATCCACATCCTTCAACGGGTGAGTGGGCAATTTGTAATCTATTATGTCCTGCGGGGTCACTCCTATGAACTTCGCCTGCGGGACGCAGAAGAACTGGTTTATGTGTGCAGCGTTTCCAGAGCCGACCTTCAGTGTCCTGTAGATGTTGAGGAAGCCATAGGGATCTCCGTCAGTAAAGACATAGACAGGCAGTTTTCTCTCATCACTGAGCCTCCTGATGAACCTTCTGCAGGCTCTTGTAGGCACACCGCCCATGCTGATTAGGATGCAGCTTGCCTTCTTCCAGTAGCCATGCTTCACCAACCTCTGGAACATACCTGCAGTCTCTATCGCAAGTATGAACTTGGCTTCAGTCTCGAACTTTAATTCTTCCACTGAGCTCGGGATCGAGTAAGCGCCGGAGCCGAATCTTGTGCAGTCTATCCTGAGCTCTTTGCCCGATTCATCCTTGTCTATCACTATGAGCCTGCCTGCCACATCCCCTCCCTTTTCCTCAGGGATGAATCCAAGCTGCTCCCTGTTCACAGACATCATGGCCTCGATGTCATCCATAACAGTGTCTGATTCAGGCTGTTCATGGAACATCGCATCCCCCCAGTTCTTGCTCACATAATATATCTCTCTCTTTGTCGCTATGTCATCTGTCTCTACGATATTCTTTGATTCCCTCATCATGAGCAGTGTCTGTGCGAATGTCTTTACCGTCGAAGCAGTGAGGGTCCTTGAGATTAGCTTTCCTTTAAGCTCGAAATAGCCTTTTTTAGGATCATAAGAGACGTTCTGCAATGACCTCAGGGGGATATCCAGGTTTGGGCTTTTCTTTTTTATTATCTTGTCATATACATCCCCTACAATATCCTTTATCCCCTTTACGACCTTATTCATCTTTTGCCCTCTTCTTGGATTTTTTGCCGCTCTCTTTGTCAGCATCTTCGTCGCTGCCTTCTTCAGGCTCTTCTTCGCTCTCTTTCTCTGCGCCTATCTTTGCGAAACTTTCATCATACTCGGCGTTCTCTTCAGCAACATCCTCGAGTTTTCCTCTGCTCTTCTCAAGCAGCTCTTTGAGGTTTTTTTCGATATTCTCCTCATCGCTCTTCTTCAGGTCAAGGAGGTCTTTGAGAACTTCCCCTATGAAAGGGATATATTTCTCGATATACCCCCTTTTCTTCAGCTCATCGCTGTATTTCCTTTTCTTTGCAGTGTACTTAAGCAATTCCCTTCCGCATTCCTGCAAAGCCAGCTTGATCTCTTTTGTGATGTCAGGATAATGGGCGATAGCCTCTTTTGCTTCTGATGTGAAAGGCACCCATACTGAGGCCATATGCACCAATATCACTGCAGGCCCGTATGGCATTGAATCCTTGCTCTGCTGCAGGCCATAGGATTTCCAGTTAGTGTCTATTATCGCTTCAGTAGACACGCAGGCGCTTTGCTGGTACAGCAGAGGAACCCTGTTCGCGAATCTCATTATCTTGACAGTATCCTCCTGGCCGAGTTCTCCTCCGTAAGCTATCGCAACCTCTATTATGAACGGATTGCCCCTGTAGACTGCCGGCGGCCTTGTTGTGGCGCAATAGAATTCCGCATTTATCTCCTTCTTAAGCCCTTTTTTCAGGTCTTCACCTCCTATAGGGGAGACGCAGTCTGTGGGTGGGGCTATTATCTTTGTGTCCTTTATCGCATTTATTATGCGTTCTGCCTGCTCCCTTGTCATTGACTTCGGGCCGGAATTGGGCAGTATGCCTGCCTTTGTGCAGATCTCTTTTGCTACACCCGGGCTTACTCTCGAGAAATCATTTGCGAAGAAGCTCTGCATTGTCCTGCCCTCTGTGTTCTTCATCATCTTCATCAGCATCCCTATCTCAACGCCGTAAGGATGCGGCTTTATCTCCTTGGGCTCTTTAGGCAATACATTTGTGGCTCTTGCGAATATTATCTGTTCAGCTTTCGGGTTTGTGTAGATTATGGTCGCATGGGGGTTTACGATTGCAGTCTGCTTCAGGTAATTGTCTACTGATTGCGGGCCTTTCTGGTAGATCCCTTCAAGATCAAGCTCTATCCTTGTCCCCTGCTCCTTTTTCCATTCGACAATCTCCTCCTTCACGACTTCAGGCTTGTTCTTTTGGGTGTCTATATGCAGCTCATAATAATGCGCAGGATCCTTCGGTGAGATCTTTGACTTTATCTTGATGGGTTTTCCTGTCGTCAATTGGCCGTAGAGAGCAGCAGCGCTTATCCCTATCCCCTGCTGGCCCCTGCCCATCTTGAGCCTGTGGAATTTCGATCCATAGAGGAGCTTTGCGAAGATGTTCGGTATCTGGCTTTTCACTATGCCAGGGCCATTGTCTTCAACTATTATCCTGAACCTGTCATTCTGCATATCTATCATCTCGATATGCAGCTCTGGAAGGATCTTGGCTTCCTCGCATGCATCAAGGCTGTTGTCTACGGCTTCCTTGATCGCAGTAAGCAATGCTTTCCTGGGATTGTTGAATCCCAGCAGATGCCTGTTTTTCTCGAAGAATTCAGCGACAGAAATCTCTCTCTGTTGTTTTGCCAGCTCATGCGCTATCGGCCTATCACCATTTTTCTCTTCTGCAAGTTTTGTCTGTGCCATCTGTGCATCAAAAACGTAATTGATTTTAGATTTTTTATGAAACTACCATATCACTCTTCAGGTTGTTTCATCCCTTTGCCTGCAAAGCCGCTCATTTTTAAATCTTTTCTCTTTTTCTCAAGCCATTTGTATACACCGGCATGCTGCGAGCCTTCAAGCAGCTTCTCTATCGCCTTCCTTGCGCAGTCGACATTCGCTATCTCGCCTATTATGCCGACCGTCTTGCCATAGACCGAGAGGTTTGTCTCTGTCAGGGTCTCTATCGTGCGTCTTGATTTCCCTTCGCTCCCTATTATCCTTCCCTTCAGCCTTTCCATGCTGTTCCTTGATTTCCCTGCATAATCAGCTATGCTTATCAGCTCAAAACAATAATCCTGCTTCAGGAGAAGGAGCGCTATCTCGGGATTGAAACCGCGGCCTATCGCCATCACGACATCCTTTGCAGAAAGCATGCCTATGCTGTCCTTGCCTCTTATCAATACATCTCCTTCAGTGGAATCGACATCGATATTCGTCTTTGTAGCCTGCTCTACTTCCCTCTTGATCTCTCCCTTCTTCCCTATGAGCACGGCCACCCTTTCCCTTGGTATCTTTATCTCGTAAGTGTATTCTTCCATTTTATTTTATCCATCTTATGCTTTTGATTTACATGATTTACGTCAATTGCATGCCCATACCAGCTTGAGCATATCTGCTAATTTTGTATATCCACCAATACTAATCTAAAAAAGGCCCTATTTTTAAAGGTTTGTAAATGGCCTTTGCATAGGGAGGCATAAAAAACTTTAAATAGAGATAATGATAGTATCAGCTTATGGGGCATATTAAACCTGGAAAAGGGAGTTTAAAGGGTGCTGTGGCGTTTGTGTCAGCCTTGGCATTTCTTATGGCGTTCTTCATGCCTATTGCGGCTTCTGCAGAGACAATCTCATATACGGACACATATTATGTGGACTTCTTCGTTACGCTGAAAGACATAAACTCAGGGGAAATAATACCTTCTATGCCTGTCGATATGGTGTGGGTGAAGGACGGCACAGGCGGCACTATAAACCTAACAAAATACATTGACAAGAGAGGGACATTCAGCTATAGGATAAGCCCGGGGAAATGGAGCCTTCTTGTCTACATCGATAATCTTTCAACACCAGAGGTGGATTATACCGGCGAGAGCGCATATACTATAACTGAAGACCTTGTCACAAGGGGCGAAGTGCTTTATGTTGTTCCTGTTGGATCCATAGAAGTAGAGGTTTCAGACCAATCTGCAAACCTCGTCGCAGGAGCTGATGTGGATTTCAAGTGCAAATCCCACAGGACGAGCGCAAAGACAGACAAATTCGGCAGCTATAAGGCAGATTTCATGCCGGTAGGGGAATGCAAGATATATGCTGCATCGAACAATCTAGTCGGTTCAACATCCGCAATCGTGGCCATGGGCCGATCCAAGACAGTAGAGGTCATATTGAGCGAAGAGGTGAAGACCTCTTATTTCAAGAGTTATTTTTATTATATCATGTTCGGGGCGTTCCTGGTAGTGTTGTTGGCTCTCTCTTATTTCCTGATACGCAAGAGGATAAAAAAAGAGGTCAGAGAGGAGTTTGTCAGGAAAGTCAAGAAGAGGTTCGTAAGCAAAGAGAAAGCTGAGAAGAAGGAATCCAGAGCAGAGAAATCCAAAGAGGGCGCAAAGGCAGCAAAAGAGGAGAAAGAGGCAAAAGACGAGCTGAATCCGAGGGCAAGGGATGTCATGAAGACATTGAATGACAAGGAGCAGAAGATCGTCAATGTCCTTCTTCAGAACGGCAACAAGAGCACGCAGGCGACAATAAGGAACGAGACAGGAATCCCCAAGACAACGCTTGCAAGAGTCTTCCAATCCTTAGAATCGAAGAATGTGGTGAAGGTAGAAACGATAGGGAAGCTTAAGAAAGTGGAATTGACGGAATGGTTCTTGGGTAAAGACTAAAAGGATCATTATTCTTCCTTATTTTCTAAAATGGGCTGTTATTTGAGCTTATTTCAATCTATGGTCCACAAAAGATTTATAAATGAAACCAATTTTAATATACCTAGAAAGTTGGCTATCCGGTGCGTGAACCAAAGTTCCGCACGATTTTCTTTTTTTTATTTTGGTTTTTTTATCCGCAATCATATTTGAGGTATAGCCTTAAATATATCTTTATATCCATCTAACGGAGGGATCATATGGCCCACATTGTTGATATGACAAAAAAGCCCGCCTTTTTAGTGATATTCTTAATCATATCCCTTCTGTCATCTGCAGCATGCCTCGCATTCAGCAATATAATCTGGATGGAGCAGGGCCAGATCGTCAGGACAATAAGCATAAGGGATGGGATAGCCACTGTGCATTCAGTCAAGCTTCTGGACGTCTCAGGCGAGCAGAGCAAGATGTGCGGATTTCTTGTTGACAATGAGACTGTATGGGTGAAAGAGGATTCTGATGTCAAAGTGGGGGATGTAAGGATCTATGCTCGGGAAGTAGTCAGAGTGCATCAGCAGCTCAAGGACAGGGATATATGCAGGGTCATAATCGGAGGCGCGATATTGAGCATAGGGGAGGAGATGAATGCCAGCGCGAATAAAAGCAGCGAGAACAAGATAATGATAGAGACAGAATCCAATTACAGCGAAGGTGGGATCACCATGGAGAACCTTTCCATTCCTGTCCAAACAGCAGAAAAAAATTATGAATCTCCCGAAAAGGGCTTTTTTGCCAGGATCGCCGATAAGATAAGGCTCATGCTTAAGATTTCCTAGATTTTAATATGTATTTTTTCATCTCATCCTTATCAGCCTTAACGCCTATCTTGCTGAAGAACCTTGCAATATTCTTTATGTCCCTGTCGAGAAGATCCTCTGCATTCGCGCTTTCTAAGGGTGATGCCTGCGACATGTCTATGAAGCACGGCTTCTCTTTGTAATTTAGGATGTTGAATTCCGAGAGGTCGCCATGGACCAATCCTGCCTTATGCAGCTTTTTCATGTCTTCAAGGACATCCTTATAGAATTTACTTGGATTTTTGGGTATCTTGTCCTTGACCTTTGGAGCAACCTCTGACTCGCCTATAAATTCCATCACAAGGAGATTGTCCCTGAATGTGATGGGCATTGGAACTTTTATCTTTGCCTGCCTGGCTTTCATGAGATTCCTGAACTCCCTCTGGCACCATGAGAATATAATCTTCCTTCTCTTCTTCTTCAGTCCGCTGTACCTAGGGTCCATCTTTATGTAGTCATACATCCTGTTGAAATCGCAGGTTTCAAGGCGATAGATCTTGACTATGACACATCTATCGCCTTTTATCGCTGTGAATATATTTGCCTCTTTGCCTATGGACACAGGCCCTTCGAGCCTGTCAAAATGGCCCTGGCCCGAGAGTTTGAAAAGATTCCTCTCAGTATGCATGTCGAATACGTCCTTATAAGTCTTGAATTTTTCTTTTGCGGTCTGTGCCATACTTAAGAGGGGGGTTCAGGGGGGTTTATAAATTCTGCTTGTATTCGTTCCCTCTTTCAAACACCCCTATTCAGTAGTAAAAAACGAAACATTTATAATCTGCGAATATTTGCGCTGACGGGCTGATTCCTGTGAATTCTGGCATCTGAGACAACAGCTAAATAGGAGGTCGTAAAGAATGGCAGGAATTCGCAAAAGTGTTTTTGAAGAGCTGGAAAAGGTCAGGGGGCTGGTCAAGATGCACTTCCCTGATTTAAGTGTTCAGGAAATGTGCCCTTTATTGAGCAGACTGGCAACATACCACTACAACAAACGGAAAGCGATGATTGTCGGAAAGGAAAGGGAGCTATACAATGCCCTGATAGAAAATTCCTACAATCCGTTTACTGTCTATCGCTGGGCTTTACTGGAAAGAGTTCCCGAAGAGATCAAGTTCCAGCTCAGAAACCATTACCTGAGCCAAAAGAAGGCCATAAGACTGTTCTTTGAGAAAAGACATGAGACAGAGACAGGCCTTCAGATTGACATAAAACAGCTTGGTCTAAG
>PCXZ01000004.1 GCA_002762985.1 Candidatus Woesearchaeota archaeon CG10_big_fil_rev_8_21_14_0_10_44_13 | reverse complement strand
ATATCCTAGAAGTGGCACTTATATTTAAAACTTACGAAAATTAAAGTTATTTACTATAAAATATTAGAGCAAAATACTGAATATACCAAATGCTAAAAAAGCGCGGGGGTCACATATACTTCCAATACCGCCCCTATCACGAGTATCAAGAAGGATATGAGTATTAGGTCTGCAGAATCCAGGATGATCTTCTCGAAATTCTTTGACCTGAAATCATGCCTGACTACTGCAACAGAGATTATGCCTCCTGCCAGGCCTGCCACAAAATAAGACAATATCTCTGGCAGCCCATGTATCATATACTTCATTATGCTCAACGAAAATATGTGGAAATACCCCCCAACCTTATGGAGGCCGACTGCATCAGCATATACTGAGATATGGTTCCTGAAAAAAGTCCCTATTGCGACTGAGATGACAGAAGCGTTCCATGTTAGGATAAAGATCGCACCTGCACCATAAAAGAAAGAGAATAAGGTGCAGAAAATGAGCACCTTTACATTGTTAGTGAATATTTTCATGAAATATTCCGGGTTGGATGAAGCGCCGGTGACCACGTTCGTGTTTATGCTTTTTATAGTGGCAATCTGGATTGAGAAAAGATTATGCACATTATCGACAGGAAGGAAGATATACCATAAGGAATAAGCTATCATTATGCCCATGAACAAGAAGATGAAAAGGGTCAGTGCCTTTGAGTGTTCCTTTAGCAATGTCCTTTCCTTCATATCTGTAAGGTCTTTCTGCTCCTCAAACTTGATTGTGGAATAGACTATGGGGATTGATGCCATCACAGTAAGAAACACGGAGATCAATCCTGACATTGTCTCAAATATCTGCAAACTGATGAATATTGCAACGCTTGTATAGATCATCCCTATGAAAAACATCTCCCATGGGTGTTTTTCGGCTTTATAGGGGGTTGTTAATGATTCCAGGACCATTATTTTGTTCCTATATTGTGGTTTATTTAAAGCTTTCTTTTGGAAAAGCCTAACAAGCTTTATAAATCTGTCTTTTTCCTTGCATGTATATGGATTACGAAGAAATGCTTGAGCGAGGGATAAAGGCTTTGCCTGAGTCCGCTATTGAGAAAAGCAGGTTCGAGGTGCCAAAGGTAAAAGGTCATTTAGAGGGCAATAAGACCATTATAAGCAACTTCACCCAGATAGCAAGCACATTCAACAGGGATATAGGCCATCTGCTCAAGTACCTGCTGAAGGAGCTTGCAACGCCTGGTGAGATGAGAGGAGGGTTGCTTATCCTGAAGACAAAGGTTCCTGCTTCCAAGATAAATGAGAAGATCCAAAAATATGCAACAGAATTTGTCCTTTGCTATGACTGCGGGAAGCCGGATACGAAGATTGAGAGGGAGAAAGAGCTTTCTTACCTGAAATGCATGGCCTGCGGCGCGAAGCATGCTGTGAAAACCATAGTTTAGGATGATATTAAACAGATTTTGCTAAAGATTGATGAAAATGATCGTAAAGACCCACAAAACTCATGATGGGAGAAGGGTTATTGCAGTCTGCGATTCTGAGATTCTCGGGAAAAAATTCGAAGATAAAGGAATGCAGCTGGACCTGAGCTGCAGTTTCTACAAAGGAGATGAGAAGACGGATGAAGAGCTCCTTGAAGAGCTTAAGAGACCCGGCAGCGTTAATATTGTTGGTGAGAAATCCATAAAATTCTTTGTTGAAAGGGGGTTGATAGACAAGAACAGCGTGATAAGGATAAAGAATGTGCCGCATGCGCAGTGCGTGTTGATGGGGTGATTATAGTTTAAGTTTGAGTAAATAAATAAAAACAATAATCACCTTAAAATTCAATTTCTGGCTTATTTTTTTCTAAGATGTGCACACTAATGCTCCCTCCACAAAATTTTTGAACAATGTCTTTAAGCCCATTTGCGGCATTCTCAATATCTTTTTTTGTTACTGGAAGAAGCCCTTCCATGACAAGGATACAATTCTTTGTCTCTTCCGTAAGCTTTGTCCTTTCTGCTTCGCGCCAATTCCACCTCCGGCAGATTGCAGAAATACCATCTTTGTAAATAACTTCACCAGAATGGGGGGGCCGTGCATCCTTATCACCTAAGAGCAAAACTAGGGCTTCATTTGATCCCGCAAAAGTCAGAGTGATATCTCCTTTTATTTTATCAATATCTTCGCCGCCGAGAGGCACCATATATTTGAGAGAGATTAGATTATAAATATCAACCACTTTGTTGATATGTCTCAAACTGATTCCTTTAAGCACCATCCTATAAAGGCTCTCAACAGAGGATTTGTTTTCCTTTGGTTTTGCGCCGAAGGAAGAATATGATTTTCTCCATACCTCAATTTTTGGATTTTGTGATAAGGTTTCAGGATTGTGCTTTGCTCTAACCTCATTTTCGATTGTCTTTAGTTGTTTTTGAATATCTTCTGATGTGCCCATGTTATTCATATTTTTTACTACAACGACCCCAATATTTAAATTAGGGAATTTCTCAAAAATTTGGCTGTTTATCGTGAATTTCATAATTACCTACCCGAACCATGCGCCCAATCCCCTCTGGACTTCCTTGTCTTTGCCGAAAACGCCTTCAATCCTCCTCTTGGTCAATTCTAATGTCTGCTTGAGGTAAGCTGGAACATTGTATTTGTTGGCCAGGCTCATTGAAGGTTCAAGATATTTGATCACTGAGCCTTCTGAGATTGTGAAGATTATGTTGCCTGCGCATTTCGTGCACCTTCCTGCCAGAGGCGGTCTCCTGAATTTTTCATTGCATTTCGTGCACCTGAACTCCTGCATGGAGAATTTCCTGAGGTTTCCTTTCGTGTCCTTGATGAAATGCTTCTCAATCACCAATTTTGCAACATCTGATTCGTCAACTGCCCTTATCTTCTCCGCCAGGTCCATCTGGCCTTTCAATTTTTCCTCCATAGAAGGCAAAGTCTTGTAAGCAGAGCAATTGACCCCCGAGTTTATGTTAGTGATGTCGTGTGTGAAGCCTATGCCTTCGTACTGTTTCTCTGTGCCAAGCCGTTTCTTCAGCTGCTCTATCTCGATTTCGTGGGCATATTTGTACTGCAAAGCCGCCTCATAGAACTCAAGAGGATAGCTCCAGACGACATCAAGGCCATGCACCATATCATCGACTTCGCTGGGATTTATCTTTGAAGTCAGTACAAGGGGGCTGTCCATTGTCCTACCCCCCCTTTTATCCGGAAGATATTGCCTTGAGAAGTTGAGCAAAGCATCCATCAGCAGCATCACGCATGCTTCATCGCCATCGCAATCGCGCCTCATGGCCGCATGCATCAATGGATGGGCGTACATGCCCTGCGTCTCTGAAAAACCTATTATCCTGCATACTGTGCCTGCTGAGATGTGCGGTGCAAGGCCGATCGCAAGATGGCCTACAAGGTCATTTTTTGATTTCAGGTTGTAATATGATTTTAGCCCGTAAAAACTGACCAGGAGATCATCTATGAAATTAGCTACTTTGAATAAGACTTCATCTGCAGGCTCATCCAGCGCTTCAATTGTCGAAGGAAGAATAACATCTTGGGGCCTAAGCTCGACAATCTGATCCTCATTCTCTAATGGCCTTCCTTTTATGTCTTTTTCATATCCTAACTCCTTTAGTTTGATGACTGAGGTCTTTATCTCCCTGGGTTTGAAGTGTGTTATCGGCAGCTCAGTCATGTCATATCTTGTCGTACCTTCCTTATTGACATAGATGCCGTGCTTAGCCCTCAATATCCCCTTGCAAAGGTTTTCTGGTATATGGTCTTTGTTTGACGTGCCTCTGACTCCTTTTATCAGGTCAGGGTAATCTTTCATCTTCAGTTTAGACAGGCTTGAGCTGAAGAAATGCTTTGAATCTATTGATCTCTGCAGGTAGCTTATGTTCTCGCCGTGTTTCTGGCAGACTTTGCCCTCTTTTGGGCCGCATGTCTTGCATATGAAAAGCTGTGTTGTCTTTTTATCACAAACTTCGCAAACACGGTAAATTGTCTCCCTGTTGCAATTGCAGCATTTGTAGATGGGGAAATGGGATGTTATTTTTCCTGCTTCCAATGCTGATTGAAAACATCTTAACCTGCCCCCCTCTTCCCCCACAGGAAACAATACCTGCGGGCTGCCTGTCAGCTCCCTCATCTTGGCTTTTTCAGGCCTGCCCATCCTTGCGCCTATGAATGTGCCTGCCTTGTCCCTCAAAATGACAGGAGAGAGGAGGTTTATCATTTCCAATGTTGCCTTCCCTTCTTCCAATTTGATTTTTTCAATTATGCTGTCCACATCAGATATCTCCTTTATGCCAAAAGTGGATAACAATGCAGTTGAATGTTCTCTGCCCACCACAACATATTCATTTGTTGCGACAGTATGGGGGATGCCTAAGATCTCAAGAACCCTTTTGCCTCCCTCTTCCAAGGGGATTATGAGTTTGTCTATCCGTTCTGATCTTTCTATCCTCCCTTTTTTCAGCCAGTTGAGCAGCACGAGCAGCTGTTCTTTTGATATTGTGCTCCAGTAATAGGTGTATGCCGGATGCAATGGAACCTTCAGCCTTTTTGAGAATTCAAATGCCGCATTCGCATCAAAAACATATTCCTGGGGTTTCTTAAACATGAGATTAAGGCTTTCTGTAGAAACCCCGACCATTTCAGACAGTTTTTCCATATCCAACGACCCGAAATTGTTCACTGTTGCCTTCTCAATCTCTTTGAGATACCATTCCTCGCAATAGCCTGGGGGGACTAAGAAATGGTTGTTCTCTGAAAAATCACCGTAATTGAATAGTATATCACCCAAAAACAGGATTTCTTTTATATCCTGGGCCAATCTTTTCGCTTCTGAGATCGTGCTTAACTGCAGGACATCCCCGTTGTTCAATTTTACTATCGGGCCTTCTATCGTGTCGCACACAGTTATGGCTGCTGCCTTGCCTGGCCTTTCTACCTTTATCTGGGTCCCGGTTGCAAGATACCTGTTCAGTATGAATTGGGTCGCTGGATGAAGGGAGCATGCAGAATACCCTGAAGTCCTGCTTCGGCCATACCTTAACCTGAACCCCCCCTCCCTCATGGGGTGGGTCAAAACCGGCCTTCCTGCAACAAGGTCAGAGATATATACATAATTTGGGGTGAGTTTCCTCTTCTCTTCTTTTTCCAGTTTTCCTTTGATCTTTTTCTGCAGTGCCAGGAATTCTTCAAGGAACCCCCATTCAAGCTCGAATTTAGCCCCCCATTGCTTCAGCCTTTTCCACAGTTTAGTGGCTTTTTGGGATATCCCCTCTGCCATCACCAAGCAAACGCCCCCCCTTATCCTGTTTGTCTCTACCCTCGGCAGATCCTTGTAATTGAACACTTCAATCTCCTCTGTCGGATTGCCATCAATCTCTATGGGCAGATTTCTTGCCAGGAATTCAATCTCTTCTTTTGTCGGGTGGTATTGCAGATTAGTGACTCTCTCATGATAATCTTCAATCTCTGTGCAATATCTCCCGACTTCGTTCTCGTCAGGGTCGTATTTGTCAATGCCCATCTTTTTTCTTACATAATCTGAAATGATGACCGAGAATGCTGCTGCTGTCCCTCCCGCCCCTCTTATCGGGCCCGCATAGCACACAGCCATGTATTCTTTCCCGTCCTTCCTCTTTTTGAATCTCACTTCAACAAAACCTTCCAATGGCGCTGCAACAATGCCTGCTGTCGAATATGCCATGCCCACCCTTATCCCGGTCTCTATCGCTTTTTTCCGGTCTGAGAATTTGCAGAATTTCTCTTTTGCGACCTCTTCAGCTATTATCAACGCCACTTCCCATGCCAATGCGCCGTATGTCTTCTCAAGCTCGTTGATCCTTGGTGTGATCCCGCTGCCCATAATTTCAGGGGCTACTGCAGAGATAAGGCCTTCGACCCTCTCCGCCATGTTCCTTGCTATGGGGATATCTACCTTTTCCTCGGGATCATAGCCTTTCTTCCTTGCATTTGTCGCAACCCCATAGGCCTTTTTGATCCCATCATCAATGACCTTGAAATAATTCTCCATTTCGGGGCTGGCGGTTTTTTTCTGGTCTGTCTGTTGTTCCATTTTTATTATAAATTTTTGATTGTCTTTTTATTGTCAATATATTTTTAACTCTTCGATTTTTGATGGTAGTTCTTTTATTGAATTGATGATCATACCCCCGCCCAGCCCCGCTTTTATGAAATCCTCTTTTTTATGGAATCCCGTAGTGACTGCGATGAAATTGACGCCGGCATTTCTCGCAGTCTCCAGATCCAGTATGAGGTCGCCGCAATAATATATCCCTTCTTTGCTCACCCCTCTTGCATTTAGCCCGTTTATTATGGGCTCAAATGCCGATGCGCTCGGCTTGCACTCTTTCACATCCTCATTGCAGAATATGAGCCAATCCTCAAAATTCCTGATGTCTATAGACGCACTTTCAGCCTTCTTGAATGTCCATTCCCTTTGGCTTGACGTGAGGATTCCCAAATAGAAATTCCTGGATTTTAGATAGGAAAGGAAATTATTGGTGCCTTCTATCTGCCGGAATCCCATATCTTCCAGCCCTTTCATGATTTCTACGAACTCTTTTGCACCATCCCCAAGGAACTCCGACAGCATCTGGGGCCATGGCTGCCCCCATCTTTTTATGAGCTCTTTTTCGTCGAATTCTATGCCAAGCCTCCTTACAGCTTCCTTATGCCTTTTTATCGAAATATCCTTTGTGTTTATCAGTGTGTCATCGAAGTCAAATATGAATGCTTTTTTCGGATTCTTATGCAACTTCCCCAATAGCCCCCCTGATCTTTCGGAACTCTTTGTTTTTTGTGTTTCTTCTCTTGCTTTCATGTCAAAACCTCAGCATCTTGACTTGTCTTGTCTGCAGATTCACCAGCGGGACTCTTGCCGGTTCGGGATTATGGCCTACTTTTTCCTGGAAAGTGGTCTTTGATTGCCAGCATGACCCGCAGATCATCGTGACATTCCTGTAATTGGCTGCTGCCGCCTTGTGGATATGCCCGGTAACAAAAAAATCAGGTACTTTCTCTATAACTAAAGAATCCTTCTTGTTGTCCGGGATGTATAATGTTGCCGAATGCGTGGGCGCCAAATGCCTTCTCTGCAGAAGGAATTTCATTATAAGGTCGGCGTGGTCGTAACCGCCTTGTTCGCGTATAGTATCTACATTGGCCACAAAATAATCAAAACTATACCCATGATACATCAGGACATCAAACCCGGGGAAATCATCGCTTGAATGTATGTTTATGAGCGCTGGGTTGCTTACCATTATTGCATTCGGCAATTTCCATATGGCCTCTGCAAAATCCTTATAAAGCTGCGGCTGGGGCTCGGATATCCTCATGGCATCGTGGTTGCCCGGGCATATTATCATTTTTATGCGCTCAGGGATCCTTTTAAGAAATTTTGCGCATTCATTATACTGTTCATAGATATCCTTTATATCCAGCTCAGTATCCTGGTAAGGATATATCCCTACTCCGTCGACCAGATCCCCAATTATGAAGATATACTTCACTTTTGATGCTGTGTCCTTCTGGCTCTCGCTGCCCGATTCACCCCTTATCCAGCTGATGAACTTGTCAAGCTTGTCTGGGAGGAATTTGTTGCTGCCAACATGCAGATCTGACAGGAACAGGGCATATGTCTCGTCTGGAGCCCTCTTCATCTCCTTGCTCAGGGGAATATCCGGCAAAAGCATGTTGTTGACAAAAACCATGTTATCCCCGTTGGCACCGCAAACCCCTATCATCTCGTCAAGGACAATATCCCTTGCAAGGCTGAACATCTCCGGCTTGTTCTTGTTTATGAGGACTTTGATCGTACCTGTCGGGTCTTCCAATGTCAGGACATAATTCCCGTTTTTTGTGAGTGATTTTTCAGAGACAAGGCCCATCATGGAGACATTCCCCCTGTCTTTCTTGCTCTTGAGCTTGTTTATTGATGTTACATCCTGCATCTCCTGCCTGTTCGATAATATCTTCCTGATAGAATTGTATCTTGCGTTGAAATAGCTGACAAAATCCTGCATATCCTTCTTCTTATTCTCTTCCTCATAAGAGAAAAGGACACGAACATTGCCGTCGTCATTGGAAATACCGGGTTCTTTTTTCTGCAGGGATTTTTCATCGACAAAATCCTTCCTGAAGCTTTCCAATAACTGAGGATAAGTCTTCTTGTTGATCTCTTTCTCATATAAAACCCTTGACCTCTCGATATCATGCCAGTTCATGTCCTTCATCTTGTATTCGTTCAGGGCCTCTATGAGGTCAGGATTTATAAAAACAAAATTTTCATCATTTATCTTCGCCGAGAGATGGTTGTAGAATTCTTCTTCATTGAAATCACAGCCCATCTTGCCTATGAATTCCGGGCTTAGAAGTATGTTTTTCTTCATGAAAAAATCCACTACACGTTTCTTTTTCAATATCTCTTGCTGTTGGTCCATGGGGTTTATTCCAAATTCATCTCAGACTCACTTCAGATTCAGGTCTGAAACGAGTATGTCTTTTATCTTGGGGATTACATCATTCTGCAGGGCTAATTTTATCTCTCTTGTCCTCCCATACCTGCCTTTGGAGGTTATTTTTGCATTTATTATGCCGAACATGTCCAGCTCGGCGATTATATCGGATATCCTCCTCTGCGTCAATGGCCTCAAGGAGGTATTTGCGCATAATTTCCTGTAAAAATCATAGATTGAGCCTGTCGAGATCGCTTGGCTGCCATGGTCGCTCTGGGCTATGCATAAGATGGAATAGAGCGTCGCCTGGAATTGCTTCGGCTGGGCCAGCACTATGTCAACGACCCTGTCCCTCTCGAGCTTTTCGTTCGCCTCATCGATATGCTTTATCTCAACCCTGCTTTCGTTGTTCCTTTCTGCGAGTTCGCTTGCGATCCTCAGCAGTTCAATGGCCCTCCTGGCATCCCCGTGGTCTATTGCGGCATACGCTGCGCATTTTCCTATTACTCCTTCAGATATCACTCCGTCTTCGAACGCCAGGCTGGCCCTCTCTTTGAGTATATCCTGTATCTGCAGGGCATCGTAAGGCCTGAACACCATCTCCTCTTCAGAAAGGGAGCTCTTCACCCTCGGGTCGAGATTGTCTGCAAAAACGAGATCGTTTGAAATGCCGACTATGCTTATCTGGGCATTTTTCAGTTCAGTGTTTATCCTCGTGAGATTGTATAGGACATCATCCCCTATCTTTTTGACAAGCTGGTCTATCTCATCCAGCACCAATATGAGCAGTTGTTTTTCCCTGTCAATCTTCTCATAGAATGTCTTGTAAACTTCGTCCGTGGGCAGGCCAGTGTATGGTATCTCTTCCCCCAGCTCCCTGCCGATCTGGGCTATCAGCCTATATTCAGTATCCGTCACCTTCTTTAATTTGCAGTTTATGTAGATTATCTTCAGAGGGATGTTGTTTTTCTCTGCTATCTCTCTTATCTGCTCTGAAACATGGATCATAGACAATGTTTTTCCGGTTCCGGTCTTGCCATAAAGAAAAAGGTTTGAGGGTTTGTTCACCCTTAGGCACGGCGCCATTATCTTTGCTATCTTATCTACTTCCTCACCCCTGTGCTTAAGGTCCTGGGGGGTGTAATTAGGCTGTAGCACACTTTTATCCCTAAATATGGTGCCTTTTTGCATATATCCTTCAAGATATTCTCTTACCCCTTTTGACATAAAACACCCCATTTATTTCCACTTGAAAAGAAGGTTAAATTGAGAAGTGGGGGTTTGTTAATAAAGCATTTTGTGTTTAAAGATATATATTTCAGTATATGGGTTGCCTCCGTGATGGGCCCATTTTTGCCTGATTTTAGCCCACCCCTTGCTTTCGCTTGGAAGCTAGGTTTTTATTAAGGGTTGTTAGTTTTTGATTGTGTTTTGGTTGTGGTGTGTGTTTTTGAATGGGTTGGGGACGTTATTATTCTGTTTTTGTTTGTTTAAGACTATTTCTTTTCTTTTTTATTATCTTTCTTATTATAATTATATATATAAATATATATTTACTATATAGAAAATAAAATATAAAATAAAAACAAAAAAATACAAAGGATTAAGCAAGAAAACAAAGAATAAAATGAAAAACAAAAGAAGAAATAAGAAATATATCAAAATCAGGATCTTAGGTTTGAATCATAAACCTAGGTTTTGACTGGTTAAACCCATCAAAACCAACAACCAAGGCCCTTAAGGCCCCAAGAACCCCCAAAACACACCAAGACCACAATACCCACCCACAACCAACTTCCATAGGAAAAGAAGGGGTGGCTGGTTTCAAAACTACCAACAACCTAAAAAAACAACCCTAAACTTAAACCATCAGCTTTAGGTCTAAAAATCAACCTAAAACCCCCTAACCCCCTTAAAACCAATTTTAAAGCCAAAACCTTTAAAAGAAAGCAAAAATCAAGGTGTTTTTAGTATTGGGGAGTAATAAAAAAACAGAAATATTTATATATAAGTTGTGTATATCTACCTAAAAGAACAGGGCTAAATTGGCATAGCTGAATTAATTAAAAGAGGTTCTTAGGCACAATTACCTTAAAACTACGTTTATAAGGCTTTTAAACCTAAAATAAACGTCTTTTCAAAACGAGGTTAGAAAAATAAAACACTTAAGGAGATCAAAATGCTAGTAAAAAAACAATTTTTGGGAAGACTAAAAGACTTTGGCTTGAACACTTACGAGAGCAAACTTTGGACAGCATTGTTAAGCAGAGGCGTGTCAACAGCAGGAGAACTTTCTGATATCGCAAACGTGCCAAGAAGCAGAAGCTATGATGTCCTTGAGAGCCTCGAGAAGAAAGGCTTCATCATAATGAAGATTGGCAAGCCAATAAAATATATTGCAGTCCATCCTTCTGAAGTTATTGAGAGAGTCAAGAAAAGAGTAAAGGAAAACGCAGACGAGCAGGAAACAATCCTTGACGAACTGAAGACCTCCGAGATACTGGACGAGCTGAACACATTGCATAAGCAAGGCGTGGAACTGGTCGAGCCGACAGACCTGAGCGGGGCATTGAAAGGCAGGTCTCTCGTTTACAATCACATCGAGTCGATGATTAAAGGTGCAAAAAAATCTGTTGTGATGATGACGACAACACAGGGCCTTGTGAGGAAATATGAGAATATGAAAAATACATTCAAGAAGGCCAAGGAGAGAGGAGTGAAGATAAGGATTGCAGCACCTCTTAACAAAGATACAGAAAAGATTGTCGAAGATCTCAGGAATATAGTTGAGATAAAGCACATGGACAACATCACATCAAGATTCTGCATAGTTGACGAGAAAGAGATTGCATTCATGCTGCTTGATGACAAGGAAGTCCACCCGACATACGATGCAGGAATCTGGGTGAATACAAGCTATTTTGCGACTTCATTGCAGAAATTCTTTGATAATGAATGGATCAAGTCAAAAGTCCCGACGCTTATCAGAAACTGAAGCAAAAGCATAAGAATTAAAACATAAAAATTTTAATTTTTCATTTTCAATTTTTTCTATTAATTCTTTTGATTTTATCCCTTAAACACGCTGATTTGCGTCTTGCTCATCCCTCTCTTTTTATCTCAAAAGTCATCTATCAACCTCATTTTTCTTCTCTTTATGGTTTTTATCACCACACATCAATAAAAAGAAAGATTTTTATACTAAAGTCATCTATAAACCCCTATTGATTAATATAATAAGATATAAAATTCAGATAAACAGTAAAAAAGGGTGATAAAATGGCATTAGGCTTAGAAGGAGTCATTCTGGCAATAATAATAGGAACTTTAGCGGCAATAGTCTACAGCCTCAGGATATTAGTGTTGCTCGAGAAAAGGATATCAAGGATAGACTTCCACATTGAGAAACTCGTGAAGAGCATACTGAAGGAAGAAACCACGATTGAAGGCGATGAAAGGAAGATAGAGAAGGCATTGAAGATCAAATAAATACCCCTGCTTTTTTTCTTTATAATATTTTATTCTTTTGCAATCTTTTTGCCCTAAATCTCTCTGCTTATCAACCCAGAGACATCTATGCCATTGGACTTATGGGGGATTGTATTGCAGGAAACAACCTCTGCACCCATCTTCCTGAGTTTTTCATAAGAATTTTCAACAAACAGGGCGTGGACACAGATGCAATATATCCTCTTCGCACCCAATCTTTTCACGTCTTTGACCACTTCCATCATGGTGTGGCCTGTGCTTATTATATCATCTATCAGCACGACGCTTTTGCCCCCCAGATCCAACCTTTTTTTTATCTTGATTGCAACATGCTCTGAAGTATATCTCTTCTTCTTCAGCACGTCCACTTCGCACCCAATCTTCTCAGCGACTGTCCTCGCCCATTGGTAAGACTCCATGTCCGGGCCGATGATTATGGGGGATTTTATGTTATCCTTTATGTAATCCGCAATCAAATCATCTGCTGTGAGGGTTTTTGTCCTTATTGTGAATATCTCATCAAGGCTTTTATACCTGTGCAGATGGGGGTCGACAGTGATGATGCCGTCAGCCAGCCTATTCATTATGGCTGCCATCACCCGGCTGCTTATCGCTTCATAAGGCCTGAACCTCTTGTCCTGCCTCATATAACAGAGATATGGAGCTATGATAAAAACCCCCCTGGCCCCGAGCTCTTTGGCCGTCTTCGCTGCGAAGAAAACCTCTATCAGCTTGTCATTCGGATCATAAAAAGACTGCACAAGATAGACTTTCTTCCCTTTTATGTCTGATGTGAACCTTAAATTTAGCTCTCCGTCCGGGAATTTCTTCGTGTCAAGAGGGATGAATCTGCACTTTGTTTGTGCAGCAATCCTCTTTGCAAAATCAACACTGCCAGAACAACCAACAATGACTTTGCAGGGTTTATCGCTCATTTTTGTTTTAAGCTGTCCTCTAATGTTTTTATCTCTTTTTTTATCTCTTCAATCTTCTTATTGCCTGATTCCTGTTCCATCAGATTGCCGCATTCAGGGCATTTGAATTCAAAATCAACGACCTGGTCGAAATTAAGCCTCATGCACTTATTCGGGCAGTTATAGAATTGGCCTTCCTCTTCCCTCTTCAATCTTTCCTTGAGCTCCTCTATCTTCTTCTTTTTGAGATCCTTTGCAAGATATTTCAGGTTCTTGTTCTTGAAAGTCCAATAATAGATATACCATCCCTTGACTTTGTCCTTTCTCCTTATGAAAGAGACAAGGTTCAGCTGGTAAAGCTTGTACAGGAGATTTCTTGTGACGTTGATCTCCTTTTTCAGCTTTTCAGCCAGCTTGAACTCAGAAACATTTTTCTTGTTTTTAAGCTCCTTGACCAGGGGGATTATGTCTTCACCCACGATCTCTGCTGTCACTTCCTCTATTACTTTGCCTGATAGCTTCATTTTGCACAACACATCAACCATGATAAAATTATGATAAAATCAACCCAGAACGGCCGCAAAGCCATTTAAGTTAGGGTTGGTTTTGTCATTGATAAAACTCATATATCCCCCGTTTTTTGTCTTTTTAAACCTTTCGTTTTTTGGCCGTGTTTTGACTGTTTTTTAATCTAAAACCCCAAAAAGGGGGTTTTAGGGGGTAAAGCCGCTCAAAAATCACAAAAGATTTATAAATGACCTCCTTTCCCAAAATCAAAATGCCGGCAGGAAGATACAGATCAAGGACATTGAGAAGGGTATATAAGAGAACCCCCGGGAACAAGGTTAAACTTGTTTATAAGAAGAGAAAGCCTTCAAAAGCACAATGTGCGGGCTGTGGGAGCGATTTAAAAGGCACATTCAGGGGAAGGGTGCCAGTGATGATGAACCTGCCGAAGACCAAGAAAAGGCCAGAAAGGCCATATGGTGGGGTTTTATGCTCAAGATGCGCCAGAAGGAAGATCATACTTGCTTCAAGGCAATAAGAAGGGATTTTTATGATTGAAATCGGAAGACTTTGCGTGAAGATTGCAGGAAGAGACTCAGGGCTCAAATGCGTTGTAGTCGATGACCTGGGCAAGGGCTTTGTCCTGATAGATGGCCAGACAAGGAGGAGAAAATGCAACATGATGCATCTTGAGCCATTAAATGAGATTCTCAAGATAAAGAAGAATGCCTCTCATGACGAAGTCGTTAAGGAATTGAAGAAACTGAAGATAGAAGTTGTTGAGAAAAAAGGAAAGAAGAAAAAGACAGAGAAACCTGTTAAGCAGAGGAAGAAGAAAGAGGCGCCAGCAAAGGAAGAGGCTCCTGCTAAAGGGGCAAAAGAGAAGACTGCAGCCAAGAAAGAGGCTCCAAAGAAGAAACAGGAGAAGAAGAAAAGCAAGTAATTCTATTATCTTATCATATGCTCATCCATCTTCATCATATCATTATCTATCTTCATTTATTCATGGCTTCGAAAAGGTCCGTAAGATTAAGCTCAAGAGCAGCCACGGGCATATCAAGTTCAAAATTCTTCAGGGCTTCAGGGTTTATCTCGCCGATATAAGCCACATCCTCCCCATTGACGCTCACCCTGCCGCATCTTCCTGCCAGGAACGGCCTGAATTCAGTCTCAGAGACAGAGCATTTAACATTGATCATCCTGAAGACATAATCCATTACCTGTTTTATCTCTGTGAAATCCGTTTTCCCATGGCATAGCAGCACGCAGAGCCTTGAGGCCTCCTCAACCCCGCTTTCTGTTTTTATGCTTCTCTTGAATATGGTGCCCATCTCAAATATTTTCTGCGGGTATTCATTATGCTTGTTGTTCTTAAGGACATTGAGAAGGCTAGGGGTCATCCAGAACCTGAGCGAATTGTAGTCCTTGCTCACAGAATCTATTATCTCCACGACTTCGGCATCCAGGCATGAGCTTTTTGTCTGCATATCCTTGTCTATGAGATGGTATGTGTTGACTTCAGTGAGCTCAAGACCAACAAGGATATTCGCCAACTTCCTTTTGAAAACCTCAAAATCATCCTCATGGGCTATTGTGGCGACCTTCGGGATCTCCTCTTTGATGTTGTTATAGCCATAAGCTATCGCTATGTCTTCTGCCAGATCAGCCTGGTGCAGTATGTCTGCCCTGTAGGCAGGAACAAACACCTTGCCTTTGGCGTACCCATACCCCATCTTCCTAAGGCATTCTGCCGCTTCGCTCTCCTTGAGATCCAGCCCCAATCTCCTGTTGACATATCCTAAGTCAAGCTTCATCTCTCTTGGCTTGAGATCAGGCGTGATCCTTTTTTTATCAGGATAGATGAGCTCCATGGAGCATATCCTCCCCCCCATGTCAGCCAGTGCGGTGACTATGATGTTTATGCACGTGCTAAGCACATTGAAATCAAATCCAGAGCATTCAATGAAGACATCTCTTGTTTTTGTTGTTATCTTGCCGACATCATGCGAATTTATTATGGGTGGCATAGAGAGTATGTTGTTCTTGGCGTCTATGAATATGGGGAATTTTTCCTTGTCTTCAAGGAGATGGGCGTATTCCCTTCCAGTGGGGTGCTGGCTCAGTATCTGCAAGCCATCCATCACCTTGTTTGCTTCTAACGGCAAAAACTTTATCTCCTTAGGATTTTTTGCGACAAACCTTATCGGCGGCGTTATCTTTTCATAGGGATAGATTCCTATTGCCGCCCTTTTTCTTTTTCTTCCGTAAGTTATATGGAGCTTTTCCTGTATCTCTATGACCTCCCTTATCTTTTCATCATCAAATCTCAGGTCCTTGACGATTGCACACGCAGTATACGGCCTTACATTGGCGACAGACCTGTCAACTATGAGTTTTTCACCGGACCTCTCAACCTTGTATTCCCTGAGGCCTTTCTTAGCCCCTATGAATGAGGATAATGCTCTTGCAAACCCCTGCTCGGAAAGCATGTCTGGCCTGTTCGGGAAGACCTCCACATGGATCTCATTGCCTTCTATCTTCTCAAGGTCAGTGCCCAGATAGCTTATGTTCTCCTTCAAGACCTCAAGCGTCAGCTTTTTTCCTACAAGGCTTTCAAAGACCTTCTTGTTCAGGGTTATTGTTGGCATTTTTCAGTTCAGTGTTTTTCTTTGAGTTTTTTCACGCATTTCAGTTTTTTTTCTGGTGATTATGGTTGTTATTGTTTTTTCTTCTGCGTATATGTGGGATCATGTAGCACAAAGCGACAAAAGCCCATATCATCGGCAGCAATGTGATCGTGAAATTATCATACCCCTTGATGTAATAAGCCATCATTATCGCTCCGATGAAATTAAGCATGTTGAAATAAAATGATTCTTGGTCAAGCACAGCGAACAGGGATAATATGTATGCAATAAGCAGCAATATGAACCCCAACACACCTATAACCAATGATATCATCTTATTTCCCCCACATCTTTATCCCTCTCAGCATCTTGAGGTTATTATTATAGACCTGCCTTATGTCATTGATGCTGAAATATTCTGCAATGCTCCTCTCCAACCCCATCCCCCACGCCAGGACAGGGACGTCCTTGCCCAGCAAGGGGACAACGACCTCTGGCCTGAATATGCCTGCCCCTGCAAGCTCTACCCACCTCTTCTTCACAGGATGGAAAACCTCTACTTCTGCAGAAGGCTCAGTGTAAGGGAAATATGCAGGCCTTACCCTCACCTTATCATACCCCAGTTTCTTGAAGAATTCCTTGAGATAACCCACCAAGTTCTTGAAATTGGCATCAGGGTCAACAACTATCCCCTCGATCTGGTGCAGCTCGAACAGATGGCTCCAGTCCAATGCTTCATTCCTGAAGCATCTCGCCACTGAGAAGAATTTTGCCGGCATGTCCGAATCTTTCAGCTTAGCCAAGGTGTGCGCGCTCAGAACAGTGGTATGCGTCCTCAGGACATTCTTTTTTGCTTCTTCAGGATTCCACCTATACCCCCACCCCGAGCTGCCTGTGCCACCTCCATTCTCGTGCATTGACTTAACTGCATCAACAAACCTTTTTTCAGGCAGTCTGCCTTTTTCAGGATTCTTGATATAGAATGTATCCTGTAATTCCCTTACTGGGTGGTCTTGTGCGGTGAAAAGAGCATCAAAATTCCAGAAAGAAGTGTCAAGCATAGCCCCCTTCATCTCCCTGAAACCCATATCAAGCCAGACTGTCTTGATGTATTCGATCGCCTGATTCACAAAATGCCTTCTCCCGCCATAGATCTGAGGGACATTGATCCTTACATCATATTTCCTGACTTTGCCCTTTTTCCAAGAGCCATCCTTGAGCATTTCAGGCGTGATCCTGTCTATGAAAACCTCCTTGCCTGTGGTCTTCACCAGCAATGATCTAACTTCCTTGCCTTCATCCGTGAGACTGGCAGTTATCGTTTTTGCAATGTCCTCTTTTATTATTCCTTTCCTCCTCTTCAGGTTCTCATAGGCGAATTTCTCCTCTGGATGCAGGGAGCCGGTTTCAGCGTCCTTCTCTTTAAGGAGTTTTTCAATGAAGGTCTCCTCAAGGCTTTTCTTGCCGAGCGCATTTATCCCATTATTGAGTATCTTTATCTCATTGCCTTCAACAGAGACAGCCGCCTTTTTTTTCAGAACGCCAAGGCAGACATTGAACTCTTCCCTGCTTATCTTTGCCTTTTTTTGGGCATCTTCAAAAGAGAGCTTTGAATCCTTGATCGCTTCCAGCAGCCTCCTTTCAGGCATGCCTTTCCTGGAATATTCCTCCCCATTGGCATCAAGGCGGATTATGTCTTTGGTGGAGGTTGTCTTTTCAACAAGCTTCTTGTTCTCCAGCCACTGCAAAGCCCTCATCACCTCTATATCCTTGAGCCTGCTTTTTTTTACAATCTCTGAAAGAGGAGCCTTTTCAATGATATACGGAAGAACCTTTCGTTCAAGAGGGTGAAGGCCCTCAACCAAAGCTTTAGCATCATTTGCCATAAATCTTACTATAAGAGGCATATTTAAAAAGCTTTTTATCTGCAACTGCGCTTCTATAACCCCCATCAGACAGGGAGGATATACCAATCAAAAGAATATAAGAATAATAAAAAAATAGAAATAAATTATTGGATCCTATTCACTTCATCATCTCTTTTGAAGTCTTCATCCCTTTCCATGCAATGTCATAAAGGTTCTCCAATGCACTTGCGAAGAATGGGGTGTTGACCCAGATGCCAACATCATATGTAGGATGCACTTCTTCATCGTTCAATACCATGAAGATTATCTCTTTGCCGTCAACAACGCAGAATCTTGCCTTTGAGTCTGTATGCCTCACTTCTGCTATCCCAGCCATGTCCTTGACTGTGGCAGCGGCCTCTTTTGTCAAAGGGGCAGCGATCCTTATCTTAACACCCCTTTTCTTCAATTTTTCAAAAGTAGGCTTCAGACCCTCGACTTTTCTCAGCAATCCCTGGGCAGTCGTCATCAGTGTGACAGATTCTTCTGCATTCCTGATTGTAAGCTCAAGATGATTGTATAGATTGTGCCTGCCTCTCAATGATCCGCTGAGGTCAGAAGGTTCAACAAGGTCTATCCCCTGTGTATGCAAAGTGTTAAGCTCGTCAATGACATCTGTGCCTTTCAAATCCTCAAGCCTCTTCACCCTGTCATCTGCCTCTGTCTTCATATTCTTCTTTACCCTTTCAATCACTTCGGCAGGCGGCACAGCGATATATTTTATCGGCTTGCCTATCTTAGTGATTGCAAAACCTTTCTTTTCAAGGCTCTCCAAGACATCATAACTCCTTGACCTGGGGACATTCGCTATATCGCTCAGTTCCCCTGCCGTAGAAACTCCCCTGCTTAACAAAGCAGTCCAGATTTTTACTTCGTACAAGTTAAGTGAGAAATACCTTCTTAACTTGCTTAAAAATTCCTCCTTTACTATCATTTTCCAACCCCCCCCTTTTTCTTTTTAGGCGTTTTTACTTGCCTGTAAAGTGAAAAAGTAGTACTACTATTAATATGTTACGGTTTTTCACCCTCTTTAAGATATAACTAATTATAACCTCTCTACAATTTTTCTTAATTTTAAGTTTTTTCTACTTAAGAGTAACATAAATGAGAAAACTATAAAAAAATTTATATAATTAAGGGGGTAACCATAAAATCATGAAACAATTGGACATGGATAAAACGATAATCCTGCTTAAAAAATACAATCTTCCATTCTCAAAGCCCATATTTGTGAATTCCCAGCAGAAAGTTGCCAAGGCCTCCCAGGGGCTTTCTTTCCCTATCGTGATGAAGATCGCTTCGAGTGACATAATCCATAAGAGTGACGTTGATGGGGTGAAGACCTGCATTAAAAATGCTTCAGATGCAGAGGAATCTTACGCCCAGATAGTGAAATCGGCAAGGAAAAAAGCCCCGAAGGCAAGGATCAAAGGGGCTTACATGCAGAAGATGGAGCAGGGCACAGAAGTGATAATAGGCATGAAAAGGGATGCTCAGTTCGGCCCCGTCATCATGTTCGGCATAGGCGGTGTTTTTGTCGAGATAATGAAAGACACATCTTTCAGCATAACTCCCGTAGACAGGAAGATGGCCCTGGAGATGATAAAAAGCATAAAATCTTATCCTATGCTCAGCGGGGCAAGAGGCAGAAAACCAGTCAGCATAGATGCGATAGCAGACATTATCGTCAAGACATCTAAGATGACAGAGAATAAAAACATAATGGAGCTCGATTTCAATCCAGTGATGGCCAATGAGAGTTCAGCAGTGATAGTTGATGCCAGGATCATAGTGGGATAAAATGGACAGCAAAATAAAAAAATTGGATGCCCTATTCAATCCGAAGTCAGTAGTGCTTATCGGGGCTTCAAGGGATTCGAGATCAGTGGGATATGGCATACTGAAGAATCTTGTAAGCGGGTGTTTTTTTGAGAGCAGGTACTGCAAGCCGTTCGGAGGGAGGGTGTATGCGGTAAATCCCAATGCGCAGGAAATTCTCGGAGTTAAATGTCACCCCAGCATCATAGACATAAAAGAAGAGATTGATCTTGCAGTCATAGCAGTACCTGCAAAGATTGTCCCAAAGATAATGAAGGATTGCGTGAAAAAGAAGGTCAAAGGGTTCATAATAATATCTGCAGGTTTCGGTGAGATAGGCCCTGAAGGGAAAAAATTGCAGAACGAGATTGTTGCGATCGCAAGGTCTGCAAAAACGCCTTTGATAGGCCCAAATTGCCTTGGGATAATAAGGACGCCTATCTACCTCAATGCAAGCTTTGCCCCATCAATCCCGCCAAGAGGCCCAGTCGCATTCTTGAGCCAGTCTGGGGCGATAGCTGACAGCATAATAGACTGGGCGATAGAGTATAGGTATGGCATGTCTACTCTGATCAGCTATGGCAACAGGGCAGACCTTGATGTCCATGATTTTTTGGAGTGGCTTTATGATGATCCCGAGACAAAAGCCATCGCCCTTTATATCGAAGGCATAGAGGATGGCAGGAAATTCATGGAAGTCGCAAAAAAAGTCAGCGCAAGAAAGCCGATAATAGCATTGAAAGCAGGAAGGACTGCCGAAGGTGCATCTGCGATAGCATCTCATACCGGCTCTCTGGCAGGCAGCTATGAGATCTACAAGACGGCATTCAGGCAGAGCGGAGTCATAGTAGCGGATAATATCGAAGAATTGTTTGACCTTGCAAAAGCATTGGCCAACCAGCCGGCATGCAGGGAAAATTCCATCGCAGTGGTCACCAATGGCGGCGGCTGCGGGGTATTGTGTGCCGATCACTGCAGCGCTCTCGGTGTCAAGCTTGTAGAGCTGAAGAAAAACACCCTCCAGAAGCTTGACAGGACAGGCAAGATGCATCCTGCATACAGCAGGAGGAATCCTCTTGATATAATAGGAGATGCATTGCCGGATCAGTACGAAGCTGCGATCAATACCCTCCTCGGAGAGGATTACATCCACGGGCTCATAATCATACAGACACTGCAGACGATGACGGATCCAGAGAAAGATGCAAAAGTCATAATCGAGGCGCACAAGAAATATCCTAACAAACCGCTCATATGCGTGTACATGGGCGGCCAGTACAGCAAGAAAGGCGCAGAGACCCTTGAATCACATCATATCCCTGATTTCAACGATGTGAGCAAGGCGGCAAAAGCGATGTGGGTGCTGGTGAAGAGAGGGGAGATGGGAAAGAATTAATTATTTGTTTTCTATTATACTTATTATTTCATCTATACCATCAACAAAATGTATTAGTTTAAGGTCTTTGATATCATGGATAAAGAAATCTTCTTTCAGAGGATTATTTTCCAACCAATCAAAAAGTCCCTGCCAATATTTTTTATTTACGCAAATTATGGGTACGTTATCAACAATTCCTGTCTGCATTAAAACAGCATATTCAAAAAGCTCATTCAAAGTTCCATACCCTCCTGGGTAAAATATTAGAGCCTCACTTTTAATTGACATTATAAATCTCCTGACAAACAAAAAATGAAAAGACATTTCATGCGTGAATATCTTATCTGTGACTCTCTCACCCTTAAGAAGTCCTGCCTTTAAGCCTATAGAAGGCACTTTTGCCTTTGTGGCTCCGGAATTGGCCGCGTGCATTATGCCTGGGCCGCCGCCGCTGAGAATGGCATAACCTCTTTTTCCTAATTCAAAAGATACTTTTTCACAATGTTGGTAATACTTGCTGTTTTTTGTTACTCTATGAGAACCAAAAAAAGTTATTATTTTGTTGTCAATCTTATTTAAAAGTTTTAGTCCTGAGTTTATCTCTTCTCTGACTTTATCAACGGTCCAGTCAGTTTTTGTGTAATACTGCTTATTTTTATGTAATCTGCTCATATTAACCATTAAATCGACCGAATATTAAATATTTTTTTAATCCCGCCTAATAACTCATCCTATACCTCAATATCCCTGCAATCCCGCCCAGTCCGTCCAGCTTCTTCCCGCCGTCATGGTCAGAGCTTATGATGTTGATCTCCCCCTTCATGGCCTCGGCATTCCTGAGGAGAGAGTTTGCCTGGCTGTACCTGTTCGTCTGTTTCAGGCTGTTTATGAAATTGTCTGTTATAAGAAGAATTTTAACGGCACCGGAATTCACGGCATTCTCAACCTCCTTGAAGCCATAGACCGCAAGCGCATCCTTCGAGATCTCAGAAAGCAGTTCTTCCACAAGCATTATCTCTTTGGCCGCCTTGTCCTGCCTCAACACTTCATGCAATTCAGGCCTTTTCAGCACCTCATTGAACGCTTTCTCGTCGCAGCTTGAGCACGTCGCCAGTACGATCTTCTTCCTCAACTGCTCATCCTTCACAGCCTTCATGAAATCTTCCTTCCAGAAAGCAGGGCTCGCTACAACTATCGAATTCGGGACATACTTCTTGTCATATTGCGATAATATCTCCTTTATCTCATTGTAAAATTCCTTGCCTTTCGCGGTATCAATGGATTTTTTCTGAACATCCCCCCTTATGCTCGTGAGGATCTCATAGCCGAACTTCTTCATTATCGCGAAATAGGCATCTTCCCTGTCCATGACGCATATCAATATGTTGGCCTGTTTCTGTTCTGCGGCTTCCCTGAGCCTCTTCACCTGGTAGTTCGGCCAGCTCGCTTTCTCGATCGTTATCGTGGTGTTCTCTTCCAGGCTGAAAGTGTGGTGAGAACCCCTGCTGATGTCCTCTGGGCCTTCAGCTATTGTGCCCGAGACCCGCAGGATGTTCGAATACTTGTGGAATTCTATCTCTTCGACCCTTATCTTGAGAAAGACCTTCTTCTTCACTATATCTGATTTCCTGTCCTCTTCACCGCCCAATTTTATCTTCCTTATCGTCTGGCCTTTCACAAAATCGCCTTTCTCTATGACATTGCTCAGGTACCATAAGTCATCCATGCTGTCAATATTGACCTTGACTTCGCCCTTCCTCAGATCAGAATATATGATTTTCATAAAAACCTTCCAAACGCCTTTTAAACCGATTATAGAGTAAAAACAGAAAAACTTTTATATATAAAGTTATTTATTTCAGAAATATGAGGTTAACGAGGTCTAAAAAGGGGCAGCCCACTGGAATAGGGGGGGGCAGCGTTGCAGTTCTTGTCGGCATAATCGCAGCATTGATTGTTATCTACATCCTCGTTTTGCCGCCAAGGGACAGGGCAGAGCTTCTAGGGGAGAATTATACTGAAGATGGAGATGGGGACGGAGGATCTTCTGTTTCCGGGAATCTTACGCTCCTAATGGAAAATCCTGGCAGGCTGGATTACATCTCCCAGAAAGAAGTAGAGCATACATTGCCTTCTATCAATCTTTTCACAACCACTAATGCCGTTGTCCTGGAATCAAGGCAGTCCATATACGTAAAGAACGCCTGGTTCGACAAGTCATTCATGAACATGACATTCAGCATACCTGAGATGGACAATACTGAGAACATCTATCTCGTGTTCAATGTCAAGAAGCATGGCGGAAGGCTGATCATGAAGCTTAATGGGTATGATCTCGTCAATAATGAGATATCAACAGCCAGCATAGAGCCGATTGAGCTGCCGAAAAGGCTTTTGAAGGAAGAGAATGTGATAGAGGTTTTTGTTTCAGGCGTAGGCTGGAGATTCTGGAGCACAAATGAATACATACTTGAGAGCATAAAGATAACTGCAGATGTGACTGACATAAGCACAAGGAACTCAGAGCTTGTCTTCCAGGTGACAAAAACAGAGAAGGAGAACATTGACAGGGTTTTCGTCAAATTCTTCCCTGACTGTGACATAAGGGATGTCGCCCCATTGAACATACTGCTCAACAGCAATAAGATATTCTCATCAGTCCCTGACTGCGGCATGCTAAGGCCATTGGAGGTCTCGCCGCATCTGCTCCTGAGTGGAGAGAACAGGCTTGAGTTCAGCACAGAAAGAGGGTCCTACCTCATAGACAACATAGTCGTGAAATCAGAGCTCCAGGAGATGATTTACCCCACATACTATTTTGAGGTGAACAAATCAGTCTATAACGGCATGAACGATGGCGATCTTGACGTAATTCTTTATTTTGAGTTTGTGGATGACATCGAGCAGAAGAAGGCAGAGGTGCTTGTGAACGGCCACCAGAGAGGCATAGACACCAGGGACAGGGAATATGACATGAACATAAACGGGATGATTAAGGAAGGCAACAACGTGATAGAGATAAAGCCTAAGGCAACACTTGATGTAGTGACTCTGAAAGTTTACATAAACAAAAAATAAACATCAATTTTATCACAAACCTGCTATTTATTAAAGGAGGGTATAATGGGTTTTTCAAGTCTAATCTACAAATTTGGTTCTAAATTTGCTAGGAAAAAAGCCGCTTCAGCATCTTCAGGGGATGAGCCTGCAGACCCGCCTTCTGGAGATGCAGACGATACAGATACTTCTTCTGATGAGCCGAAAGAAAAAAAGCCAGGCAAGCTGAGAAGAGCGTGGAACTGGTCAAAAAGAAAAGCTGCCGGAGGCGCAGGCTGGGTGGCAGACAAGGCTCCTGAAGCAGGAGGGGCACTAGGCAGCGCTGCAAAAGGCGGAGCTGCTGTCGGCGGGGTGATAATCGGCGGGGGGAGGGCAGCCTTAGGGGGAGGATGGAGAGTGACCAAGGGCCTGTTCACATCGATAGATATACTGCTTATAACGGCCCTTTTGCTGCATGCCTATGACCTTAAAACTTACTTTGAAAATTTGCAAACAAGAGGATTGCTCCTGATATTATTTGCAGTCTATGCATGGCTTTTCATATACAGCAAGTATGAAGGCGGTTTCGGCGACATAAAAGCATTGATCAAGCCGTTGGGCATCTCAGCAGTCGCATTTTTCGTTCCTTTATTCCTGAGATCTACATTTTTCCTGAACATAACCCACCTGAACGATCTGATTGCAACAATAATAAGCCTTGCGCCGATATGGCCTTTGGTCATAATGTTCGGCATGCCTACAACAAGGCTCTCGAAGTGGCTGAGGATATCCTATATCATACTGATCCTGCTCGCATTCGTGCCTTCTTTCTGGTATTCAATATCCAATGATTTCAACATCCAGACGATGAGGGTAGGTGGGTTCGGGGTCATGTATGACACATGGGATAATGTGAAAAAAGGAGGGGGGTATGTATATGATTCTGTTGCAGGCATACCTGGCCAGCTGAAAAAGACAGCAGAGAAGCAGATACAATATGCTGTCGGCGATTACTATACTGGCCAGGTCGAAGACTCAAAAAACCAGCAGATAGGTGTTTATATCGAGAATGTCGAGCCCGTAACTGCAGATTTTTATGCAGATGATACCGTGATAGTGTGGGCCACTCTCCTGGCAAAGACATTGGACCCTGAAAAGCAGATAGAAATAAAGGCGACATGCTGGGGCGAGAAACGCATCGGAGACGAGCTGAAAAAAGAGCAGGGCGATGCTGATCCTTCATCAGACAATAAGGAATTCGTGCTGCAGACGGCAAGAGAGGAAGAGAGGTACATCACCTGCGAATTCCCACCTAAGTTTTTTGATATGGGGCCGAAGAACATATTTGTGGATGCAGACTTCAATTTCCAGACAATGTCTTATCTGAAGACATACTTCATGAACCTTGAGACTTTGAGGGCCATGAAACGTTCAGGCATAGATCCTTTCGACCAATATAAGATAACTGACAAAAACCCCCCGTCAGTATGCACTAATGGGCCGATCAACCTTAATATAAAGACATCAGAAATGCCTATAGGGGTAAGCACATCGGAGCCAGTGGACATCAAGCTTGGCATCACTTTGGAGAATGCCTGGCAAGGGAAGCTGAAAAAAGCGAATGACATAACGATAAAGATACCTGATGCGATGGAGATAACCTACTGCGACCATGCTTTCGAGAAGGTCTCATGCACAGGGGATGAGTGCGAGGATGGCAAGTACATCTCCGTCTATAAGATAAAGAAGCAGAAGACGGGAGGCAAGATGGGCCTGGATGACATAAAAGAAGTTGCGGGCTATCATTCAATCGCATGCAGGCTCAAGGTGAATGACATGAACAGGCTGTTGGGCAATTACCCATTGATAAGCACATTTTTTAAAGTGACGGCAGATTATGAATATGGGCTTGAGAAAATGACCTCAGTGAATATCAAAGAGGCTCTTGGAGGTGGCAAAGGAACAGATGCCGCAACACAACAGCAGAAAGCAGCATCATTCACATATCGGCCAACCTCTTCCCCAGTCACAGTCAAAATCGGCCAGCAGAAGGAATTTTCAGTTACAATAACGAACCCCGGCTCAATATCATATGGCTGGCAGTCACAGGGTGTCAAAGAGGAGACATGGCCTGATGTGACCTCATATGCCTTCTCATCTGACAAGGCAGGCGATGCAAAAGTCATATTCTCGGCAATCTCAAGCAACGGGACAAAGGTTGAGGAGAAGGCATGGGATGTGAAGGTTGTGGAGGAAGGAACAACATGAAAATGAGAAATCGAAACCGATCTGAAACCCGATTTGTGATGCGATCCGTCTTGGCACTGTCCCTCATCTGCATGGCTGCCCTCCTTATCAGCGGTTGTTCAGGCCTGAAGAGACCAAGCAAGGACATAACAGTGCAGATCCATACAGGCACAACTGGCCTTGCAATGTCATTCCTGAAGAACGCTCCCCCTTCTGATATCCAGGCGACCGGCGAAAACCAGAGAACGCCTTTCCAGGTCGGCATCAGCCTGGAGAACAAGGGCGCATACGACATAAAAGACGGCCATCTTCTTCTGTCTGTCGAAAGGAATTACATGGAGATAATGGGGTGGCAGTTGAACGATAATGAGAGATTCACCCAGGTCGGCGCAAGCGGCGAAAAAGTCTCTTTCAAGCTGAAAGGGAGATCCGACATCAACCCGACTGGCGAAATAGACTCAATCTTTGCAAATGTAGATGCATTGCCTTTTGAAAAGCAGAGCATAACGCGCTCAGCTTCGATAAGGGCAACAGCATGCTATGGGTATCAGACACTGGCAAGCGCAAGCGTATGCATAGACACAGACGCCTATAACCTGAATCCTATAGACAAGTCCTGCACCGCAAAGGATATCTCATTGTCAGGCGGCCAGGGAGGCCCCATCTCTGTCGATAAGATTGATGTGAGCGTTCTTCCGAACAATGAGGAAGGGGAGGAAAAATCGGCCAGCCCCCAATTTGTAGTGCACATCTCAAACAAAGGGGATGGGCTAGTGTTCAATAAAGACAAGGTAAGTGATGCATGCTCTTCTGCAAACCTGAAAACAGAGGATATCAACACAGTAACATTGGATGACATATCCTTCTCAGGCTATTCATTGAAAGGAGGGTATTTTGAATGCAGCCCCATCCAGATAAGATTAAGGGGGCAGGATGATAAATTCGTGTGCAAGGTGAAGAAAGGCATCATCAATACGAAAACAGGGGCCTACAGCACGACTTTGGAAGTGGTCCTGGAATATGGGTATAGCCAGACAATATCAAAAGACCTGGCTATGAGCAGGATAATATGATGCTGGCGCCAGATGAAACAAGAAAAGCATTAATACCTGAAAATAACGAAAATATTTATATAATAATGGCACTATCCGCATTATAGAGTAGAAAAAGAGAGGATAATATGAAGCTTAAAAAAACAATTATATCAATCCTTATAGTAGTTATGCTGCTTTCTGTTGCTGGTTGCAGCGGATCAACAAAAAAACCAAAGAACCAGTTGGATGGCACATTCAGGACAGGGTCACAGGGTCTTGTGCTTAAGTTTGTGACCGGGGCTCCGCCTCCAGAGGTATATGAAGGAGACAGGATGGATGCTTCAATCGAATATGTCAATAAGGGTGCGTTTGATGTGACCAGCGGGTATATCTATCTCGGAGGCTATGACAAGAATTACCTTCATTTCGACAGGGATATGTACAGCGGGATAAGCGCAAAAGGAAAGGATGAGTTCAATCCCGATGGCAATCTTATCAACACAGCCACATTCTCTTTAGGTTCAGTCAATATGCCTGACAATGCAGACATATTCCCCCAGACAATAAAGGCAACAGCATGCTACAAATACAGGACATATGCGATAGGCAAGGCATGCATAGACCCTGACCCTTATGGCATAGGCTATGCAGAGAAGGTCTGCGCAATGGGCCCACCACAGATAAGCGGAAGCCAGGGCGCGCCTGTTGCAGTTACAAGCGTAGAGGCCCAGACATCAAGGAACAGGGTGCAGTTCAAGGTCAATGTGGGGAATGTCGGCGGAGGAACAGTAATAGATAACGCAGCCCCGATAACAGACTGCGATTCAAAGCTTGACAGGACTCAGATAGATAAGATAGATATAAGGGCAAAGTTCTCTGACAATGAGATGAAATGCGAGCCATCGACAATAAGGCTCACAGGAGGCAATGGTTTTGCAATATGCCATTGGGAAGGCGACCTTGGAAGAGAGGCATACGAGACCCTGCTTAACATAGAGCTTGATTATGGCTACAGGAGCTCAATATCTGCTGATGTCAAGATAAGGAGATTGCCAGGGAAATATACTTATGGGTGAATGTGGCTAATTACGGCCAAACAGAGCCGAACATGAGCTATTCGAATAATATAATGCTTCAAATCAGCTTAAAAACAAAAAACTTAAAAACAAAGCATGACAAATAAGCCTTAATCAGGCTAAAGGAGGTTTAAAATGAAAAAACATATCTTCATTGTGCTTATCATTGCGATGGTTGCATTGGCCGGCTGCGAAGGAGGCAATACTGAGGATCAGACTACCGGCTCGCCATATAAAGGCGGCGCCCAGGGCATCATAGCCAATTTCGAGAGTTTCGGCGTTGTCGAGAACGGCGTCCCGACAATCTATGAAGACGAGACTTTCCCGATAGAGATAACGCTCAAGAACAAAGGTGAGGATACAGTCGAGATAGGCAAGGCAGATATAGCCCTGAAAGGGATTTCTGGTTCAGATTTTGAAGGCATTGTGACACAGAAGGCAAATGCCAACAAGCTTGACGGGATCTCTGAATTCAACACATTGGGCGGAGAAGAGACAGTCGATTTCGGCGATGCAAAATACAAGATAGACCTGAAGACAAGCTATTATGATGCTACAGTGTTTGCAAGCTACAAATATCCTTACAAGACGCACGTTGCAGTGCCGAAGGTATGCTTCAAGGAGGACCTGTCGGACAAGTCAGTATGCAATGTCGAGGAGACCAAGCAGGTATTCTCTTCAGGAGGCCCGATCACAGTCAAATCTGCAAGAGAGACAAGGGCTGGCGCAGGATTGATAGCAATCGAGTATGAAGTTGAGAACGTAGGCGGCGGCGAAGTGACAAAGCCCGACGCAGAGTTCGACTCAAGATACGGCCAGATCTCTTTCAGCCTTGATGAGACATCAAATCCAGGGAACTGGGAATGCAAGGCAGCAGGCCAGGACGGCGAGGCAAGGCTTGTCGACAACAAAGCGACAATAAGATGCAAGCTCAATAGCCCTATGGAGAAGAAAACCTTATACACGAAGCAGATCGACCTGACGATAAGCTATGATTACAGGGATCTTATCCAGCAGAGCGTAAGGATAAAGAGCAAGGGCTGATTATTTTATTATTTCTATTTTTTTATCATTTTTTCTTTCTAATCTATTAAGAATATAAAATGTTATAACCTTATCTTATGCTGATCTATGTCATTTATATTACTTCTCAGAACCAGCCAGCACAAACTTGCTGAGCAAAGCCTCAAGCTGTATGAACTCGTCGCTCCCTTCGCTCAGCCTGAACTCTGCCTCGCCGCAGTAGGCTATAAGCTCCATCTTCTTCCTGCCGCCTATATCAAGGTCAAGGATCTCCTTCTGGACCTGCTTTATTATGTCATCCCCGCTCAGCCCGTATTTCAGCATTATGTTCAATAGCTCATTCCTGGCCTCAATGAACTTGTTCTTCAATGCCAGATTGAGCACATTCTTTATGTCCTGCGGCCTTGCGACGGAAGCCATCGAAAAGACCAATTCCTCATCGATCTTCTTCTCCATGGCAGCGCAGCTCTGCAGTATGTTCTCCATCTTCCTGCAGTCCCCTCCGCATACCTCGTACAGCGCTTCCTTCGCCTTATCGCTCAGGTGTATCTTCTCATCCTTCTCTATCTTTTCAATTATGACAAACATGTCCTTCTTCTCAAGGGGCCTGAACCTGAATATGGCGCATCTGCTCTGGATAGGGTCAATTATCTTCGAGGAATAATTGGCAGAGAGTATGAACCTGCATGTCTGGGTGTAGTTCTCCATCGTCCTCCTCAAGGCCTGCTGGGCCTCTTTCGTAAGCGCATCGCACTCGTCAAGGTATATTATCTTGAAGGGGACATTCCCTATGGCCTTGGTCCTGGCAAAATCCTTAACCTTGTGCCTTATTATGTCTATCCCCCTCTCATCAGAGGCATTCAATTCAAGAAGATTGGCTTTCCACTGGTCCTTGAAAAGCTGTTTTGCGATAACCAGGGACAGGGTGGTCTTTCCGGTGCCTGCCGGCCCAGTAAAAAGAAGATGAGGGAGATTCTGCTGCTTTACAAGGGCCTCTACCTTGCTCACTACCTCCTTCTGGCCCTTTATCTCAGAGAAGCTCTGCGGCCTGTATTTTTCGGTCCATATCGCCGTCATGAAAAATATTAATCAGGAGGAGTATAAAAATTTAACCCATCGGTAGTCAACGACATAAGTAACGCATAAAATCTTGCATAAAAATATGTTCGGCCCAAAAGTTTTCCAATGCTTCCTGCATCTCTTCTCTCGTTGGAA
>PCXZ01000024.1 GCA_002762985.1 Candidatus Woesearchaeota archaeon CG10_big_fil_rev_8_21_14_0_10_44_13 | reverse complement strand
CGAGTTCTCGTGTTTGTAGGTTTATCATGAGGGTATAAAACAGAACTACTATATAAATTATGCGTTATTTTTGTCTTATACTACATGGGGCTTTTAATCTATCTTTTTGTCAGGGGCTTTTTTGAGACTTTTGCCGAAATCCCCCTTAGGAGCATAATCAGAAAACTATATATACTTCTCTGCACTAATCAGCCAAAAAGAGGTTGATAGATGGGACTCATGAAGACAGGCATACCTGGCCTTGACGAGGTTTTCAAAGGAGGCATATTGGAAGGTTCTTCTGTTCTTGTCACCGGGGCTCCTGGCACAGGAAAGACAATATTTGCATTGCAGTTCATTGCAGAAGGCCTCAGGAACAAGGAGCCCTGCCTATACATAACTTCTGAGGAAAGCGCCGCTTCCCTGAGAAGATACGCAAAGGAGATAGGCGCGGAGATAGAGAAGCATGAAGACGGTCTGCTGCAGATCTATGAGCAGGATCTCACAAGCAGGAAAATACTCTCCCTTGAAGAGCCGCTCAATGCTATAAAGACAAGGGGCATAAAGAGGATAGTCCTCGATTCGCTCACCCTGTTCGAATATGTTTACTATGAAAGCAAGATAGATTTCAGGAAAGGCATACTTGACTTCATAAAGCACACGAAGAAGATGGGTTCTACATTGCTGGCAACATCAGAGAAGACCAATCTTGAGATAGATGAGATAAAATTCTCCGCGCAGGATTTCATTTTCGAGGGCCTTGTGCACCTGACCATGATAAGGAAAGGCTCTATGTTCGAGAGATGCATCCATATCCCCAAGATGAGGGGGCAGGACCACCTGCTTGACATATTCCCCATGAGCATAACAGAGAAAGGGATGGTCGTGCACACGAAGCAGATACCATTCTCGCTCATCGAGCAGGATGTGATGAAAAGCAGGAGGAAATAGGCTATAAGATGATCAATAAGATAATGCGCATAGGAACAGAGACAAGAAGGAACCATGGCCGGGTCCAGACATACATACCTGGCTTTGACGGCCTTGTGCAGGGAGGACTGAAAGAGAAGAGCATAAATCTCCTTCTTGGCGGAGCAGGCACAGGCAAGACCATCTTCGCGATCCAGTTCCTTGTGAACGGCATAATAAACAACAATGAGACGGGGATTTACATAACTTTTGAGGAGAAGAAAGAGAAGCTTTTTTCCGACATGATAGGCATGGGCTGGGATCTCGCGAGATATGAGAAAGAGGGCAAATTCATCTTCATGGAATATAATCCTGAGCAGGTGAAGAAGATGCTTATAGAAGGCGGCGGGACAGTCGAGAGCATGATATCCAAATCCAATGTGAAAAGGATGGTGATCGATTCCATAACATCATTCGCTCTGCTGTACAAGGATGAGCTGACAAGGAAAGAAGCGGCGTTGTCATTGTTCGACCTGATAAACAGCTGGGGCTGCACTGCAATTCTGACTGCCCAGCAGATCTCAAAAGGAGAGGAGATATTCTCGACAACTCTTGAGTTTGAGGTCGATTCCATAATAGTATTATATAATGCAAGGCAGAAAGGCACGAGAAAGAGGGCATTTGAGATCCTCAAGATGAGAGGCACAAAGCACCCGTTGACGACTATGGGGATGGATATAACCCATGTAGGGATAGAGCTGAAACCTTCTAAAATCGTAGAATTCTAAGGTTTAAGGCGGATTTCATTAACACCCCTTAGTCTTGAATCCAAAACTTTGGTATCTGATTCCACACTCCCAAAACCATCGTAACCTTTATAAACCCCCTCAAAAATCAGCAACTTTGGATACAAACATGCAAAAAAGCCGTAAAATCGGTTTTTTTCAGTAATCCCGTTTACTATTGCCTTATTTGGCTAATAGAAGGGTGGAGATGAGTCAAATGGACGAAAAGGATATATTAGAAGCAATCAAAAAGCTAAAGGAAGGTTCTAATAAGAGGAATTTCACCCAAACATACGACCTAATCATAAATCTAAAGGGATTAGACCTTAAAAAGCCCGAAAACCAATTGGATCTTTTCATAACACTCCACCACAGCAAAGGAAGGGAGGGCAGGATATGCGCTTTAGTGGGTTCCGAGCTCATCGATGAGGCAAGGAAAACCTGCGAAAAGGCCATTCACCAGGATGAATTTGAAAAATATGCAAATGACAAGAAAGCCGCAAAAAAGCTCGCTGACGAATACGATTTCTTCATAGCACAGGCGAACATAATGCCGAAGGTCGCCAGCGCTTTCGGTAAAGTCTTGGGCCCTAAGAAGAAGATGCCTAATCCTAAAGCAGGATGCGTCGTGCCTCCTAAAGCCAACCTGAAGCCGCTGCATGACAAGCTGCAGAAGACAGTAAGGGCGTATGCGAAGGAAAAGCCGATCATACAGCTTGCTGTCGGAAATGAGAAGATGGCTGACAAGGAAGTCGCTGATAATATCATGAACATAATGAACAACGTGCTTCATCATGTCCCTAACGAGAAGAACAATATCAAAGAGGTACTGCTTAAGCTGACGATGACCAAGCCAGTCCCATTGAAGGTATGATCACCAATAACCCCGGGCAAAAAATCAGGATAACAAGAGCAAAATGAGCGAAGGAAAAGAAAAGAAAAAAGCGCATGTTGCGCAGTACAAGAAGGAAGATGTAAAGGAGTTCGAGCGCCTTATCGCAGAATACCCAATCATAGCTGCAGTGAACATGGAGAACATGCCGGCTCCTCAGCTTCAGAGGATGAGATCTCTCCTTAGGGAAAAAGTTGTCCTCAGGATGTCTAAGAGAAGGATGATGAAGATAGCGATAGAGTCCATGAAGGACAAGAAGAAAGGCATCGAGCAGCTGATTCCATGCATGAAAGGCATGCCGGCGCTGATATTCACAAAAGACAACCCATTCTCATTATACAATACAATAAGCAAGAACAAGTCTCCTGCGCCCGCAAAGGCAGGACAGACCGCTCCTAAAGACATAATCGTGAAGGCGAGCGTAACGCCATTCGCTCCAGGCCCAGTCATAGGAGAATTGGGCGCAGTGGGGATAAAGACAGGCGTCGAAGGGGGAAAAGTCGCGATCAAAGCCGATTCAGTCGTCGTGAAAGAAGGCCAGGTGATAAAGCCTAATGTCGCTTCCATACTGGCAAGGCTTGGCATCGAGCCCATGGAGATAGGCCTTGACATAGTCGCAGTATATGAGGACGGGATGATATACAAGAAGGATGTCCTGGCTATCGATGAGGAGGAGTTCAAGGCAAGGATCGCAGAAGCAGGCCAATGGGCGTTCAATCTTGCGATCGAAGCGGGGATACTGAACAAGGATACCACAGAATTCATGATCCAGAAGGCATTCAGGGATTCAAAAGCAGTCGCGATCGAGGGCAACATACTCGCTGATGCAGTATTGGGCGATGTGCTCGCAAAAGCAGAGAGGGAGATGGCAGCCTTGAAATCAGAGGCTAATATACCTGACAGTTAGGATAAAAACGGGGATTGATCGGGAGATTTTATGCTCAGATAAGATAAAAACAAAAAATTATTTTTTATGGAGGGATTGAAATGGAATATGTCTATGCGGCAATGTTGATCCACAAAGCTGGTGGAAAAGTAGACGAAGCAAAAGTGAAGAAAGTGCTTGAAGCAGCAGGAGCAAAGGTTGACGAAGCGAGAGTAAGGGCATTGGTAGCGGCTCTTGAAGGAGTCAACATCGATGAGGCTATAAAGAAAGCAGCAGTAGCTCCGGTCGCAGCAGCACCAGCAGCAGCACCAGCAGGCGGAGAGAAGAAAGAAGAGAAGAAGAAAGAAGACGACAAGAAATCAGAAGAGCAGGCTGCAGCAGGACTCGGCGCATTATTCGGCTGAGGACCGCGACTGCGAACATATTTATTATGGGGCTTGGCGCATCAGCGCCTTGTCTTTGACTTAAAATGAGAGCAAGTGATGTAGATGGCTTCAAAGGAAGAGAAGAAAAAGGTATTTAAAGAACTGGAAAAACATGCAAAGGAGACATTTGAGCTGAGGAAAGAGCTTAATTCTATCGACGATAAGAAGGAATCCCTTTTCAACGAAAAAAACAAGGTTTCTGGCGAGATAAGGAAGCTTATCGGCACTGTCAAGTCTTCAAGGGCAGAGAGGGACAGGCTCACTAAGGAAGTAAGGGAGCTCAAGGAGAAGAGGGCGAAGCTGAGCGACGAGATAAAGAAGAAGATAGGCGAAGCCAAGAAGCTGAATTCTGAGAAAGACAAGGTGAGGAAGAAGCAGAGCATCAAGGCTGACCCTTACAAGCTCAAGAAGGAGATTGAAGAGATGGAATCCATGATAGAGACAGAGGCCATGTCATTCCAGAAAGAGCAGCAGCTGATGGTCAAGATAAAGGAGAAGAGGAAGCAGTATGATGAGATAAAGAAGATAAGCGGCGTCTTCGACACCAGCCATAAGATAAACGATGAGATCGATAAGCTGAAGAAAGAGGCTGATGAGGCCCATAGGAACATCCAGCTAAAGGCCGAAAAGAGCCAGAAGCTGCATGAGGAGATGATAGAGGGCTCCAAGAAGATCGATGAGCTGAAGAAGCACGAGGATGAATGGCACGTCAAGATAGACGAAGTGAAGAAGAGGTTCAATGAGGTCAATGAAGGCCTCCAGGTCAAGCTCTCAGAGATGGCCAAGGCGAAGACCAAGGTCGACGAGACAAGAGAGGATACAAGATATGAGAGGAGAAGCAGGGACGATTACCTTCTGGGCGAGAAAGTCAAGGCCGTCCAGGAGAAGATGAGGAAAGGCGAGAAGCTTACGACTGATGACCTTATAGTGATGAGCAGCTCAGGGATAGACAACCCTGAGGATGATGAGGATTTCGGCGAGGAAGAGGAGAAGAAAGAGGCAAAGGCCGAAAAGAAGGAAGAAGCCAATAAGGCTGAAGAGAAGAAAGAAGAGATCAAAGCCGAGAAAGAAGAGAAACCTGCTGCAGAAGAAGGGCAGCAGAAGCAAGAATGATAAACATAATCCTGGACAATGTTTCTGATTGGGAGAGATTGAGGGAGAATTTCAAGATATCAAAGCATGAGACATTCTTCACTTTTTTAGGCGAGGATGAGGATACGACTGATGAAGCAAAAGCCACAAAAGGCCTTTCTTGGTTCATAAGGGAGAACGTGAGGTATGCAGTGAAGACTCCCAAACCGCTTTATCCTGAGATGATAAGGGCAAGAGTGCATGATGGGTAGTTGAGGTAAGTAATGTTTTCTTTGTTAGTTGTATAGACTATAATCTTAGTTGATAATACTTTAAAATTCAACAATCTTTACGGGGAAACCCTACTTGGTTTCCCCAGTCCCCTTCCTGCGTTGTGCTGGGCTGGGGAGCAGTTGTAGCAGGTTAGCGGCAAGTTGGACAATGTAAAGTTGTGCGGCCATGAGCAATATAGGGAAGTTGAGCCTTGATTGCGAATGGATTGTAGGGGGTGGTGCAAAAAGCTTAAAGTTAAAATATAGGAAATAAGAAAATAAAATTCACTTCACTATCCCATCAATCTTCCTCTTCAGGCTGTCCTTCGGCATATACCCCACAACCCTTCCCATCTCCTGCCCGTCTTTCATCACGATAAGGCACGGAATGCTCATAACACTGAACCTTTCCGCTATGTCAGAAGCTTCCTCTGTGTTGACCTTGAAGAAATTCAGCTTTCCCTTGTAATCCTTTGAAAGCTGCTCGAATACCGGTCCGAGCATCTTGCATGGGCCGCACCATTCTGCCCAGAAATCGACTATGCACATCCCTTTCGTCCTGTCATCAAAATTTTCACTGTTCAGACTTTCCATGATAATCCTCCTCTTTCAGTTTCGGCTCTTCTATATTCGGCTTAGGGTTCGTCAGCCTTCCTATGAGGTATTTCTTCGGATTCTTGTCCATATCGATGAACAGGTCTGCCTGCTCTTTGAGCTTCAATGATGCCGCCTTCCCGAAAGCAATCACTTCTGTCCTGCAGCCCAATGCAGAGGCATGCTCCAATAGGTCCTGGAAATCACCGTCGCCTGAGACAAGCACAATGACATCCAGTTTTCCTGCCATCCTCATTATGTCCATCGCTATGCCTATATCCCAATCCCCTTTTTTTGCCCCGCCGTAGAATATCTGGAGGTCCTTTGATTTCACTTCATAGCCCTGTTTCTCAAGGGCCTCGAAGAAATTCTTCTCTTCCCCCACATCTGCCTTTATGACATATGCTATCGCCCTGACAAGCAGCCTGTCCTTGACTGCCTCTTTTAGGATGCCTGAGAAGCTGACCTTAGAATGATATATGTGCTTTGCAGAATAATACATATTCTGGACATCGACGAAAACCCCTACGCGCTGGTTCTTATGCTGAGCCATTTTATCACCTTTTTTATATCCTGTTTATTATATATTTATAGCATGATACATCAATATCATATATCTTTTGCTAATACTTATCTACTTTGTCCTTCTTTATGTATTGATAGGCGCCCAATGCCGCGATAGCGCCGTCAGCAGCAGCAGTTATAGCCTGCCTCATCACAGTGTCTGTCACATCTCCTGCCGCATAGACCCCTTCGACATTCGTCTTCTTCTCCCTGTCGATGATTATCATCTTGTTATCGTTCAGCTTGACGCCAAGCTGCTCTGCTATTATCGTAGAAGGCACGGATCCTGCCTCTATGAACAGGCCGTCCAGCCTGAATTCCTTGCTGCCTTTGTAAGGCTTGTCGAGGATCGCTGTTGTAAGCATCTTATCCCCCCTGACTTCAACGACATTTGTGCCAGTGATGACCTCTATCTTGTCATTCTCTTCAACTGCCTTCTTGTTTATGGGCTCTGCCCTTATATCATCCTTCCTGTATATTATATAGACCCTGCTTGCATACTGTGAAAGGAGTATCGCGGCAAGAGCAGCAGAATCATTCCCTCCGACAACCCCCACTACCTTGTTCTTGAAGAAAGCCGCATCGCATGTATAGCAATAGCTTACCCCTTTGCCCGCGAACTTCTCTTCGCCAGGGACATTAAGGTGCCTCCTTTTAAGGCCCATCGCAAGGATGAGCGCAGTAGATTGGTAGCTTTTGCCGCCAGTATGGATTGTGAAGACTTTCCCTTTCTTCTCAGCCTTCTGGACCTCCTCATCAACGAATTCCACTCCAAGGCCTTCTGCATGCTCCCTCATCTTCATCATGAGATCAAGCCCTGAGATGGATCTTGTGCCTGGCCAGTTCTCGACCTTATGGGCCTCATTGAGGACGCCTCCCATCTCTTTTGTTATTATGAGAGTCTTTATGTTGTACCTGGCTGAGTATATGCCTGCCGAAAGGCCGGCGCATCCGCCTCCGATGATGATCAGGTCGTGCATGGGAAAGAAGAAAAGGGAAGGGTTTTTTAAAGGTTGTGATGGTTTATATTTATTTTGATATTTTTAGAGGTCTATTCCCTAATTATCTTGTTCCTTCCATCTATTTTTAAATAAATATTTTGGGTGCTGTCAAATAAACTCTTATCACCTGTTTTTTCCTGATAAATTTTATCTAAGATTTGCAATACAGCCATTGGGGAACTCTGCCTTCCTTTTTCGAATGCATGAGCCATTAATCCAGCAAATCCCATCTTATGAAGATAATCTTGCAAATTCGAGGGTAGTCCGTTAATTCCTTTAATGAGTTCGCTCCTGTTAGGGGAAGCTAAGATTGGATTATTCTCTGTCAATAAGTGATAAACTGCTTCTTCTACATTTTGAATATTCTGCCAGTAATTGTTAGGAGCCATAAAATTATCACCCCATCTGTGCAGATGCTCTTTCTGGCTTAAATCAAACAGACTTGCATCCCCTGTTTTTT